>QHZP01000184.1:2274-9601 GCA_003224715.1 Acidobacteriota bacterium | reverse complement strand
ACTCGTTTAACTTCCGTGCTTCCGCCTCCCGGATCCCCACGGACATCTCAATGCCGGCTTGCTTCAGCCGCTCGAAGCCGGCACCACTCACGACTGGATTGGGGTCTTGCATGGCCGCCACGACGCGAGCGATGCCGGAGCGAATCACCAAATCACAACAAGGTGAGGTACGACCAAAGTGACTGCAAGGTTCGAGATTCAGGTAAAGAGTTGCGCCTCTCGCCCTCTCTCCCGCCGCTTCGATAGCCCAGTCCTCTGCGTGCTTTCGCTCCGCATAACGATGAAATCCCTCTCCCACAATAATGCCGTCCTTGACAAGGGTGGCGCCGACCATCGGATTCGGGCTGGTGAGAGCTCTTCCCTTCCTGGCTAGGGCCAGAGTGTAGTCCATGTAATGTAAATCGACGTCGGACATCAGTCTGCTAGAGAATGCGAATTACTAAAGAATCGCCCGTTCTGCGGTCACCCTGAGGCTGTGAAAAAAAATCAAACCGGCCAACCTCGGGAGAGCGAGGCTCCCGCCGAGCCTCATGGGGCAAGGATTTGCTGGGCGATAGCTGGCCAGGAGACTCGCCCTCCCCATTTTTCACAGCTCCCCTCTCCCAGGGGGAGCGGGCCGTCGAACGTCGACGTACCTTCGCACGCATTAGGCGCTTCTTATTTGATCTTTCAGGACTACCGTTCCACTGATATGTATTGCCAGGGCGTTTTCGTTCTAGTGTCAAACAGAAATCTCATTCGAATAACGAATTGATATACTGCTCGGAAGAGAATTGGACAAGATCATCCATCTTTTCTCCGACCCCAATATATTGAATTGGAATCTTGAGGTCCCGGGCGATAGCCACAACAACGCCTCCTTTGGCCGTTCCATCGAGCTTAGTCAAAATAATGCCGCTTATCCCGACACTGCGAGTGAATTCCCTGGCCTGAGCCAATCCGTTTTGCCCCGTCGTCGCATCAAGGACCAGCAACACCTCGTGTGGGGCGCCCGAAATCTCTCGTCCCGCGATACGCTTCATCTTTTCCAACTCACTCATCAAATTATTCTTGGTGTGTAAGCGGCCAGCCGTATCTACAATGAGAATGTTAATCGCCCTCGACTTGGAGGCCACTATAGCGTCAAAAAGTACCGCTGAGGGGTCAGCGCCGGTTTTTTGACGAATGATGTCCACCCCGGCGCGTCGCCCCCAAATTTCTAACTGTTCGATAGCAGCTGCTCGAAACGTGTCAGCTGCACAAATCAGTACTTTCTTTTCTTTCTGCCTGTAGAGATTAGCCAGCTTTCCGATGGTGGTGGTTTTACCCACGCCGTTGACCCCAACAACCATGGTGACCTTAGTGCCGGGCACCTCTTTTTCGTCGAGGATCTTTCCATCCGTGGCATCCAGAATTCTTTTCAGTTCGTCCTTTATCAGGGACTTTAGTTGAGGAGGGTCGTTGATCTGTTTGCGGCTAACCTGATTTCGTATTTTTTCCAGCACTTCGCTACTGGTTTCAACGCCTACGTCTGCTCCAATCAGGATGGCTTCTAAGTCGTCCAGGAGCTCAGCATCTATTTCCTTCTTGCCCTTGACAACATCCTCAATCTTGGTGACAAGATTCGACCTTGTAGAGGCAACCGCCTCCTTTAATTTGCTCAGAAATCCTTTTTCCTGCGGGCCAAATAATGTCTGCATGATTCCTTTAAAACATTGAATGTAGAGTTGGTTTTGACACGGCCAGCTCCACCACGACCACAGGCTCCCCTCGCTAAAACTGTATCTTAACACACCGAACCTCACAATTCCTGATTGAGCTCCTGGGCGGCCTCCTCGAGCCGCTTCAGGGCCTTGTGCAGGTCCTTGCGGTGTTCCAAGGTAAGAACCAGAAAGTAGGCGTTCTTTAAGGGCTGGACAACGATCGTAACCCTTTGATGGACGGAGATCAGCCAGGAGAGAGACTCTTTCTGATGAATCTCCTTTAGGCTGTCAACTAAGATTCCCTGATAGGCTAAATGGAGGCGGTGAGAATAATCTTCAAGCTGTCCTTCAAGTTGAATGGTTTCTCCCTCCTGATCGACGAATCCCACGCCCACCGCACCCTCTACGCTTTCAAGCAATCTTTTCAATATATGGGTGTAAGGCATCGAATCGGAGATGGGAGGCAGAAATATATCGCCAGAAGTTTTATAGCAAACTTTGGAAGTTCTATAAACTCAAAGGTGGATCGAAACGAGAATTTTGTTCTCGTTTATGGAATTATGGAATCGTCGTTCTTGTCCTCGTTTTGCGGAGGTCTGCGAGCCCGAAGCGCAAGCGAGGGTCAGTGGCCATGACTCTCGCTTGCGCTTCGGGCTCCCTGTCAGGAGTGGCAGGGATATCGAGGGCGCCAGCCCTTGACTAGTTAAAAATCGAGGTTGTCACTTAGGGGTTCAAATGGCTAGGGCTCTACTGGGGGAAGTGGGGAGAGCGATATCGCCGCTGTCAACCGCTTGCATGAGCGCATCCACGACTCGTGCGTCATATTTGATGCCGATGTTCTCTCTGATTTTTTGCAACGTAAATTCAAGGTTCATGGCCTTCTGATAAGGCCGGTTAGTGGTCATAGCGTCAAAGGTGTCGGCCACACTGATGATTCGGGCGATGAGAGGGATGCTTTCACCCTTAAGCCTGTCGGGATAGCCATTGCCATCCCATTGCTCGTGGTGATACTTCATCCCTGGAATCATTTCCCGCATCTGTTCAATAGACTTCATGATGTTTGCGCCTTTGACCGGATGTTGTTTCATTAATTCAAATTCTTCCGGTGTCAGGAAGCCGGGCTTCTTGAGCACTTTGTCATCGACGCCGATTTTTCCTATATCATGCAGCAGCGCCGAAATGCGAATGGTTTCGACCGCTTCCTCGTCCAGGCCCATTTGCCTGGCGAGGATGATGGCATAGTTCGTAACCCGGTCTGAATGACCGCGCGTATATGGATCTTTCTCATCAATGGCAGCCGCCAAGGCTCGAATGGTTCCTACGAATAGATCCTCTTTCTCTTTGAGGGCTCGCTTGATTTGCTCGATGTACAATTCCAAGTCGGCGGCCATTTTAGTAAACGTGCGCGCCAGTTCACCGATCTCCGTCCGACTCTTAATATTGATCTTCTTGGAGAAATCTCCTTTGGCAATCGCCTGAGTACTTTCGGCTAGTTGTTGAATGGGAGTTGTAATCGAACGGGCACTAACCCATCCGACCGAGAGAGCAAGGAGCAACAGCGAGATACCCCACTTGATAGTCTCTTTTTTCATTTGCGTCACGGTGGCAAAGGCGTCCCTCTGGTCGATCTGCACAATGACTCCCCAGGAGGCTTCAGGAATAGCATAATAGGTCCCCAGCATTTCCTTCTCTTTGCCATCTTCAATCAATTTGAAGGGAAGCGTTCCAGGTAATCGAACGTTCCCTCTAGAACTGCTCCAAACTTCCATGAATTCCCGAACAATGCCAATTCGGCTGAAATCCATCCCTGTCATTATGGTGCTGCGATCGGGGTGTACTACGATGTGGCCGTTGAAATCAACCACATAAACCGTCTTCCCCGCCGTGCTATTTTCGCTGATCCAATGGAGAAGGTCGCTCAGTCCTATAATGACCGTGGTCACTCCGATCCATTTTTTTTCAGACTTAATAGGAATGGACATTATTATGACGGGCTCAATTTGGCTCCCTACCTCAATGGCGAGTGGCTCGCTGATATAGGATTGATCTTTGCTGGCTTCTAGAAAGGCCCTGGTAAAGAAGCGCTGAACGAGAGCATCTTCGGCATTGTACCGGCCGGCGCGTACTCCTTTGCCTTCATTGTTGAGAATGTTGACGTAGAGCAGGTTTTTGGACCGAGTTACAAACTCTTCCAGCTTTTTCTGCAACAAGTGATTTTCTTCCGATTGGTCGATCCCGTCGAGGCCCCCACGCAACTCGATGGCACTGGCAAAACCCAAAATTTGCTCCCGATAACCATTCAGATACTGAGCAATCTCCCGCGCCAACGATTTAGCGATGCTAAGCTGTGAGACTTTTTCTGTTCTCTCTAGCCTTTCTCGGTTGAGCTGGATCACCTGCCAGCCATAAAAGCTGAGAGGAAGGATACTGACCAGCATCAACACCAAAAGCATGTGATGCAAGATTTTAAATCGTTTGAATTTCAACATCGACTGGCGGAAGAACAGACAAAAAAAATGAGACCCGAGAACCAGCTGGATCCACCTTGCTTATCGGTTCAGTATTAATGGCGGGTTAACGGTTTATAGGGAAGTGAGTGTCTGAGAAAGTGAATCCTTATAAGCAAAAAGGCGTGCTTTAAGGCGCTCCACATGACTGGGTTCGACGGCTTGCAGGTAAGTTCGGCGGCCCTTATCTTCGCGGCGCCGGACTGATGGCTGAGTCTTTGGAGAATCGCGAACGAGCATGTTATGATGCTCTCGGAAAGGAAAAAGGGAACCCGCGGATGATGTCTCAAGGATTTCTTACCTCTAAACTTGAAAAGGCCATTGGCTGGGCGAGAAAGTATTCGCTCTTTCAATACCCTTTCGTCACCGCTTGCTGCGGTATGGAGTACATGGCGACGGCGGCTTCTCATTACGACATCGACCGTTTTGGCGCAGGCTTTCCGCGCTTTTCACCTCGCCAGGCTGATGTCCTCTTCGTGGTAGGAACCATTAGCCATAAAATGGCTCCCGTCCTGAAGATGGTTTACGAGCAAATGTGTGATCCAAAATGGGTGGTGGCTTTCGGCGTCTGCACCTGCACAGGGGGGTTCTATGACAACTACGCAACCGTTCAAGGCATCGACACGATTATCCCGGTTGATATCTACATCCCTGGTTGTCCTCCCCGCCCTGAAACCGTACTGGATGGACTTATGAAGCTGCAGGACAAAATTCAGCATTCGAGACAGGAATTTTGAGTTATGCCGGAGCCGAGCGTCACCTTAAGAAAGATTAGAGAACAATTTGGAGAGAGCATTATTGAAACCCACTCCCGCCTCGGAGAGGATACGGTCATTATCCAGCCTCAAGTGTTGGTCCCAGTCTCTACGTTCCTGAAAGGAGATCCTGACCTGGATTACAATTTTCTTATGGATTTGACCGCCGTGGACTACCTCGACCTTAAAAAGAAACCTCGCTTCGAAGTGGTTTACCATTTCTTCTCGCTGGCCAAGAAGCACCGAGTGCGAATTAAGGTTCCGGCTGAAGCCAAGAATCCAGAGGTAGATTCCATAGTTTCCCTTTGGGCGGGAGCCGATTGGTACGAGCGGGAAGTTTGGGACATGTTTGGGATTAAGTTTCGCGGACACCCTAATTTGAAACGAATCCTCATGTACGAAGAGTTTCAAGGGCATCCCTTGAGGAAGGATTATCCAATCCAAAAACGCCAACCTCTGATCGGGCCCGGAGCCGGAAGTTAGCTGGAAGTCATAATCTTGCTGCGCTGAGTGTCGCGCCTAATTGCGAGAAGAATCTAAGCCTCCGTTTGATCGTTGTTGCTATCAAACGGAGGCTTCTTTTTTGGAGGAGCCATGGATAAAATTCTCTTGGAAGGAATTCAACTTGGGATTAAAGTAGGCACCACCGAGGAGGAGCGCAGCAAACCCCAGCCTTGCCGGTTGGATCTGACTCTGGTCACAAACCTCAACCAGGCCGGGCAAACGGGCGAACTGGAAGGCACGGTCGATTATGCAGCTGTCTTTGGGAGTGTCGAAAGAATTTGTCTTCATCAGACCTTCACATTACTAGAAGAAGTTGCCCACCAGGTCTGTTGCCAGATCCTGGAAAATTTTGAAGTCAGACAAGTCAAGCTTCGGATTCTCAAACTGCAACCGTTTAGTGATAAGTTGCATTCTGTGGGAGTCGAAGTAAAGCGCAAGCGCAGGGAGGTTAAGAAATGAAAATTACAGACGTTCAAGTCTATTATCTCCGGCAAAAAGACGTGAAGGAACAGTGTGACAGTGGCCAGGACGCTCTCATTGTCAAAGTGCTCACGGATGCTGGCATCAGCGGCCTGGCTGAGGTCGACTCCTCTCCAACAGCCGTCAAAGGATTGATTGAAGGCCCGTTTTCTCATACGACGGCTTGTGGGCTCAGAGAATTAGTTATCGGCGAAGATCCCTTTGAGACGGAAAAGATCTGGTACAAGATGTATCGTGGCAACATTTACGGCGGACGCCGTGGGGTAGGAATCCACGCCATGAGCGGGATTGACATTGCTCTATGGGACATCAAGGGCAAAGCTCTGGGGGTTCCCGTCTGGAAACTGTTAGGTGGTGGGTTTCACAAGAAGATTCGCTGTTACGCCAGTGTTCTCTTTGGTAAAACGCCTGCTGAAACGGGAAAGCTGGCATCCCGGCTTAAAGACCGCGGTTTTACGGCAGTGAAATTTGGATGGGATCCCATGGGCCAGGATGCCGAAAATGATGTGGCTCTGGTGAGGGAAGCCAGGAAGGGCTTGGGCAAAGGACCTGACTTGATGATCGACGCTGGCTTGGTTTGGGACGCCAAGACCGCTTTGCAACGGGCGCGCGCCTTTGCCGAATATGATATTTTCTGGTTAGAAGAACCCCTGAAACCCGATGACTACGAAGGCTACCGTCGCCTCTCGGAAGCCACCGAGGTTCGCATCGCCGCCGGGGAGGAGGAAAGCAACCGGTGGTCGTTTATTGAATTAATGGACAAAGGCAAAATCGATATTGTGCAGGTGGATTTGACCCGCTGCGGCGGCTTCACTGAAGCTCGCAAAATTGCCAGCCTGGCAGAGGACCGTGGTCTGCCTTGTGTCAATCATGGCTTCACCACCTACATCAATATTGCGGCAGCCCTTCATTTCCTGAACTCCATTCCAAATTCATTCATCATGGAATATGTAGCCGAAGAAGAAACGACCCTCCGTGACCATATCACACGCCAAAACTTCATCGCCAAGGATGGATACGTGACTGTCCCCGAGGAACCGGGCTTGGGCGTAGAACTCAAAGAGGAAGCGATTCAGAGATTCCGAGTGTCGTAAGGGAACAGACATACTTGCTGGTTCAAACCGCTACAGAGACACGGAGGCTCAACCCAACTCGCCGCGGCGACACGGAGACAAATGTGGGACGCAGATAAACGCAGACGAACGCGGATGACGCACTGCACCCTAAATCTACAGAACCAGGACCTGTAGAGGACTGATCAGTCCAGCATCTTCCGGAGGCCTGCCAAGAATACCATGAGCCCAAGAGATCCTGTGAAAAAGACGCTTAGCAGAGAAGAAGAGAAGATCGTATCAAATTCGTTGGTGTTCCATTCTCGATCCTCCATCCTCTATCTTCT
>QHZP01000184.1:0-2247 GCA_003224715.1 Acidobacteriota bacterium | reverse complement strand
AGATGCAGGGGGACCGAAAGGGCGCCCACCGCGTGGTCAATTAGTGTCTCCGGTTTATTGGTATAGGGATTATGCGGATAGACAGGCCAAATCAGTCGAGCTGCCCGGTCTATTTTCAACCTCCAGTCGTGATGACGGATCCATCCGCCAAGCTCATCTGGTGAGAGCTCGAGTCGATCCAGACCGAGCATCATCTTCTTAGCAGCGCCAGTTTCCAGCACCTCGCCGGCCTTGAGACAAAGCTGCAATGTCAATCGCGAATCCTCGGCAGGCTTACCCCTCCCGGTAATGGAGAACCGGAATGACAACTCGATGTCGGAAGGTGGTGGCACGGTGAGATCACTGAAAAACGTGTTGTAGGCGAGTGACAGTCGGTCCTGGTCGTCGCTCATTTGCAGGCGGCTGCTGATTGGCATATGAACGAGACCCTCCGGCAGTTTCTCCAAAAAGGTGGCCAGCTCGGGCTGGCGCTTCGAGTTAGCGCCTGTGATGATCAGGCCAAGCTTATTGTGAAAGATGCTGAGGTTGCCCTGGCGGTCCAGATAGAATTGGTTGGTGAGCGCTTGGGGGCTGATCAAGCCGGAGAGGCAGACTACCCAGGGCCCGGTTTTCCGAATGCCGGCCGGCACCGTCAGCCGGCGCATGTAGCGGAGGAGATCCTGTGGGATCGGCGCCGTGGGACCCTTGTGGTAGTACAGGGCGTTTTGGGCGATCCGGCCTAAATCCTCGTAGCCCAGGCGCCCCTCGTGGAAAAAACCTGTTAAAAATTCCGCGTAGCGGCGCCCGTCAGGGAAATTTGAAAACCCAAACTGACCCTTTGAGGCCGATTCATCATTTCCCCCGGGCGGCGGGCTGGCATCAGGCAAATCGGAAAGGGCAAATTGGCCCCAGCCTTGGACTCTAGTATAGCGGTTGCGATCGTCAAACACCTCAACGGGCGTCCCATCCGGATAGGTGAAAAACTTGTGAAAGTCCAGCCCTCGGCCCAGTGCCTCCAGGGCAGCAGGATCCTGGGAAAACTCCCGGTAGAGTGCCACGCCGGTGTAGGTCGTGTAATCGTAGCCTGGGGTGGGAAGTGACCGTTCATGCTCGCCCCAGTATCCATCCGGAGACTGTTCCTCAGCGGCGAAGCGGTGCATGATACTTGTGCCCAATCTCTCCCATTTCTGGTTGCCGAATACCCGTCCCGCCAGGTAAACCGTCGAGGCCCATAAGGAGAGGTGATTGGGCGAAGTGCCAATGAAGGGTGATTGGTAGCCCGGAAAGTTGGTCCTTTGGGCGGATTCGGCCTCCAGCTCGGCAACATTTCTTTCGAGCTCTCGTTGCCATTGCTTCTGTCGATCCTCTCCGAGGTCTGGCTCCAGTAATCTATAGGCTTCAAGCCACATGTAGGTGTCACGGTCGCTATTCAGGCGTGCTGCAAAACTGCCGCGCTCACTCTCATTGGCCAGGAGATCGCCAACTCTCATTGCCAAGGAGAGCATCTTAGGGTCTTTATAGCGATGGTTTGAGGAGTCCGGCTTGGCATACAGCACCGCTGCAACCAGTACCACATGCGGAAAAAGGCGCCAGCCGTGGCCACGGGCTTCCAACGCTTGCAAATCCCCCGATGGGTCTGAGGCTAGTCGTTTCTCAATCTGGGTGATGCCGACCTCCAGCAAGCGGAAATATTGACCAGGCAGTTCCGCCGCCACAGCTTCTCCCCAGATTGAACCGAAAAGCAAAACAGCAGCTGTCAGCTGTCGATAGGCTTTCATGACTCCGTCCTGATAATCAGTAAAAATTGATCATTTACTTTTCCTCCCACCATTTTTCCATTTAGGAGGACGCCCTGCTTCCCTTATGCCCACGAGATAGATAGACAAACAAAGTATGGGCCAAAAGAGTAGTCAGAGTCAGCCAAATGCCCGATTAGCCTCATCGATCAGTTATTTCTCTATTGTCACTCCAACTTCAACTCCATCTGTTCTGGTTGCACTTGGATCGAGAGGTAAGGTTTGAACTTTTCAAAAAGCTCTTCCAGTTTGGCTTTGTAGTAGGGCACGTTCTCGTCCGGATGAGCCGGGTCCCACTGGCTAACGAGTTTGCAACTTTCATACGCCTTTACTCGCTTGGTCGTTCCCGTCACATAGTAGGAAATTTGATCTCCCGGCTGATACTCCTGTCGGGCCTTCAGAGCCAGCTCATAAAGGGCCGAGGGATTGCGCTTCTTCTCTTTGATTTTTTGGCGGTAGTTGTCCAGCGACT
>QHZP01000183.1 GCA_003224715.1 Acidobacteriota bacterium | reverse complement strand
CCATCTGTCTTTCATCTTCCATGTCCGCCATCGACCTGGGAATTTTTTCACGCCGGTAAAAACCGGTCGAGGCCACAATTTTGACGGGTGTTCGTTTCGCAATCTCCTCATAGAGGTCTATGGGCCTGTGGGGAGTAAGATCCACGACAGTGTCAATTCCTACACGCGAAGCGGCGTTCAGGAGCGAAACAGCGAAGTCAACGGTGTCCGATCTCAAATTATCCGGGATAGGCGTATAGCCGGGATTATCGAGTCGCGGGCCACTGAACCAAAGCACGTGCTCGTGCACGAGAGTCGTCCCTAACGAATCACAACTGACAGGGCCATTCATCGTCGATACCGCCAGAGACTTCGGCTTTTTGGTTCGTGGCAGAGCCGGCGTCGCCATTCCGGTCCGTGAAGCGAGAGAGAAGAGCGCCGTACCGGCCAGGAGACCAGTGGTAAACGCGCGGCGCGTTAACGCGCTTGAAACTGAGGATTCTGAGATTATGGTAGCTGAGTTCATTAGATTTCATGAGGTTATTACGGTTGGCTTCACTGCATTTGTGATTTGACCGATGGTTGCTCAGTGGCACACGGACCACAGGACCAACCATGCCGTGTCAGAAGATAAACTTCAGAGCAAACTGCATCGAACGCGGGTCGGTTTGAATATTGGTGATTCGCCCGAATTGGCAGCCGTCCTGGTGGACCGCGTCCACTAAACCGCCTGGCCCGGGTGGCAGACAGAAGTTGGTATCTGGAAAGCCGAGGTTTTGATGGTTCAGGGCGTTAAATACTTCCCAACGGAATTCGAAGTACTTGCTTTCTGTGATGTGAAACGATTTGGCCAGAGCGGCGTCCACATTCCAAAATCCCGGAGAGCGAATTCCTGGAAGTCGCGGCCCGGCCGTGCCGAACTGCCAGGCACGGTCGTCGTTCGGATCGTAGTTCGCCCAGAAACTCTGGTCACTCCCAAACGGAGGGTCAAATGCAGCGGGATTGATCCATTGATTAATC
Organism: Acidobacteriota bacterium; assembly: GCA_003224715.1. Lineage (GTDB taxonomy): Bacteria > Acidobacteriota > Terriglobia > Versatilivoradales > Versatilivoraceae > QHZQ01. The sequence continues at coordinate 5,707 of QHZP01000183.1, read as the reverse complement.
TGCTGCTCTCGATTCCGGTTCTCCTTGAATTTTGGATCGCCAACCAAGTTGGGCCGGCAGGTCAGTTCATTGCATGGCCCACTGATTGGAAGTGGCACCCCACTTTGAGTGTTGAAATTTGAGGTGAATCGCCAGCCGCCCAGAAGCTTGCTAGCCGCCCCCTTGCGATTGAGGAACGGCTTGCCGATTCCGATGGGAAGTTCATAGGTAGCGGCAATATTCAACATGTGTGGAATGTCATCGGCAGCCAGGGCCCGGTCCAGATTCCGGTTGTCAGGATCTTGAAAGACCGAGCTGAAGCCGCCATCCCAGGCCAATTGTCCGGCCCTGCCTCCGATATTTCCGGATCGTGCCCAATGGATCGGGTCCGTTACAAGGACCACTGGTGAAGAGGTCATGGCGTTGTTGATTTTTTTGCTGAAGGTGTAGGCCGCTATAAAGCTGAGTCCGTGCGAATACTGTTTCTGGAACCGGACATTCATGCCGTGGTAAATGGTTGTTCCATCGAAGGCCGTTTGATTTTGAAGCGACTGAATCGCCCCGTAAAATGGATACGGTTTCAACAATAAGCTGCGTGGCAGGTTCGGAGGTTGTCCCGGAGTCACGTAGACTTGCTGGAGCAGCGCGGCAGTCTTCCCGGAATAAACATCGGTGATGGGGATGTTGGCATCCAGCGTGGTGCGGTATTTGATCCGGTCTGCGGTATGGACATAGTTGAATTGCCGGAAAGGTTCCCCCATGAGATGGGTGCCGTGAGTACCCACATAGCCAACACTCAGCATCATTTTCCCGGGCAATTCGCGCTGGACTTCCAGATTCCAGCTTAGCACCATGGGATCATGAGGCGGAGGGGTAAAGAATTCCACATGGCTGAACCCCAGCAGGGGGTCGCGCCGTTGGGCCGCGAATTGGGTCGTAAATGGAGGAGTGGTGAGTTGAGCCTTGTCCGTGGTCGTATCGCTCAAGGGAAAAGCCACGCATTGGCCGGAGAAGGGGAGACATTGATCCGGATAGAAACTTCCTTGCCAGGCGTACGATAGGGCCCACCCCGGCATATTGTTGGAAGACTGACCTGGTGCGTTTATGGCCGCAATGGAGTTGGTGTAGAAAACATCGAAACCGCCTCGGATGACGGTCTTTTGATCGGTAAATGGCGACCAGGCAAAATTAAACCGGGGGGCAATGCTGTTCTTGTTGGCGGGCGCGATGTCATGCCCGTTGGGCAACTCCGGATCGCCAGAGTAAACAAGCTTGCCTTTCAAGCCCGTGGTCTCATTCGGACACTCCAGACAAAAATTGTTCTGGGGGTCGAATCGGGTCCGGAAATAACCATTGAGGTCATAGCGAACGCCGAAGTTCAAGGTGAATCGTGGCGTGATTCGGAAGTCATCTTGCCAGTAGAAACCCCAATATCGAAAACGATTGTAGGGCTTTCCTTGCAGGCCAGTGGCGGAATTACGCCCAGCGGTGGCCACCGCTCCCATCATGAATTGGGACAGGCCACTGCCTCCCCGGTTAGTATTGGGATCCTGCGCCAACTCACCGCCAAAGCTAAAATAGGTTGGATAGGGACCAAAATAGCTGGTGTGCTCCAGACGGTAAGTGAGTCCGGCTTTAAACGTGTGCTTTCCGGCAACCTTGGTCACATTGTCGATGATGGTATAAGCTTCGGCGGCCGTTGTCATGCTGACCCATTGCGTCGGGCCGAAGCCAATGCTGGCGCCCCCAGGCGCCGACATTCCCCAATTGGGAGTGGGCGTTAGTTCATCTTGAGGGATGCGGATGGGCGCCAGGAGTTTCTGCACCGAGGACTGGTCAGTAATACTGTCTGGGTAGGGTTGGAACGGATGCGAATCGATGAACTGGCGGCTGAAACTGCCGCGAAACTCGTTGATCAATGTCGGTCTCAAGGTATAGGTGTTGCCGATGGCGATGATCTGGTTCCGATAGTCCACCGGATATTGACCACCCCAGCCGACCGCGTCGTTGGGAAAAGTCGCCCCCGTCCAGGGAAAGCGATAATTGTCGTACTTGCCAGGGTTGTAAAGCCATTCGACAAAGAGTTTGCTTTTCTCGGTCAATTGATGGTCGATCTTGATGGAGATGTTGTACGGATTCTGGCTGCTCCCCACGGCACCCAGGAAATTGTTGCAAATCTTGTAGCCATTCAATCCCATGGGACAGCCACTCAAGGGGTCATTGTAGTTAGGCAGCGGGAAAGATTTCACAAAATAATTGGCTACTGGATCCATTAAGTTGGCAGGAATTTGAGGAGAAAAGTTGCAGGTGTTGATCCCTTTAGCCTTTCCTGCCTCGACTGATGAGGCCAGGCAGCCATTGTTGCCAAAAGGATTTCCAGCCACAGGCGTACCAAAGGCAGTGCGTTCAAAAAGCCCCGTGGAAGCGTTGGGACCGACGGTACTGTAAGGGTTCCACAATCCATTGGAGATCACGTCCGCATCCTCGCTAAAATCTCCTTGACGCATCCTGGCCGTGGGCACGGTGAAGACCTTGTTACCCAGCAGGTGAAGAATCTGGTGGTCGAAGGAAAAGAAGAAGAAAGACTTGTTCCTGCCATCGTACAGTTTGGGAATGAAGACAGGTCCGCCCAAAGTGCCGCCGAAATTGTTGAAACGGAGTTGGCGGTCTTTAATCAGGTTCCCCTGATCGTCGATGGAGGTAAAGGGATTGCGAGCATTAGTTGCGTCATTGCGCAGGTATTCATAAAGGCTGCCGTGCGGGGCATTGGTCCCCGATTTGAGGACCACGTTAAAAACAGCCCCACCGGTTCTGCCATACTCCGCTGCGAACCCGTTGTTGACGACTTGAAACTCCTGGACGGCGTCAGGCGTAGGGTTAACGGCGACATTTTCCGCAAAGCCGGAAAGATTCATGTTGCCATCCAGGTACCACACATTATCCCCTGCTTGTCCACCGTTGACTGAAACCTGAGAGCCGAAGGCGTTAGTAGGATCAGGGAAACTGCCATACTGACTGTTGAAACCGAAATTACTTCCCGGCGGTCCACCCGTCTGGTTGATCCCCGGAAACAAGAAAATGAGTTGCTGGATGTCCCGGCCTGGCAAGGGAAGTTCTTGAACCGTGCGGGTCTCCAGGCTGGCACTAAAGTTGGAAGCGCTGGTTTCAATCAAGGGGATCTCGGCTTGGACTTCTATCAGCTGACGGTTGGCTTCCAATTTCAACTGAGTATCCACTTTGATGACCGCGCCGGCGCGGACTTCGATTCCCGTAATGTCCAGAGGCGTAAAAGCTCCGATCGAGAAATGAGCGAGGTAGTTGCCGGGAACCAGGTCCACTGCCCGGTAATATCCTGCACCGTTCGTTTTGGTAGCGACGGAAACGTTGGTGTCCGTGGAAGTGATGGTGACTTCGACGCCTGGCACCACCGCCCCTTGCGGGTCCGTGACCGTCCCCTCCATGACACCGCGATTCAACTGGGCTTGGAGAGCTGCCGCCCATAAGAGAAGAAGAGTGCACGCAAAAACCTTGAGAAAGGTTCTTCGACGAAACATGTTTGGCCTCCTGGACAAAAACGAGCGTCAGAGGTGAAGCTTGACGGAGTGTGAATAGTAGTGAGCCTCAAGCCTAAATTGCAACAACTACCAATGTTATGAAATTATGATTTTGCGATGGGGCTCAGAAAACTTCCGTTATCGCAGCGGCTGGTTAATCAGGGCGCGGAGCGAGAATCAGCCAGGGAAATGAATGAAACAGCACGTCGGGCCAGGGCTCGAGCATCGACAGGCACCCTCGTCTCAACCCGACTGACCCATGCGAAGAGACTGTGATGCTCGCACACACTAAAGGGCGCTATCAACTAGAGCGATCTCCAGGTTGGGCTTTCAAAACGATTGGTTCTTGGGAGGCAGCGCTGAGGTTGCAAAGGCCGGCTGCGTTTTCTGAAGCTGATAACCTTTTGGAGTCATTCCCGTGAAGCTGCGAAAGAGACTACAGAAATGGCTGTCGCTTTTGAATCCCAATTGGTAGGCGACCTGCTTTATCGAACAGTCGCCCGTCTGGAGTAGCCTTTGGGCTCTGTCGATCAGCAGCCGGTTGTAGTAGTCATGAGGAATCATTCTGCCCGCTGAATTCTTGAACAGGTGAATGAAATGGGGAGGGCTAATGCCGATTTTTGAGCAGAGCTCGGTAAGACTGAAATCACTTTTGCCACAGGCGTTCATGTATTCGATCGCCCAGTCCATCTGCCAGCTCGGCAACTGCGGAGGCAAATTAGACTTGTTCTCAAGAATCACCGGCTGAAAGCGGTTGCGGATCAGGTAAACCAGGATCTGAACCATCCAAGACTGCATCAGGATGTCATACCCTTCCCTTTGGTCCTTCCATTCGTCGAGGAGTTCCTTCACCAACTGTAATACTTTGGGGTCGTGAATCTTTCCGTGAAACTTGATGCTTTGGCGCTTCCCATCGAAGGGAATGCGCATCCTCCGCAAAATGTTCTCCAGTACTCGCGTCGTTACGTAAAGAGTGAACCCTTCCGAAGCCACTCGGTTCGAGTCGTACCTGCTCTTGTGAACCTCGCCGGGATTGATCACGAGCAAGTCTCCCGGCTCCATTCTTTCTTCCCGCGCGTTCACGATGCACTCGAACCCATGGTCTAAAGAGAAGATGAAATTGTGCTCGCCGTGGGTGTGGGGAAGACAATTGAAGTCGTCAGTGAAGTATCGAAAGTGGTGTATTCCGAACTGGAAATCCGGGGTAAACCAGCACCGGCTCGAAACAGCCTGAGGGTCTTTTCCCATTGACGCAATCTGCCTTTGTTCCTCGAATTTGCGGCAATATAACACGGACGCCACGAAAAATCTATCGCGGTTTCAGAGGTGAAATTTGTATTGGCCAGCACCGTGTTGCTCTACGCTCAGTGGAGCGACCACGAGGCCTACCACGGGTTCGTGCGAACCCACCGCCAGTCACGGGTCGAGAAAATCGGGGCCGCCGTTGCCGGCCATCGAGCGTCCGACTGCGTGACCTGCCCTGGTGGCATTGAAAAATCAAGGGCTCGCAATCCATGTTGATGGGCTTCTTCGCATCTGTTAAAGTTTCCCGCGCTAACCATGGAACATGAAGAGCATTAGGGGGGAAGCCGAACATGTTGACTGCAACCGATAGCCGAAAAGCGTTCCGGGTGCAGACGTACGTCGTCACTCAGATGGTCGCCTTTAGCGTCATGAGCTACTTCGACCGGACGATCATGTCCATTGCAGGCCCCGTCATCATGCACGATTTGTCCCTTTCTGCAACATCGATGGGAGCTGTGTACACCGCCTTTCTGATGAGCTATGCCGTGATGAACCTGCCTGGTGGTCACCTGGCAGACCGTTTTGGTCCTCGCCTGGTCTTGACCGTGATGGGGCTGGGAGCGGCCCTGTTCACGGGTCTGACGGCTCTGGGCGGCAATCCTGGTCTGGGGGCTTATCTGTGCGTCGTGCCATCCTTCTTTCTGGTCCGGCTTGCGATGGGATTCTTCACGGGTCCGCTGTATCCCTCGTGCGCCAAAACCAATGCTAACTGGATCCAGGAAGGCCAGCGAGCCCGAGTTTGGGGCGGGGCAACCTTGGTGGAGTGGCTCCATACATCGCGCCGCTGATTGCCGCTCACGCCGGGTGGACCTGGGGAATGTATACGGCAAGCATTATCTTGATGGGGGCCGTCCTCACCTGGTTTTTCA
>QHZP01000182.1:11331-29353 GCA_003224715.1 Acidobacteriota bacterium | reverse complement strand
TGGCTTCTTCAACCGACCAGATACCGTTCGGATCCAGTCGCAGAGAGGCTTGGGGGAAAGCATGGCCCAAGGCATGCATGGCCTCAATATCGTGGTCCGGTGGATAGACCCCGCCTTTGAGCTTAAACGTTGTAAAGCCATGTCTGGACTGCAGCGCTCTGGCATGGGCCACAATATCATCAGCCGTTGACTCTCCGCCCAGTCCCGTTTTCGCATTGCGGTAGCGATAGAAAAGATAAGCGGCAAACGGGACTCGATCTCGCAAGCGGCCACCCAGCAGCTCACTGCAAGAGACACCCAACTTCTTCCCTATGATATCCAGGCAAGCAAACTCCACCGCTGCGTGCAATTGAATCCGGTTGTTGTACAGGCTGGCCGTAGGATTCAAAATTTTCCAGCGTAAGGCTTCGAGCTGGAAGGGATCATGGCCGATAAGATATGGCGCTAGTCCTTGAAAAGCCAGCTCGGCTGATTCGCCTCCGCCGCCCATCTCCCCCAGCCCCACGACTTCTTCATCGGTAAAGACCTGCACAATGGTGCGAACAAAGCGGCCCCAGTGGCAGCCGTGGGCGTGACGCAGCGGCGCCTCGAGCGGCACAGTAACGGTAGTGGGTTTGATTGCGGTGATCTTCATCCTTCAGGATGCGGAAGGCTCGGCAGGCTCAATGATGGCTGACATGGAGCCACGACAATGAGGGATGCGGTGGTCTACGCCATAACTGTGGACCTGGTCCCGGGCGAATTGAGCCTCTTCCAGCCCACACGTAATTAAGATGGTCCGACCGGTGAAGTCGACTTCTACGGCGTGATCGTAGGCTTGCTGCCAGGAAAAGCAAAAAATCTTTTGCAGCATTTCGATAACATAATCGTAGCTGTGATCGTCGTCGTTTAGCAGTACAACATTAAACAGAGGAGCCTTTTCTTCCAGGCTTCGATCTTCCCTTTCTTTTCTGGTAATCGTTTGAGTCATGGAGTGCTTCAAACCCAGAGTTGAGGTATGGTATGTTGCAATCAGCGTACAACATAATACCAATTAGGAGTTAAGAGTCCAAGGGGATAGACAGTTGTATACCAGTTGTATAAAAAAGAAGAAACTTGATAGAATGCCTTGGTTGCTGAGAAAATCTTTTTCCGGTAGACCCGCGCTGAGGCACGAGGCTATGGGAAATGACCATTCCGCGGACATGAGAATCGTGGAATACGTAATTCTGAAGGACAGCTCTTAGCTTATGGAGATGTTTCTTAACTTAGCGCGTTTCCCTTTACCGTAGCGTGGTCTTCCAGGACCGGTTTGCCCGGACCAGTTTGATTTGGCCTCCAGATTCATACTGTAATGAAGGATTCTCGGAAACCTCAATCCTTTAAGATCTGCTAAGATCTGCAAACCGAAGTCTGCGATCCTTTGAGTGAAGGAGCTATGATGATCATTAGATGCTTGCACAGGGTCTTTCTTGTTAGCCTTGTCGCGATTCTCCTGACCGCCGGCTTTCTTGCGCCTCCCTCGCAAAGTTCGGCTCCCCGGCTGGGAGGAATACTTAGCCCTGGAATCCTAGTGGCGGACGCCCTCTATTGTGCTGGCCAGGGCAGCCGCAATCCCAAGACCGGCGAGCATCCGGAAGGATTCGACGCTCAAGTTAAACAATCCCTGGAAAACCTCGGAGCGGTTTTGAAGGCCGCCGGCCTGGATTTTTCCGACGTGGTGAATTCCAACGTTTATCTCACCGATATCAAGAATTTTCAGGCCATGAACAAGGTTTATAAGACCTACTTCCCCAGTAATCCGCCGGCCCGCACCACGATTGCGGTCCCTGCCTTGCCAGGCGGCTCCCAGGTGGAAATAACCTTTATCGCAACCCGCAAAAAGGAACGACATTATATTTTCCCCGAAGGGGTGAAACCCTCTCCCAATGACCTTTACAGCGGAGGTGTGGAGGTGCGGGATATGCTTTACATCTCCGGCCAGGGGAGTCGTCACTACAAGACTAAGGAGTTTCCCCAAGGTGACTTCGAAGCCCATGTGAAACAGACCCTGGAGAACCTTGGGGCCGTCTTGAAAGCGGCCGGGATGGATTTTTCCAACGTGGTTAAATCCAATGTCTATCTCACCGACATGAGCCTTTTTCAACGAATGAACGAGGTATATAAGACCTATTTCAAAACAGATCCTCCGGCCCGAACCACTGTCGGGGTCACGACCTTGCCGGGCGAAACTCCCATCGAGATCGCCTTTATCGCTACCAAAACAAATTCTGTGGCCAAGAAAGTTATCCTGCCTAAGGGGACTAAGCCAAATCCCATTTTGAGCCCGGCGGTCAGGTTAGGAGGGACGCTTTTACTTTCGGGCAAAGCGGGCTTTGCCGAAGGAGGCATCGAAGCCCAGGTAAAAGAGGTGATGGATGGTTTAGGAGACGTTTTGAAAGCTGGAGGAATGGATTTCTCCAATGTAGCCGAAGGGAAAGTCTATTTAGCCGATATCCAAGATTACTCCAAAATGAACGAAGTATACCGCAGCTATTTCAAAGTTGATCCTCCCGCGCGCACCTGCATTGCAGTGCAAAAGCTAGTGGGAACTGCCAGGGTTGAGATTACCTTGGTAGCGGCAGACCAAATCTAAACGACTTCTGAATTTTGATTGCCCTGGATCGATTGATGACGGTCGGGCGTTTGAAAGTAGGGGTTGTGAGGCTTCGACATGTAATAAAAATTCTACTGGGCTTATCAAGTGAGACTGCGAGAGTCTCAAGTGGTAGGCGATCTCCGCTTGGCTGCGGGGGCTGATCTTGCAGGCAGTGGGCAAAAAAGTAGTCGGATCACGAACGCGGCGGTCCCAGACCGCCACTACCGGATGTTCAAAGGAGATTTTCAAAAGGAGGAGATATGAGCAGCAATAAGATGACCCGTCGAGTTTTCCTGAATAAGACCGCCGCCACCGGATGGGCGGCCGCGATCGCCACTTCCAGAACTCGTCCCATCCTCGGTGCCAATGAGCGAGTGGTGATGGGCATCATCGGTTCGGGCGGGATGGGAAGGAATCACATGAACAAATTTAAAAACCTGGGTGTGGAATGGGCGGCCGCCGCGGATGTGTATGACGTCAATCTCCAAAAAGGAATGGAGATCGCCGCGACCAGTGCCAAGCCTTATAGCGATTACCGCCACTTACTGGAACGCAAGGACATTGACGCTGTATTAATTGCCAGCCCCGAGCACTGGCACCACGATCACCTGATTGCTACGGTTCAGGCGGGCAAGGATGCCTATTGCGAAAAACCCATGTCTTGGTCCATCCAACAGGGAGTCCACATGATAGAAGAGGTCCGAAAGACCGATCGCATCGTTCAAATTGGAATGCAGCGGCGCAGTTCCCCTCTGGTACTGGAAGCCAAAGCGCTCATTGACGAAGGATTGATTGGTGAAATCAACATGGTCCGGGCTGAGTGGTATTGGAATCTCAACATCAATCGAGGCCCCGATCTTCCGGGGAAGCTAGATTGGGAGGCTTTTCAGGGCCCTGCTCCCAAGAAGCCTTTTGACGCCGTCCGATTTCGCCACTGGCGCTATTTCTGGGATTTCTCGGGTGGCAACATGACCGACCAGGGCACCCACTTGCTAGATGTGATCCAGTGGTTCACCGGAGTCGACCAGCCTATTGCCGCTCAAACCTACGGAGCTGTGTATAAGCTGCATCCGTCGGAGACGCCAGACACCTTCTGCGCCATCTTCGAGTATCCGAAATTTACCTGCACCTGGACACTGGCCTACATGAACACCTTCATGAAAGGGTGGGGCATTGTCTTCCAGGGCCAGAAAGGAACCTTGGAGATGTGCGAAGATGGTTACCGAGTTTTCGCCGAGCCCTGGAGCGAGAGAGGATATGATCGCTGGAAGGTCCCGCCAACCGTCCGCCAGAATCTGGCCGGCGGCGCCACGGATATTACTCCGCATGAGAAGAATTTTCTGGATTGCGTTAAGAGTCGAAACCAACCTAACGCCACGGTGGAGATTGGTCATAAAGCAGTGCGAACGCTGCACCTGGCCAACATTGCACACCACAATCGTTGCCGCGCCGAACTGGGCGCGGATGGACAATCCGTGCGGATATAGAAAATCTCAAGATATTCTCGGAGGTCGTTGAATTTCAAGAACTAAGCCCGCGCCGCGCTGAAGCACGGGAGTAACGAACTAACAGATTTCCGGAGCGAACAGATTTTCGGAGGCCGTCTTAACCACGCAATGAATACTTACGGTATTTTTGAACCGCTATACCACACGAACAACCTTTTTCGCGGTCGACGACTTCAAAAGGCTGAGGATGGCTAGGACGACTTTTTTCCAGGGAAGGAAAGCTCCCTAACAGTTCCCAACGTGCTAATAGAAAATGCGATGATAGATAATGGAAAATAAAGAAAAGGAGAATAACTTTGTGAAATACCCCGAAGAATTTATTGGACCTATGAGAGAAGAACTAACACGTTTAGGAGTCCAGGAAACCAGAACCCCAGAAGAAGTGGATGCGTTAGTGATGAATAAGGGTACTCTGATGATGGTGATTAATTCCATGTGCGGTTGTGCCGCAGGGCGGGCTCGACCGGGCATCGCTCTAGCCTTGCAGCATCCAGTGTTGCCGGACAAAGTGGCCACGGTATTTGCCGGGGGAGACATTGAAGCCACGGTGCGGGTCCGCCAATATCTTAAAGACTATCCGCCTTCGTCCCCTTCAGTGGCCTTGTTTCGTGATGGCAAAGTCGTCTATATGCTGCATCGTCACCAGATCGAAAACCGGGAAGCCCAAGATATTGCTCGTTCTCTCACCGAGGCTTTCGATGAGTATTGTGTTAAGCAAGCCCGTTAAGGGCGGAGAGAAGGTGAACTGGCCCTATTGGGATAGACGACTTTAGCAGGTGTTAGACTCAGGAACAGACCGAAAATTGGGTCGGAACTACCACGATCGTCCCCATACTCGATTTGGAACGAGGCCTCACTTCGAGTAGGCATTTCAAATTGACTTCAGATTGAACCGCATGGGATAATTTTAAAAAATGGATTTGAGGACACGATCACGATGATGTTTACGAAAAAGCAGAAATGGTCACAATGGATTTTGTTACTTTGGATTGCCCAGTTGGCAGGCGGGACTCTCTTTTCGAATTCTTGGCTTTACGCCTATGTGAAGAAATCCAGCGAAACCAAGGACAAACAAAAAGAAACCTTGCCGGAGGAACGAACTAAGGCTGGCAATAAGGCAGAAGCCTATTATCATTTTAGTTTGGCAAGACTGCTGGAAGAAAACGGTGATTTCACCAAGGCGGTCGACGAGTATAAGAAAGCGATCCAGCAAGACTCACAATCTTCCTATGTTTACATCGAATTGGCTAACGCCTATCTTCGCCACCGGAGAGTTCGGGACGCCGTTCAAGAGGTTGAGAATGCGATCCGATTGAATCCAGATAATCTGGATGCTCACAAGCTGCTGGGAACGATTTACGTTTCGATCATCGGCAACGAAGACTCTAATCGAAACCCCGCTTCCAGCGAGTATTTGAAGAAAGCCATCCAGGAATACGAAATTATATGTCGCCTTGATAGCTCAGATACCAGCTCGCTGCTGACTCTGGGCCGGCTTTATCGTTACGATGGCCAGACGGATAAAGCGATTGCGAGTCTTACCAAGCTTCTCGAGCTGGTCCCATCCTCCGAAAATGGTCTGAGCAACCTAGCCCAAATTTATTCAGACCAGGGTAATTTGAAGGAAGCCATCAATGTTTTTAAGAAAGCGTTGGAAGCCAATCCCAATTCACCAAGAATCCTGGCAGAACTGGCTTCTACCTATGAACAAAACAAGGAATACAAGAATGCCATAGAAACGTTTAAGAAGGCCATTGAGGTGGATGACGACAGTCTCGATTTGCGCAAAGGGTTGGCCCAGGCTTTGCTTGAAGACAACCAGGACGAACAGGCCGAAAGGGAGTATCTCAAGATTCTGGAAGCTGATCCCGACGAAGGGTTTGCCTATTTGCGGCTGGGGCAAATATATCGCAAACGGCGTGATTATGAAAAAGCTCTGGAGAATTTCAATAAGGCCAATACCATCCTGGTTGGTAGTTTGGAAGTCCCTTTTCATATTGCAACCCTTTATGAGGAGTTGGGCAAATTTGAGAAAGCGGAAGAGAGGTTTCAACAGTTGTTGAAATTAACAGAAAAACCAGCTGGAAATTACTCCCCAGCCGAAATTCAGAATCGTAGTATTTTCTTAACGCATGCTGGCTACATATCTCANNGGATTATTTCGCACAATTGAAGGCACTGAGCCCTGAAAATGCTTCAAAAGCGGAAGGTTATATCATCGACTCGTATCGTGCGGCCAAGCAATTGGATAAGGCTCTGGCTTCTTGCGAAAAAGCCTTGAAAGCCAGCCCGGACGATAAAGATCTAAAACTTTTATATGCGGATATCCTGGCGGAAAATGGAAACTCAGAGCAAGCGATTAAGAACTTGCAGCAAATGCTGACCAATTCCGAAGAGGATGCAAAGGTTTATTCATACATCGTACAGATATATCAGCGTGATAAGAAGTTTAAGGAGGCCGAGAAAGCTCTTGTCAGTGCAGAGAAATATTTCAAGAACAAGGAATCTTATTTTTTCATGCTGGGAGCTCTCTATGAACGTGAAAAGGAGTACGACAAAGCCGAATCTGCCTTTAAGAAAGTTCTGGAGCTAAATCCTAAACATGCCGCGGGCTTGAATTATTTGGGGTACATGTGGGCAGATCGAGATGCGAATCTGCCGGCAGCGCTTGAACTCTTAAAGAAGGCCGTCGATCTTGAGCCCAATAACGGAGCCTATTTGGATAGTCTGGGATGGGTCTATTTCAGGCTAAATCAAATGGAGGAAGCCGAAAGTTATCTCAAGAAAGCGTTGGATCGAGTTCGAAAGGACCCGACCATTCACGAGCATCTTGGAGACCTGTACTACAAAAAAGGTCAGTATGAGGAAGCGCGCCATGCTTGGGAACTTTCTCTTGCCTATAATCAGGACGAGGAGGAGAGCAAGAAGGTTCAAAAGAAAGTTGATGATTTGAAAGTCAAGCTGGCCTCACTGCAAAAAAAATAGAATTGAATTCAGATGTGCAGCAACAAAAAGCTCAATCCATGGATTGAGCTTTTTTTATGTTAAAGCTGCTTAGATTGACGTCCAAGTGAAATCTCGCCAAATCTCCTTACGCAGTTATGCCAAGATCAATATCGGTTTGCACATCCTGGGAAGACGGGAGGATGGTTACCATGAAATTCGAACGATTTTTCAAACCGTTAATCTCTATGATCGGCTTGAGATTGCGCTAATCCAGGATGGAAAAATTGAGTTTACTTCTGACAGTAGAGAACTTGATCCCCACCATAACCTGGTGGTTAGAGCGATCTTGTCTTTGAGCCGGTTTAAGAAATTAGACAAAGGTTACCGGGTCCATCTTGAAAAAGAGATTCCTATAGGAGCTGGTTTAGGCGGAGGCAGCAGCAACGCTGCTGCTACTATCCATGGAATAAGGCGATTACTCGACTTAAATTTATCCTATAAGGAATTACTCGAAATTGGGGGGGCTCTGGGATCGGATGTTCCTTTCTTTTTTGTCGGGGGCACAGCCCTTGGAGTGGGTCGCGGGGCGGAAGTCTATCCTTTGGAGGATCAGCCTGAAAAATACCTCTTGTTGGTTGTTCCCACTGGTGCCGTTTCTACGGTAGATGCTTATGCGCGTGTGACTCTGCCGTTGACAAAAAAAAGTAAGAAAAGTATGATTCCAACTTTCTGTCCGGACTATTTGGACAGCCTGGGCCAGCGGAATTTTATAGGAAACGACTTTGAAACAGTGGCATTTCACGATTTTCCAAAACTAAAAGGGGTTAAGAGGAAGTTACTTGAGAGAGGGGCTTTGGCGGCTGGGCTAACAGGAAGTGGGTCGGCACTTTTTGGACTTTTTAATTCAAAGGGAGACTTGCTGGAGGCCAGAGGCGCTATCGAATCAAAAGAATTTCGGATTATCCAAACGAAGACGCTCAGCCGCAAACAGTATTGGAATTGCCTAGTGGAATCCCTTCAGTGAGCCATTGGGGCGTCGTCAAGCGGTAAGACACAGGTCTTTGGAACCTGCATTCGGAGGTTCGAATCCTCCCGCCCCAGCCATAGCTTGTTCCTCTGTTTTCTTACCTCGAAAGCCGGTTGTTCTCAGGTCATTGATATAGCCGTTCCGTAACTTAGGCCTCTTGGGAGTGGATAACCCTTGCACGATGACATCAAGATCTTTACGGGGAACGCCAACCGGCCATTGGCCGAGGAGATCTGTCACTCTTTGAAACTGCCCTTAGGGCATTCCTCGGTATCCCGGTTCAGTGATGGGGAGGTATATTTTCAGATCTTGGAGAACGTCCGGGGTAAGGACGTCTTCGTCATCCAGCCCACTTGCAGACCAGTGGATACGACCCTGGTCGAGCTCTTGTTGATGATCGATGCCTTTAAGAGAGCTTCAGCACGACGAATTACCGCGGTGCTGCCATATTTTGGTTATGCTCGCCAGGATCGAAAGGACAAGCCACGAGTTCCCATTTCAGCAAAGCTGGTGGCTGACGTTTTGTCTACTGCTGGAGCCAGCAGGGCTTTGACGATGGATCTGCATGTACCGCAAATCCAGGGATTTTTTGATATCCCGGTGGACCACCTTTTCGCTGCGCCGGTGATGATTGATTACTTCCAGAAACTCAGTCTTCCCGATTTGACGGTTGTTTCACCGGATGCAGGCGGTACCGAGAGAGCCCGTGCCTATGCTAAGAAGTTGAATGCCAATTTGGCAATCATTGATAAGCGGCGCGTGGAAGCCAACGTGGCAGAGGTCGTCCACATCGTGGGAGAGGTGGAAGGTCGAACGACGTTGATTGTGGATGATATTGTCGACACAGCGGGAACACTCATTAAATCGGCGGAAGCGATCATGCAGCAAGGGGCCAAGAAGGTCTATGCCTGTTGCACTCATCCGGTCTTATCCGGACCGGCGGTGCAACGTATCGACGAATCGAGCTTGGACCAAGTCGTGGTAACCAATTCCATTCCGCTTTCGTCGGAAGGAACAAAATCAGGCAAAATTAAGGTCCTCAGCGTAGCAGATTTGTTGGGCAAGGCCATCAAATCCATTCATGAAGAGAGTTCGGTCAGTTCTTTATTCATTTAAAAACAATGAGGTATTGAGTTATGCCGCCGTTGAGTGTCACAGCTGAAATTCGAAGCCAGACGGGCAAAAACGCAGCCAGACGGTTAAGAGCAGCCGGTAAAATCCCTTCCATTCTCTACGGTCACCAAGAAGACTCCGTAGCTTTGAGCGTGAATCCCAAAGAGCTTTCGGCCATCCTTCATTCCGGAACAGGTCACAACACTATTTTTTCTTTGGAAATTCAGGGACGTCGTACAACCCGAGTGATGATAAAAGACTGGCAATTTGACCCTATTAAAGAGAATCTGCTGCATGCAGACCTTATCAGAATCGCTATGGATAAAACCTTGCAAGTCAAGGTTCCAATCACCACAGTGGGAGAGGCAACAGGGGTCAAAGTGCAAGGGGGAATTTTTGAGTTCGTTTTACGGGAAGTTGAAGTTGAATGTTTGCCCTCGGACATTCCCGAGCACATCACGATTGACATTTCCAATCTGGAGATTGGCGCCAACTTCCGGGTTTCCGACTTGCCTGTTGATCCTAAGATTAAGATTTTGTCTGAGGCAGATCTCGTCGTGGCCCATGTGATTGCGCCCAAGGAAGAGAAAGCTCCCGAGCCTGTGGTGGAAGCGGTTGTGGCCGAACCTGAGGTGATTAAGAAAGGTAAGGTTGCTGAGGAAGGTGAAGAAGAAGAAGCGAAGCCTGAGGAGAAGAAGGAGAAAAAGCCTGAGGAGAAGAAGGAGAAAAAGTAAGCTTGAAATAGCTCGAGTCTATTGCATTGATCAATGATTTTAAAAAGGTCGTCGTTGGCCTTGGAAATCCTGGGAGGCACTACCAAAATACACCACACAACTTGGGATTTGAGGTCGTGGATTTGCTTGCGTCCGAGAGTGGCGCGAGTTGGAAAACGAAGGAGTGTTTTGCTCTAACGACTCGAATGAGTCTTGGAGATTTCGATATTCTCTTGGTGAAGCCTCAAACTTTTATGAATCTGAGTGGAAGGTGTGTGGCTGAGCTACGGACGAGATATCAACTCTCGGTTGATGATTTTATTGTGGTTTGTGACGATCTGGCTCTCCGTTTTGGGCAAATCAGAATCCGCGGCCGCGGTAGTTCCGGCGGCCATAAAGGATTGGAATCAATCATTGAATGGCTGAGCAGTAGTGAATTTACACGAGTAAGACTGGGAATTGCTCCAGGGTTTGAAGTTCTCGATGCAGCCAGTTACGTCCTTAGTCCTATTTCGGAGGAATTCAGAGATGTGTCTGAACAAATGATTAGGCAAGGGAAGGAAGCGGTGGAAATGATTTGTTCCCTGGGACTTCAGGCCGCGATGAACAAATTTAACTAACTATACAGAGCATTCTCTCGAATCGCGGCCAATCCGACAAGGAGGAATACTAATGAAAACTTATGAAGTTATGTTTATCATCGCCCCCAATGCCGCAGAGGAGGAGATTGATAAAGTCATTGCACAAATGGAAGGGGGCGTCAAAAGTATGCATGGTGAAGTTGTCAGTGTGGAAAAGATGGGGAAAAGAAAACTTGCCTATCGGATCGGGAAATTTGACGAAGGCTTTTATGTGCTATTCAATATCAAGGCGAATGGAGAGGTGGTAAAAGAGTTTGAGCGCCGTTTAAAAGTTATCGACTCAGTCCTCAGATATATAACGGTACGCGTGGACAAAGCCTTAAAACGAGTTGAAAAGGTCAAAGCAATTCGACTAAAGAAAGTCCGGCGAAAATCCCCCGCAACTCAGGCCGGAGCTCCTACTCCAACGCTCTAGAGACTGAAATTTTGCTAAAGGAGATGATTCATGGCCTATGTATCCAAGCCCGCTGGTTCAGGAGGGCCCAGAAAGCAGTTCATCCGGCGCAAGAAAGTTTGCAAATTCTGCGTTGAGAAAATCGATTATATTGATTACAAGGATTCTCGCCTTTTGTTTCAATTCATTCCTGAACGCGGAAAGATATTGCCGAGAAGAATTTCTGGTGTTTGCGCTCCGCATCAGCGCAAGCTGATGGAGGCCATTAAGAAAGCCAGAAACATTGCCCTGTTGCCCTTTACGGCGGACTGAGTGCCTTCATTATAGTAAGGATAGAAGGTCAATTATTTCGTGCCGGATGGAGCATTCATTCTATGGAAATTATTTTGAGAGAGAAAATTGAAAAACTTGGGACCAAGGGAGACATTGTGCGGGTGAGCGATGGTTACGCTCGGAATTTTCTGCTTCCCAAGAAGTTGGCTGTGCTCGCCACTCCCGCCAATATTCGTCAAATCGAACAGGAAAAGGCCGCAGCAGTGCGTCGTGAAGCAATCGAAAAACAGGAAGCCGAAGCGCTAGCCCAGCAACTTTCCAGCGTATGTCTTAACTTAAGCCGTAAGGTGGGCGAGAATGACGTTTTGTATGGCTCCGTGACCTCAATGGATATCGCGGAGGCATTGGAAGCTAAAGGTTTCAGCATTGACAAGCGCAGAATTGAGTTGCCGGAGGCTGTCAAGTCTCTTGGCAAATTTGATATTCCTATCAAGTTGCACCGAGAGGTTACGGCTCTGGTGGGTTTGGTGGTTTCCAAGGAAGACTAAAACACGCCAGTGGGTCATTCATTTCTATTCCCGACTTAAATTGTCATGGTTCGTGACTATCCCTCGAGATGCCTGCTGATATAGCCCTTGAGAAAGGTCTGCCTCACAATATAGAAGCCGAGCGGTGTGTGCTGGGCGCCATCATCTTAGACAACGCTCTCATTAACCAAGCCATCGAGATTCTTGGCAAAGATGATTTCTATCTTGGAAGTCATAAACTGGTTTTTGAGAACATGCTGAGTCTCACAGAAAGATCAAAAGGCATCGATTTCATCACTCTTACTGAGGAACTCCGGAATGCGGGGTACTTAGAGAGCGTCGGCGGAGCTTCATTCATATCCTCTCTGATCGATGGCGTTCCGAAACTGGCCAATCTTGAGTTCTATGCCAAAATCGTCCAGGAGAAATCAACTCTCAGGAATCTCATCAAGAAGTCGAACGAAATTATCAACACCTGTTATAACCAGCAGGAAGACGTTGATGCCATCTTGGATTCAGCAGAGAAAGCGATATTTGACCTGGCTGAGTCGAAGATTCGCACTGGATTTGTCAGCATAAATGAGATCGCCAAGAAGAGCTTCAAGAAGATTGAAACTGCAGCCAGCCAAAGGCAAATGGTCACCGGGATACCCACCGGTTACACCGACTTCGATAACCTCACTTCAGGGCTGCAGCACTCTGATCTGGTCATTATTGCAGCCCGGCCTTCGATGGGGAAAACCGCCCTCAGCTTAAATATCGCAACCTATGCTGCCGTTGCAGCCCACAAAACAGTCGGTATTTTTAGCCTGGAGATGTCCGGTGACCAACTCCTGCTGCGTATCCTCTGTTCGGAAGCAAGGATAGACGCACACAAACTGAGAACCGGCTTTCTCAACAAAGAGGAATGGAGTAAGATTGCTCGCATTCTTGGACTCTTGACTCAATCAAAAATTTTCATTGATGACACCGCCGGACTAAGTCTACTGGAAATGCGCGCCAAGGCCAGAAGACTCAAGGCAGAGCATGGGCTGGACCTGTTGATTTTGGATTACCTGCAACTGATGTCAGGAGGCAAAGCCCGTTTCGAAAGTCGTCAACAGGAAATCTCGAGCATTTCTCGAGGTGTCAAGGGATTGGCTAAGGAGTTGGATATTCCAGTCCTGGCTTTGTCGCAATTGAGTCGCGCTCCTGAAACGCGAACTGGCGACCACCGGCCTCAACTTTCAGGTCCATCGAGCAAGACGCAGATCTGGTGGCATTTATTTTCCGCGAAGAAATGTATAAGCCATCCGAAGAAAATAAGGGAATTGCGGAAATCATCATTGGGAAACAGAGAAACGGCCCCACTGGATCTATAAAACTTGCCTTCCTCCGAGAATTCACTCGATTTGAGAATCTCTGGCGAGAGTAGTATGAAACTTTCCATCGGATTTTAATTCTGTTTCACTCCGACACTTGGGGTCTGAATGGCAGGTTGATTTCTGAGATTGATCAACCTGTGATAAGATCCCTTCCTATCCGCTACAGCATAACTCCTTGGTTCTACCTCGAAAAAAATTGGGTTCTCCCAGAACATGGATATAGAAAAATTCATGCATGGTAAGCGTCCGACTTGGGCCGAAGTGAATCTTGATCACCTGGAGTCCAATTTTCGAGAGGTGAAAAAGATCCTGAGTCACGATGTGAAAGTCATGGCCGTTGTCAAAGCCGATGCCTACGGTCACGGAGCCGTTCCGGTTGCGCAACGACTGGAAGCATGCGGGGTAGATTATCTTGCCGTGGCAGTTTTAGAAGAAGCCTTAGAACTGCGCAAGCATGGAATCCGCTGCCCGCTATTGCTTTTCAATGGATTCTGGTCTGGCCAGGAAGAAGAGATCATTCATAATAACTTGACGCCGGCCGTGTTCAACCCTGGAATGGTTCAAGATTTAGGTCGGGTGGCAAATCGTCTAAAGACTAAGGCAACCTATCACCTCAAGATTGATACGGGAATGTCACGTTTGGGAGTCCATTGGACCAAGGCGATAGAAACCTTCGAGAATTGCTCCCAGGAACAATCGGCAATCTGTGAAGGCATCTATACTCACTTAAGCTCGGCAGAAATTGCTGGAAGGTCCTCTAACAAGGTTCAAATAGAGCGATTTCAAAATATTGTGAGGATTCTCGAGCTCAAGAATGTCTCCTTGAAATGGCACCACGTGGCCAACAGTGCCGGGATTCTAAACTTCCGTTACGGTTGGTTTGATGGGGTTCGTCCAGGACTGATTTTGTACGGGATTAATCCATTGGCGCAAGCTGACGAGAGGCCTTTTCAACCTGTGCTTTCCTTCAAGACACGGATTATGCAACTGAGACGAGTTTATAAAGGGACGTTTATTGGATATGGCGGGGCTTACAAGGCTGATCAGGAAAGTCTAATCGCCACATTACCGGTCGGGTATGGAGATGGATTGAATCGTTTGCTATCGAATAAGGGAAGCGTTTTGATCAGAGGTCATAAGGCCGCAATTGTAGGACGGATTAGCATGGACCTAACTCTGATCGATGTCACTCACGTTCCTTCGGTTGAAGTGGGAGACGAAGTTGTTTTGCTCGGAAAGCAAGGGACTCTAGAAGTTGCAGCCAACGATCTTGCCCGACTGACCTTTACCATTCCTTATGAAATTCTTTGCAGGATCAGTCAAAGAGTGCCTCGTATCTATGTAGGAGCTCAAATATAATGGACCCCTTTGATAGTGACAATATATGAGCAAGATGAAGTCGTGTTTTGTCTGTCAGAACTGTGGACATATGGCCAGCAAGTGGATGGGGAAGTGTCCGGATTGCGGGGAGTGGAATTCGTTAGTAGAGGAGAGGGCGCCTGCATCAGGCCACCCCCCTGGCGTGTCCAGGAGTCGAGGTGACCTTTCGCCCATCGCCTTCCACGACGTGTCCAGCCAGGAGAACACAAGGTTCTCTTCCGGAATTGCAGAGTTCGATCGAGTCTTAGGAGGGGGAATCGTTCCAGGTTCCCTCATTCTGATTGGAGGAGACCCAGGAATTGGAAAATCAACCCTTCTCCTTCAAACCGCCAATTTGCTGCAAAAACAGGAAAGCATAGTTCTGTATGTTTCGGGCGAAGAGTCAGAAAAGCAGATTAAGATGCGGGGCGACCGTCTTGGAATGCAGCCCACAAAACTCTTTCTGTTAACGGAAACCTGCTTGGAGCGAATTCTAGAATGTGTTGATCAATTATCACCTCAAATCATCATCTTAGATTCCATCCAGACCGTGTACTCTGACCAATTACCCTCAGCTCCCGGATCTATAGGCCAGGTGCGAGAAGTTGCGACTCAATTCTTATTCTTGAGCAAGCATCGTTCGATCCCCACCTTTCTGATCGGCCACATTACCAAAGACGGTTCCATAGCCGGCCCCAAGTCTCTTGAACACATTGTTGACACAGTGTTATACTTCGAGGGCGAAAGGTATCACAGTCACCGTATCGTTAGAACTGTTAAAAACAGGTTCGGAGCCGCCAATGAATTGGGGGTGTTCGAGATGACGAATGAGGGCTTGATACCGGTCGAAAACCCGTCCAAGCTTTTTCTAGCCGAAAGACCTGCTGGGGCAGCCGGATCCGTGGTTATTGGCTGTGTGGAAGGATCAAGGCCTCTATTGGTAGAGCTGCAGGCTTTGGTCAGCAGCGCCAATTATGCCAGTCCGCGACGAATGGCTGTGGGTGTTGACCCCAACCGTGTTTCTCTGATGTTGGCTATGCTGGAGAAACGTTTGGGGCTCCACCTCCTCAGTAATGATGTTTACGTCAACGTAGCCGGGGGGCTCAATGTGGATGAGCCGTCGGAGGACTTGGGCATTGTGGCGGCGATTGTTTCAAGTTATCGGAATCTAGCCATTAATCCCAATACCGTGATTTTTGGAGAGGTTGGCTTGGCCGGTGAGGTAAGGGGAGTTAGTCAAGCCCTTTTGAGAATTCGCGAAGCTACATCACTAGGATTCAAAAAATGTCTTCTCCCAAGAAATAGCCTTCCTTCAACGGAGTCAGAAATTGAATTAATTGCCGTTAAGTCCGTACAAGAGACTCTCGAGGTTTTGTTTGAGAATTAACCAGGCCCGCTTATTGGCCGATAAACAAAATTGGGGGCTTGTGTACCTGTGTTAAGGTCTGTATATAGTTGATCTGATTCTCATTAATTTCCATTTTTAATGGAATGAATGGAGGTGGAACTCCTTGCTCGAAATACTAATCGTTCGCTTTGTCTTTGCTGTCGCACTAATTGTTACCTCATATTACTTTCAACCTTTTGGGTTACCTCAGAATTTATCCATCCTTGTCGGTGCATTCGGCGCGAGTGCAATCATCCTTTTTGAAGCTCGACTCAGAAAGGCGTCCTTGAAGAGGTTAATTGGGGCTGCTGTGGGCTCCATTTTGGGAATCTTTGGGGCCACGATGATTAGCAGCATGTTGGCAAAAACGACCATTGAGCCCAAGACGTTATCTTTTTTACAAATTGGGCTGTTCCTGTTTATGGCTTATGTTGGCCTGATTTCGGGTGCCAACAAGGGTGACCTGTTAAATCTCGCCGCACTAGGTGGAATTTTTGGTGGAGAGCGCCCAGTTAAGAAGAGCTATAAGATTCTGGATACCAGCGTGATCATTGATGGCAGAATTGCCGACATCTGTGAAACAGGTTTTGTAGACGGAATCTTAATCATTCCTCAGTTTGTTCTTCGCGAGCTGCAACAAGTGGCTGACTCGGCGGATTCCTTGAAACGCAACCGGGGTCGCCGTGGTCTGGATATCTTGCAACGAATTCAGAAAATGGCGGGACTTACCGTTCAAATCGTCGAAACGGACTATCCAAACATTCGCGAGGTCGATCTAAAACTTATTGAGCTGGCCAAACAGACGGAGGCCAAGATTGTTACCAATGATTTCAACCTGAATAAAGTGGCCCAATTACAAGGCGTTGAAGTTCTCAATATTAACGAGTTGGCCAACTCGTTAAAGCCGGTGGTACTTCCCGGGGAAACCATGAAGGTCTTCATATTGAAAGAGGGGAAAGAATATAACCAGGGAGTTGCCTACCTGGATGATGGTACAATGGTTGTTGTGGATAATGCCAGAAAGATGATAGGCAAAACCATTGATACCTCGGTCACCAGTGTTCTTCAGACAACCGCTGGGAAGATGATTTTTGGACGCTACGAGGAAAAATCCACTAAGATCGAAGCTGTAAGCCAATGAGGGCCGTCGCGATCATTCCCGCCGCCGGAACAGGCACCCGCATGAAGTCTCCGAGCCCGAAACAGTTCCTGAGTCTTGAAGGTTCTCCGATCATCATCCACACCCTCCGCAAGTTTGCGCGCTGTAAGCTAATCCAGAAAATCATTGTTCCATTGAGAAAGGCAGACATTGCTCAATTTCAATCGATGTTAGAAACAGATGGGCTTTCCGCGTTGGTACAGACGGTTGCGGGCGGTATTCATCGGCAGGACTCGGTTTACAATGGCCTGAAGGAAATAGAAGATGAGTCGGTGGTTGTCGTCATTCATGATGCTGTGCGACCCTTTGTAAATATTGAGTCCCTTGAAGCGGTCATTCGAGAAGCGAGTCATAAAGGAAGTGCCATATTAGCCATTCCCTGCGTGGACACAGTGAAACAAATCGAAAGGAATTTGGTGATGGCCACGCTTCCCAGGGACAAAATTGTTCTGGTCCAAACTCCTCAGGCGTTTCGCTATGGCTTACTGAAAGAAGCTTTCGAGAAGGCACAGGTGGACCGTTTTTATGCCACCGATGAGTCTTGCCTCGTTGAACGGCTTGGTTATCAAGTTGTGGTGTTGCGCGGTAGTGAAATGAATATGAAAATCACCAAGCCTGCCGATCTGCCACTGGCCGAGTTTCTCATGCAACGAGAACGTCTTGCATCCAATCAGGCCCTCAATTAATTCAAAGTATCCAAACTCCTGTAAAACTCAATGATGACTCGAGCTCGGTTCGCACCCAGTCCCACGGGCCACTTGCACGTCGGGAATGCCCGCACGGCCCTTTTCAATTGGCTTTTTGTGAAGAAGACCGGGGGCACACTTATCCTGAGAATTGAAGACACTGATTTAGCACGTTCGGAAGAACGTTTCGAAAATCTCATTTTCGAGGACCTGAGATGGCTTGGCATGCAATGGGAAGAAGGGCCCGATATCGGAGGGGGCCTGGGCCCTTATCGGCAAAGTGAGCGGATCGAACTCTACCAAGAGAA
>QHZP01000182.1:0-11322 GCA_003224715.1 Acidobacteriota bacterium | reverse complement strand
TTGGGAAGGCCTATTATTGTTTTTGTAGTGAAGAAGAATTGTCAGACCAAGCAGAACGGGCTAAGCAAGCCGGTATGGCCTGGAAGTATCCAGGGACTTGCCAATTCCTTTCGGAGACAGAAGTCAAAGCTTACCTTGATCTGGGTCGGCCGGCGGTGATTCGATTGAAAGTACGGGCCGGGCCGGTTCGATTCAGGGATATTGTACACGGTGAAATGGAATTTTCCAGTGACGTAGTCAGCGATCTCATTCTGATCCGGTCGAACGGGCTGCCGACGTACAATTATGCGGTTGTAGTCGACGATTCTCTTATGCAGATTACTCACGTGATCCGCGGCGATGATCATCTTTCTAACACCCCGAAACAAGTGCTGATTTACGCGGCCTTTGGCTGGCCGCTACCGGCTTTTGCGCATCTCTCGACCATTCTTGGAAGCGACCATACCCGCTTGAGCAAACGACACGGGGCTACTTCCATCCAGAATTTTCAGGAAATGGGTATCCTGCCCGAAGCTTTGGTAAACTATCTTGCTCTTTTGGGTTGGGCACCCGCCGAAAGTCAAAGCGAGATCCAGCCCCTGGAAAATTTGATTCAACATTTTGACCTGGGACGCGTTTCCAAAAGTTCAGCTGTTTTTGACATAAACAAGCTGCATTGGATAAACCGTCATTATTTGAGGGAGTGCGATAAGGATCGACTCATTTCACTGTCGATTCCCTTTCTCCAGAAGTGGGGCTTGGTCGAGAATGTTGACAGCTTGACTCGGATCTGGATAGGACTATTGGTTGAGGCTTTATTGTCTGGTGTAAATCAACTCAGTGAAATTCCTGAAGGGGTATTGCGAATCGTTGAATTCGACGGCTCTGCAGCCCTGGCGACCGAAGAGGTCAAGCAGGTGTTACAGGCGGATGGAGCGATAAGTGTGATCCGTGAATTTTCTAAGGAAATTTCTCTCCCTCAGCGTGAGATTATTAGGGATTGGAAAGAGATTATCAGCCTAGTGAAAGCCAGGACCAATCAAAAAGGAAAACATCTGTTTCATCCGATTCGTGTAGCCTTAACCGGCAAAATATCTGGCCCAGAACTCGATAAGGTGCTGCCAATCCTGGAAAAGGGAAGTCAACTTCGCTTGCCCAAGAGGATCAAGAATTGCCGCGAAAGAGTATCTGAATTCATGGCAGCTGTGGAATCCGTCGGGCTCTAACTCGCCCGCGATGAGGTCACAAATACTAACCTCTTGCATGGACTTAATCTACGGCATCCATCCGGTACTGGAACGTTTGAAATCGAACCCCCGACAAATTGAACGAATCTATATCGCTCGTGGAGCTTCAAACCGGAATATTCAAGAAGTCATTGATCTCGCTCGTGAATTGGGACTACCTATTAAGTTCGAGCCAAGAGTTGTGCTTGATCACAAAACAGGTAAGGTATCTCATCAGGGTGTTATCGCTGCCTGTATAGCTCGGCATTACGCGCCTATCGAGGAAGTTCTGGACTCTCTTGGCCCCAGGCCGGTTTTGGTTATTCTGGACTCTATCGAAGACCCTCGAAACCTGGGTGCGGTATTGCGCAGCTGCGCTGCCTATGGTGTGGAGGGAGTGATTTTGCCGAAGGATCACGCTGCTGGTCTTTCTTCTCTGGTTTCCAAAACGGCCGCAGGGGCTCTGGAATATTTAAGGGTGGCAAGAGTCACCAATCTGGTCAGAACAATTCAGCAACTAAGAGAAAAAGGGATTTGGGTAATAGGAGTGGAGTCCGGACAAGAAAAATATTGTCATGAGATTGACTATACTTTTCCTGTCGCCTTCGTGTTTGGTAATGAAGGATCAGGATTGCGTCGGTTAGTTCGAGAGAATTGTGACCTTCTTGTATCCATTCCAACCCAGGGGAGTATTCGATCACTGAACGTGTCGGTAGCGGTCGGCGTCGTCATTTATGAAGCCGTACGGCAGCAACTGAATCGGAAAATGCAACGCCTTAGTTAGGCACGACGAGGGCAGCGAGCCGTGATTTTCCAAGGTGGAACAATGCGACGGGGGAGAAACTAACGCATTAGCCTTTCTATCTTAAATTGTGGTTGCGCAAAGGGAATCCTTATGTTAGATTTCAAGTTTTGCCAGCGTGCTGGCGTAGCTCAGTTGGTAGAGCAGCTGATTTGTAATCAGCAGGTCGGGGGTTCAAGTCCCTTCGCCAGCTCCAAAAGACTATTCAGCTTTGTTTTTTGAACTCAGGTCGTTTTGGAGAGATGGCCGAGTGGTTAATGGCAGCAGACTGTAAATCTGCCGCTCCTTGCGAGCTACGGAGGTTCGAATCCTCCTCTCTCCACCGGTTGGGAGCATAGGGCTTGGAGTATGGAGCGCGGGGTATGGGTTTGGTTTGACTTCGAAGGACGGCTCTTTGCTCTCGGCTCTTCTCTGTTGGGAGGGCGGGAGTAACTCAGTGGTAGAGTCACAGCCTTCCAAGCTGTTGGTCGCGGGTTCGATCCCCGTCTCCCGCTCCAGATTTGGGCCCACGTAGCTCAGTTGGTACGAGCGCGTCCTTGGTAAGGACGAGGTCACCAGTTCAATCCTGGTCGTGGGCTCCATAATTCTTCATGAAGATGTTACCACAATGCCGGAAGATCATTTTTAACTGGGCCGAGCACAGCGATGGCGAAGGAGAAATTTGACAGGAGTAAGCCGCACGTGAATGTGGGGACGATCGGGCACATCGACCATGGGAAGACGACCTTGACGGCGGCGATCACGAAGGTATTGGGGAAGCACAATCCGAAGGTGCAATTTCGGAGTTTCGATTCGATCGACAATGCGCCGGAGGAGCGGGAGCGGGGGATCACGATTGCGACGGCGCACGTGGAGTATGAGACGGGGAAGCGGCACTATGCGCATGTGGACTGTCCGGGGCATGCCGACTACATCAAGAACATGATCACGGGGGCGGCCCAGATGGATGGGGCGATTTTGGTGGTGGCGGCGACCGACGGGGCGATGCCGCAGACGCGGGAGCACATTTTGCTGGCGCGGCAGGTGGGGGTGCCCTACATCGTGGTGTGCATGAACAAGGTGGATGCGGTGGACGATGCGGAGTTATTGGATTTGGTGGAGTTGGAGGTGCGGGAACTGTTGAAGAGCTACAAGTTTCCTGGGGACGAACTGCCGGTGGTACGGTGTTCGGCGCTGGGGGCGTTGAATGGGGAAGCCAAGTGGGAGAAGGCGCTGGAGGAACTGATGGAGGCGGTGGACAGCTACATACCGGTGCCGCAGCGGGATGTGGACAAGCCGTTTTTGATGCCGATAGAGGACATTTTTTCGATATCGGGACGGGGGACGGTGGTGACGGGGCGGGTGGAGCGCGGGAAGGTGAAGGTGGGGGAAGAGATTGAGATTGTGGGGATACGGCCGACGGTCAAGCGGGTGGTGACGGGAGTCGAGATGTTCAAGAAGTTGCTGGACGAAGGGGTGGCGGGGGACAATGTGGGGTTGCTGCTGCGCGGGACCGAGAAGGAGGATTGGAGCGGGGGCAGGTGATTGCCAAGGTGGGATCGATCACGCCGCACACGCGCTTTAAGGCCGAGACTTACATTTTGACCAAGGAAGAGGGGGGGCGCCACACGCCCTTTTTCAATGGCTATCGGCCGCAATTTTATTTTCGGACGACCGATGTGACGGGGGTGGCCAAGCTGCCGACCGGGACCGAGATGGTGATGCCGGGGGACAACGTGGCGCTGGAAATCGAGCTGATCACCCCCATCGCCATGGAGAAAGGGTTACGGTTTGCCATTCGAGAAGGCGGCCGCACCGTGGGGGCCGGTACCATTACCGATATCCTGGCCTAAATCTTAATTGGAATAATGCAACGATCAGTTGCCAGAGGTTCCGTTGTCTGAAGTGGCTTTTACTTAGTTTTGGAATTATACATCTATGTTGAACGAGAAAATTCGCATTCGATTGAAGGCTTACGATTATCGGGTGCTAGATCAATCAGCTTCCGAGATTGTGGATACGGCCAAACGAACCGGGGCCAGGGTCGCCGGCCCAATTCCTTTACCCACCGTCAAAAACAAGTATTGCGTTCTTCGCTCTCCTCATGTGGATAAGAAATCTCGGGAACAATTCGAAATTCGGACACACAAGAGATTGCTAGATATTCTGGAGCCAACGCCCCAAACCATCGATGCTCTCATGAAGCTTGACCTGCCGGCCGGCGTGGATGTCGAGATCAAAGCCTATGGAAAGGAACACAAGTAAGAAGTAATGGCCTCGGAGCGAAGTTATGATTAATGGCATTCTTGGAATTAAGATGGGGATGACCCAATTATTTGGCAAAGACGGAATAGTCATCCCAGCCACCGTTATTAAGGCGGGACCCTGCGTTGTGATTCAAAAGAAATCAGCTTCTAATGATGGATATGCCGCTGTCCAGTTGGGTCTGGTAGAGTTCGCCTCAGCAAGGCGCGTAAACAAACCCATGGCCGGTCATTTCAAAAAGGGAAAGATTTCACCGGTAAGATTCCTGAGGGAATTCCGGCTCACGGATTCGGCTGACGCAACCCAAGTTGGATCCAAGGTATTGGTTGATCAATTTTCTACCAGTGATGAGGTGGATGTCACAGGAATCAGCAAGGGGAAGGGCTTTGCGGGCCTGGTGAAACGACATAAGTTTGGAGGGGGGGCGGCTACGCATGGGTCCATGTTTCATCGAGCTCCCGGATCAATTGGCGCCTCCGCCTTTCCGTCCCGAGTTTTAAAGGGAATGCGGGCGGCCGGACATATGGGCCAGGAACGCGTCACTGCGAAAAATCTCCACGTCGTTAAGGTGGATGTGGAAAATAATCTTCTGATTGTGAAAGGCGCGGTGCCAGGGGCCAACGGGGGCTACCTCATCATCAAGAAAAACAAGAGAACTGCCGGATAGTACGAACATGAGAAGTCAAGATGCCAAAACTCGAACTGAAGAATCTTGATAATGAAGTTGTGGGCGAGCTTGAACTCTACGAAAAAGTATTTGCCGCCAAGGTAAACAAGAGTCTGTTGTTTGCCGCCGTAAAGCATCATCTCGACAGCTTGCGCCAAGGAACGCATGCCACCAAGAATCGCGGTTTGGTCAGGGGGGGCGGGAAAAAGCCGTGGAGGCAGAAAGGAACTGGGCGGGCGCGCGTTGGGAGCAGTCGCAATCCGATTTGGAGGCATGGCGGTGTGGCGCATGGTCCCCAGCCGCGGAGCTACGCCTTTCGCCTCCCGAAGAAGATGATTCTGGGAGCGCTGCGGTCGGCCCTCACGGAAAAATATAATGGCAAGGCAATTACGGTAGTCGAAGGATTCCCCTTGCAAAGCCATAAAACGAAGGAATTCAAAAAGATTCTGGACAAGTTGGAAATGGGGAAAAAGCTGCTCATTGTCGAAGCGGGCGGAAACGACAACCTGACGCGGGCGTCAGGCAATCTGGCGCAAGTGAAACTTGTGTCTAATCGAGAAGTCAATGTTTATGATCTGCTCAACCACAATCATATTCTATTTTCGAAAATGTCGATCCAAAAGCTTCAGGAGACCCTGAGTCAATGAAGAATTTGTTTGCCGTGATTAAACGGCCCATCATCACGGAAAAGGGACTGGATCAGAAGGAAGAGAAGAGTATCCTGTGTTTCGAGGTCAATGTCCATGCCAACAAGCGCGAGGTCAAGGACGCCATTGAGAAATTGTTCAAAGTCAAAGTGGCTTCCGTAAAGACCTTAAGCTTTCAAGGCAAAGAGCGGCGCCGGGGACGTTACACTGGCTATAAGCCAGATTGGAAAAAGGCTTATGTCAAGCTCAAACCCGGGGAGAAAATGATCGAATACGCGGAGAACTTATAGGATGGGACTCAAAACTTTTAGACCTTGCACGCCGTCGCTACGTTTTACGACCGTAACCACTTTCGAAGATATTACCAAGAACGAGCCTGAAAAAAGCTTGTTGGTGCCTAAATTCCGGACCGGTGGTCGAAACAACTTAGGGAGAATGACCGTGAGGCACCGAGGCGGTGGGCACAAGCGGCTTTATCGGGTGCTTGATTTCAAAAGAGACAAGTTTGGAATCCCTGCCAAGGTTGCCGCAATTGAGTATGATCCTAATCGATCGGCTCGCATTGCTTTGCTTCATTACAGGGACGGTGAGAAGCGCTATATTGTGCAACCTCTGGGACTGGAAGTCGGAGCCACCATTGTATCGGGTCCGGAAGCGGATATCCTGGTAGGCAATGCCCTTCCTTTGAAAAATATACCCCTGGGGACCACCATCCACAATATCGAATTACGAAGGGGCAAAGGGGCTCAGTTGGCGCGTTCGGCCGGAAGTGCTGCTCAGTTGGTGGCTAAGGAAGGTGATTACGCTCAGGTCAAGATGCCGTCAGGTGAAGTTCGTCAAATCCATGTTGAATGTCTGGCCACGGTGGGTCAGGTCGGTAACCCGGACCACGCTAACGTGAGTGTTGGCAAGGCGGGAAGATCCCGCTGGTTTGGCAAAAGGCCGGCGGTTCGAGGGGTAGCAATGAATCCGGTGGATCACCCCCACGGAGGAGGAGAAGGAAAAACGTCTGGAGGCCGCCATCCAGTGACGCCTTGGGGGCAGCCAACTCGCGGTTACAAAACTAGAAACAACAAACGAACTGACCGATTCATGATTAAGCGCAAGAAACAGGCCAGGCAGGCTTAAGCCGCTCAGGCTGCCTGCAGCGGCACCAAGAATGAAAATTATTCCCCCTTCGAAGGGGGTGCAGGGGGATGTCCTGTGGCGAACATGTCACTGCAAAGCCGAAGGACACCCCCCTACGCCCCCCTTGATAGGGGAGATTTTCAGAGGAGTATTCGATGGTGAGATCCGTCAAAAAAGGAGCTTTTGTAGATAAGAGTCTGGCCAAGACCATTGAGGCCATGAACAAGAGATATGAGAAAAAGGTTATCAAAACTTGGTCAAGACGCTCGACCATAATCCCTGAGATGGTGGGCCACACTCTTGCGGTACACAATGGGAAAAAGTTTATACCGGTCTATATCACAGAAAATATGGTGGGACATAAACTGGGAGAATTTTCGCCGACTCGAATCTTCAAAGGGCATAGCTCCAAGGTGGCCGCGGAAAAGACGGCCACACCGGCTCCCGCTCCCGCTTCGACGCCCAAGCCGGCTTAAGGACCGAAGCTAGCCTGGAATCCAACGTGGGGTGAAACTATATGGAAGCGCAAGCAACTGCCAAATATGTCCGAGGTTCGGCTCAAAAAATCAGGCTGGTGGTCGATCTCATCCGGGGAAAGAATGTTTCGGAGGCCATCTCCATTCTTCAGTTTACGAAAAAAAGGGCCTGCAAAGATGTTGAAAAAGTTTTGAAATCGGCCATTGCTAACGCCGAACAAAAGGTGGAGGGAACTGATGTGGACACCTTGCTGATCAGTAAGGCCTATGTCAACGAGGGCCCCCGCCTGAAGCGGATCCGGCCAGCCCCCATGGGACGAGCCTATCGCATTCAGCGCCGCATGAGTCATATTTCTATCCACGTTTCTGATGAGTAAGGAGGATAACTTGGGACAGAAAGTACATCCTTATGGACTTCGCCTAGGGTACAACAAGACCTGGAAGTCGAGATGGTATGCCCAGAAAGACTACAGCAACCTATTGCATGAAGACTTAAGACTCAAGAAAGAGTTAAAGAAGCAATTGGGACATGCCGGCGTTTCCAACATTGAAATCGAACGTCCCGGCAACAAGATCAGAATTACCATTCACACTTCCCGGCCCGGAATCATCATCGGGCGTAAGGGCTCAGAGATCGACAAACTAAAGGCCGATCTCCAGAAGCGGACGAAGCGGGACATATTCATTAATATTAATGAAATCCATCGTCCCGAACTGGAAGCCCAGCTGGTTGCGGAGTCCATTGCCTTACAGTTGGAAAAGAGAATTGCTTTCCGCCGGGCGATGCGAAAAGCAGTGGATACCGCCCTCAAAGTGAATGCCAAGGGAATCAAAGTTTGTTGCGCCGGCCGTTTGAATGGAGCGGAAATCGCCAGAACCGAATGGTATTTGCAGGGACAGTTGCCTTTGCACACTCTGAGGGCAGATATTGACTTTGGGTTTGCAGAGGCTTTTACGACTTACGGAGTGATTGGGGTAAAAGTTTGGATTTATAAAGGGGAAGTTTTCCCGGCTTTGCAGAAGTCCACCCCTTTGGGGACCAGGTTGTAAGCTGCCCAATTCCTTCGGTGATCGGGGATTTTCAAAGGAGTTGCCCCATGCCGCCCTAGGGCGGCGCCATTGAGCATGAAAATTATTCCCCTCCGCTGGAGGGGTGCAGGCGTGGGTTGTTCCGGGACGGGAAGGACCCACCCCTGAAGGCTGAAGCCTTCTTCCCCTCCCGAGAGGGGATTTTCATGGGAGTTGCCCACGCCGGCGCGGGCGGCACCACGAAGCATGAAAACGAGCGGCCTCTGACTTGCGTTTGTTACCTTTTGTAACACTTTGCCGCTATTTTCATAGGAGCCATTCATGTTGATGCCGAAAAAGGTGAAATACCGCAAGCAGCAGCGTGGAAGAATGAAGGGCAAGGCCTGGCGGGGCTCGGAGATTGCCTTTGGTGAATTCGGACTCAAGGTGTTAGAGCCCGGCTGGATTTCCGACAGGCAGATTGAAGCGGGACGCATTGCGATGACGCGTTTCGTTAAGCGGGGCGGAAAAATCTGGGTTCGTTTATTTCCTGACAAGCCAATCACCAAAAAACCGGCCGAGACTCGTATGGGCAAAGGCAAAGGGGCGCCGGAGTCTTGGGTGGCAGTGGCTCGTCCTGGAAAAGTCATTTTTGAGATGGAGGGTGTGAAGGAAGAGGTGGCCCGTGAAGCCATGCGGTTGGCCGCCAATAAGCTGCCCATTCAAACCAAATTTGTATCCCGATTAGGTCAGGAATAATTCCATGAAAGCAGAAAAAATCCGAGATTTGTCTGACGAAGAATTACGGAATCAGGAACGCGATTTCGCAGAGCAAATCTTTCGCTTGCGCTTTCAAATGGCTACCGGCCAGACCGAGGGGCTTTCTAAACTTCGTTCACTAAGGAAAGACATTGCCCGACTCAAGACTGTCCGGCGGCAACGTGAAATGCAATCGGACTCTGCGGTAAAAAAATAATAAGAACGGGAAAACAATCGGGTGGATCCTTTCTATCTCAGTTTGAAAAGGTACTAACTGTTTATGGAGAGCAAGAACGGACAGACAGCCAAACTTCAAGTTAAGGCAAGAAAAAAGAACATTAAAGTGGGCGTGGTGACCAGCAACAAGATGAAGAAGACGGTAGTGGTGTCGGTCGAAAGAAGAGTCCCGAACCTCGAAGTTCCTGGCCGACGACGAGAAGAACGCTTGCGCCATCGGCGATACCGTGTCTATTGCGGAAACTCGCCCTCTCAGCAAGCGTAAACGCTGGCGTTTGCTGGAAATTATCCGCAAAGCCCGTTAGAACGGCAGAGTGGCGTAATGGGCGGCCGCGTGAGGAGTCAGAGGCATGATTCAGATGGGCACAATTCTTGAAGTGGCGGATAATTCTGGAGCTCGCAAGATCGCCTGCATCCTTCCCCTGGGCGGATCTACCGGGAGCAAAGCCAGCTTGGGTGACGTCATAACTGCCTCCGTGAAAGAGGTGACTCCAGAAGGGAGCATCAAGAAAGGGAACGTTGTCAAGGCGGTGATCGTCCGGACGAAGAAGGAATTTCGACGTCGGGATGGGTCGTATATTCGTTTTGATCAAAATGCGGCGGTGCTGATCAACGAGACCGGAGAGCCCGTCGGTACTCGCGTTTTCGGTCCAGTGGCACGGGAGCTACGCGACCGGAAATTTCTCAAGATTGTTTCACTCGCCCCGGAGGTGATCTGAAATGACACCGCCCAGCCGCATCCAACTTCGCAAGAACGACCAGGTCAAAGTGATTGCGGGTAAGAGCCTGAATAAAGTCGGTCGGGTCCTGAGGGTATTGCGGGACAAAAACAGAATCATCGTGGAGGGAGTTAGCTTCTTAAAGCGCCACACGCGGGCCAATCCATCCAAAAACATTAAGGGTGGTATCGTAGAACGCGAGTCCCCAATTCATATCTCGAATGTGATGATCATTTGTGCCTCTTGCGGTAAACCCACCCGCATTGGCCACATGATCTTGTCCGATGGCAAGAAGATTCGGGTTTGCCGAAAGTGTGGAGGGTCTCTGGATAAGTAATGCCTCAGAGAGTCGAGATTGGGGAGAGATTAGATTGATGAGTCGTCTCAAAGATCGCTATTTAAAGGATGTCATTCCGGCTCTGAAGAAAGAGTATAGCTACCACAATGTCATGGCGATTCCCAAGTTGGAAAAAATTGTTATCAATATGGGAGTCGGTGAAGCCATTCAAACCCCCAAGTTAATGGATGCTGCAACCGATGAACTGGCTTTGATCACGGGCCAGAAGCCGATCATAACTCGTGCCAAGAAGTCGATCGCCTCTTTCAAATTGCGAAAAGGTATGGCGATTGGCTGCTCTGTTACCCTTCGCGGAGAGCGAATGTATGAGTTTTTCGATCGCCTGGTAAATATTGCTCTGCCACGCGTGAGGGACTTCCGAGGGCTTTCCACGAAGTCATTCGACGGAAGAGGCAATTATACAGTTGGACTAAGAGACCAACTGATTTTCCCTGAGATTGATTATGCGAAGGTAAGCAAGCTGAAGGGGATGAATGTCTGCATGGTAACAACTGCCCGTACCGACGATGAAGCCAGAACTTTGTTACGCCTGCTAGGATTGCCCTTCCGAAATTAGATTTGATCCCTTTGAGGTAAACATGGCTAGAACTTCTCACATCGCGAAGGCCAGAAAGACCCCCAAGTTTGGAGTGCGGCAGCACAATCGCTGCAAACGTTGCGGCCGCCCCAGGGGTTATCTGCGAAAATTCGAAATGTGCCGTCTTTGCTTTCGCCAACTGGCTTTGCGCGGAGAGATCCCCGGGGTTATCAAGTCCAGCTGGTGATATTTTGTTCCATTCAGAAATGAAGCCATTATTAGGAGCTTAAGGTGACTGATCCGATAGCCAATTATCTCACGATGATTCGCAATGCCCTTCAGGCCAAACACCAGAAAGTAGATATTCCCTCTTCCAAACTGGTGGTAGAGATCACGAAATTGCTGAAGGATGAGGGGTATATCACCAACTTTAAAATAACCGAGGATGGCAGCAAGACCATTTTGAGAATCTATCTCAAATACGGGCCCAAAGGTGAATGTGTCCTCTCGGGTTTGCAACGTATATCTCGTCCGGGATGTCGGGTTTATAGCTCG
>QHZP01000789.1 GCA_003224715.1 Acidobacteriota bacterium | reverse complement strand
ATAGCCATTCGGTATCGAAGTGGGTTCGCCCGCAATAAATTAGCTGCTACCGCTATCAACAAAAGAGGAAAGAAACGCCGCCACCTCATGGATTCCAAAACCCCTTCGCCCTTGGGTCTGTAAATGCCTCTTTCAGGATCACGTGCCAGGCAGTTCCGGCCACACTAGCACCCGCTGAGAAGATATAAGGCAGGTCACGCGTTGCGTACTTTATTCCGTCGCCTTCCTTTAGCTTCTCCATCTCATTTACAATTTCATTCGCCCTCGTGATATTTCCGAGTCGCAGGTGTGCGAGCGCGACACCGAGGGAACCTTCAGACCAGACAAAGGGGAGATCCTTCCAGGTCGCTTCCGGCCTCTTAGGCAGCAGAAGCTGTTGAACGCCAGGATCTTCATAGATCGGTTCCGCATGGTAAGGTCGGTGCCCGCGGACGCCACAATCCTCGTTGGCATACACGCGATCCGCTGTTTCGATAGCAATCTTGGCTTTTTCCTTCTCTCCTCTGGCTAACAAAAAGAGGGCTCCCCAGGAGGCACAGTCGAGCGCCCTATCGCCGTTTAATGTACCATCCTCTTTGAGGCCTGTTGCGAACTGACCTACGTCCGGTTGCCACAAGACGGCCATCAGGCGGTCACTGACCTCGGCTGCCCTTGTGCCGTAACGAGGTTCTTGTGTCAGTTGGTACAAGGCCGTGAGAAAAAAGTAGGACGAGATATTATGCTCGGTACTTACCCACAACACAGAACGATCTTGATAGATTTCCACCACCTTCTTTTTGTCTGTATGCCTATGTACCTTGACAACACCTTGTCCACCCTTCAGTAAGCCTCGAGCCAGGGGAGGTTCGTTGGCCCTCTGTCGTGAAATGAAATCGGCTGCTCGACGCGCCGCAACCAGATAGCGTTGGCGCTGTCGCGCTGTAATCGCATTGGCGACCTCAGAACGATTCTGCAGATAGAAGCAGAGGGCATACCCTGCCCAAGAACCCCGGTTCGCACCACCGCCATGTCGTGGTCGATCTCATTAGGCCAGTCGTTTTGGCTGCTGTACGAGAACCAAAAG
This sequence comes from Acidobacteriota bacterium, assembly GCA_003224715.1. GTDB lineage: Bacteria > Acidobacteriota > Terriglobia > Versatilivoradales > Versatilivoraceae > QHZQ01. The sequence continues at coordinate 1,071 of QHZP01000789.1, read as the reverse complement.
CTGCCGTCTTCACGTTGGACGCGCACCAGCGCGTCCAAGATCTTCGCCGCATTCCCCCAATCCGACGCCACAACTAAAGCGATTGCTCCCGCTGCTGCATCATACACAAAGGATTTGTCGTAAAGAGGACCCTTCTGACCTTGACCCGGCGCATAGCTTAGAATTAAGCCCCGGCGCTGGGGATGAGGTGTGGGAACCTGCCTGTTGGGGACGATTTGGGAGCGTAACCAGTTCAGCGAAGCACTGCAGTCGGCAGACCGAGTGGGGTCAGCACCAAATGCGAAATGGCCGAACACCGTCACGATCAAAAGAGACAGAGTTATACATGACGACATAATTAATTTCGCATGGGTGCGGCCTTCTGCCCCTGCCCCCTCACCCCCAGCCCCTCTCCCCTTGGGAGAGGGTGGCCGAAGGCCGGGTGAGGGAGTGACAAAACTAACGACGCTGTGTAATAGAACAACCAGGAATACGCGAATTGTCAGCTCCTACTTTCTTGATCTCCAGTAAGTATTAAGCAGTCAACACCAACCAATGCACCTCTTCATTATTTATCAGCCCCGTACTTCAGCGCGGGGTTGGAGAAGACGTCCGGTTCTCCCACTTTCCAGCCAGCGGCGCTGGCTCCAGCGCTGCTGGCTGGAAAGTGAAAGAAGAGCAAACCATCGAACGAGTCCCCGGCTGAAGCACGGGGCTAATGAAAATTCGGCCCATTGTTTTGTGAAGGTGAGCCAGACTACTTTCGACGCGACGTTTACTTTGGACGGCTCGCCCGGCTTTCCACGCTGGGCCGGAGTTTCATGAAGCCCATCCGTTCCATTTTGCCCCACCTCTGGTTGCCAAATAGATGTTCCCACATGCCTCGGATCCGCCACAGCGTATTGAGCTGCCGGTATGGAAAGTGCTCCAGGAAACAAACGCCAATCAAACGAGCCAGATCCCTCCAGTCATTGTAGCGGTGATAGGTCATCTCCTCGATCACGATAGAACCAATGGAAATCATAGTGGCAAAGATGTAGCCGAACACTAGGAATTCAATGAAGAATTGGCGGCTCAGCATGCCGAGGGAGG
>QHZP01000181.1 GCA_003224715.1 Acidobacteriota bacterium | reverse complement strand
CTCCAACTGGATTTAAGAAACTAAAAACCTAACACGCTTGAGATCCTCAGCAAAAATCTGATCCCAGTCAGCAGCTACCACAAGACATCATCAACGCGCATCGAATACTGGCGTGCGATGAAACAGAAGTCATTGGCCAGTTCAGGCAAGAATGATGGCGGCCTCAAACTTTTCATATCAAGCCCCAGGCAGATTTGGAGAATCGAGTAGGTAGGTTTCCTGAAAGCATCTCTGTAACGGAAGGTCTTAGGCGGATACTGCTTCGTGCCAATTGCGAAGCATTCAATTCCGGTTTAAATGCCGATGTCGGGAGGGAAGTATGGTAGAGGATGTCGTCAGCCCAGATCTCGTTGAAGATTATTGTCGGTTGTTTATGAATCGCCGGGCGTACACTGTGCAATCGGCTCGGCCACATCGTGAAAGCGGAAGGCACTACTACTACCGTCCGAAAGATGCGAAGGGCAGACAGGCGCTGGCTCTTAGTCGTAAGACAATTGCCCAACATCTTGAAGGGAAAATCACGATCGGGCTTTACGCAATCAATCCGAGAACGCAGCGTTGTAAGTGGGTGGCGATTGACGCTGATTATGAGAACTCCCTGGAGCATCTGGTCAAGCTGCAGTGGGAATTGACGAAGGATGGCATCGAGGCAGCCATCGAGAAAAGCCGGCGCGGAGGGCACCTCTGGATACTGGCGGAGGCGCCACTATTAGCCAAAGATTGCCGAGTCTACATCTACAACTTGGCTTCGAAATTGAAGCTTCCGGTGAAGGGCACGGCGTTGCCGGAAGGGATTGAAATCTTTCCTCGACATAACTCACTGAAGCCCGGGGAATTTGGCAACGCCATCCGGGGTCCGCTCGGCATCCATCAAGCCAATAAGAAACGCTACTTCTTTTACGGCGCCGATTACACGTTACAGGCTCAGATGGACTATCTGAAAAGCCTTGGGAATTTGAATGAAGAAAGATTGAAGGCTCTAATTGCAGGAATGACCGTCCCAGAGGAACTATCCGAAGTCCATCGTCGAGTTCCCAGCTTTGTCCCTTGTCGCGGCAGTGGAAACGAATTTCGCATTCTGGAGCATATCCAGGTCCGGAGGAAAAGTGGCAGAAACTTCTGGGCACGCTGTCCATCCTGCGCACTCTATGGGCACGACCGTAACGGAGATAATCTTGCCGTGTCGGTGGATGACCCGCGCAAGTATAGATGTTGGGCTGGATGTACTCGCGAGATGATTCGTGAAGCTCTGGGCCACCCGGTGAAAAGAGCGGTGGGTGGCCGGTGATTAGTGGCTCGTTTCGACTTACTTCTGTGAAACATGCTTAACTGGCGAGCGCAAATCTTTATTCGCAAGTTAATCAGTCACTGAGAGGAGAATGAAATAGTGGAATCAACAGGATTCAGCCCTTTTTTACACCTGAGACTTCCCAAGCGCGCTTTGAGGCGTCTGCAGGAAGTAGGGATTTACTGCCGCACAGGGGTGAGGATGGAATACCAGCAATCAGGCAGGAGGTATGTTGTTCACGGCACGGAGTCGGGCGGAGCCATTCGTGAGCTTGGCCGCTATGTCACCTTTGCTGGTCCTGAAGGAGAACCGCTGGAGCAGCTCCATCCGGTGGACTCAATTGGTGCGAACGGCGTTCACGCGGTTGTGGTAGCTCCTGTGCTGGTGAAAGTAGATATGTTCCGGTATGGCAAGACCTATCAGCTCCTGATGAGTAGGCACCAGCCGAAAGGGTCCACAGACGGAAGGCGGCCAGCATTGGAAAGCAAGGATCTCTTTCGCGGCGTGGATGGCTATCTGCCCTGGGAGCTTTGTGGGACAGACAAAGACAAGGCAGGAACGGTCATACCCGACTTTTACTCTCGCTCGGGAGAGAAGATGGAAATTCCAGCCCAGTTTCAGGCTGTGGTTCAGGCAGTGACGCTGGCGTCGAATTGTGCTGCTTGCTCACATTCTCACTACCTCATACCTTGCCGATCTGCCGCCGCACTGACTTGACGCCGACTTTCGGCAGCTCAATTTTGCAAGGGAAGGAAAAGCATAGGTTCACGCATAGTTTATTGAAGAATTCAGAGTCGTGGCCAAGACTGCCGTTGATCTCAGTTGTGCTCATATGAGAGGGTGATAAAATGGATTGACGTTGATTCTGTGGTGCTCGTTTTGGCAGCGAAGGAGATCTCAAGTGGTTCGTCTTATCCACCCTCACTGTGCTTTGCTTGCTGTGATCTTTTTTGCGGCTGCAGTGGACGCAGCCGCTCCACGAATCATCATTGCTCGTGGCAAACCGCTCGACAGCCGCGTCACCTTGTCTGACTGGGAGGAAAATCTCAGACTGATGTTGGCATCACGGCAGCAACAGGTCAGTCTGAAGAACTTGAGCGCAGGCCCTACGTCGAACTGGCGTTGTTTTGGTGCAGGAACTGCAGGCCCATCGTGAAGAAGACGTGATGGGAGCCCAGCAACTCCACCGGCACGACGATCAACTGCTCGATCATGAGAACCGCATCGCCGCCTTGAGCATCACTCCCCTAAAAATAATCCTGAACTTTGAAGAGACCGCGCTCGACGGTCTTTTCATTTTTGAGAACCCGCCAAAAGGGTCAGTCTGAGACAGGTTGCATAACTATGAATAGAGGTAATCAATCGTTGATATCCCACCGATAACCAGGTTGAACACGAATCCTTCATCTGTGGGATGCGTGAGAACACACCTTCTATACTAATTATCCCGTAATTGTGGGGCAAGAAGATCAGTTACATTTCATCATTCAACCGGTAGAGTGCCGATTGGCTTGGCATTGCAGGAACTGTTGTGTGGAAAGGCAAGAAACCTGAGAGAGGCAAAGAACAATCTGCGGCAATCAGTAAATTTCAGGAGGAAAAGACAATGGAAACATGGCTCGAACCAAAATCCACCCCAGCGGAAAAGGAAATGATTAACGTTGGCAAGTCCGTTTCTATTAAAGGCGATCTCACTGGGGACGAGGATCTTATCATAGACGGACAGGTGGAGGGAAAGATAGAACTCCAGGATCATGATCTCGTGATCGGTTCTCATGGGAAGGTCAACGCTCAAATCAATGCAAAAAATGTGATCGTCATGGGAAAGGTAGTTGGCAAGATTTATGCCGCAGACTTAGTGGACATCAAAAGGGCGGGATCTGTAGTTGGCGATATCAAATCTTCGCGCATATCGATCGCAGAGAGTGCTTACTTTAAGGGAAGCGTCGAATTGAAGCCAAGTGCGGATACTACAAGAGGGAGACTCCATTCGCCCGTGTTAGAACCTGCCAAAGTAAACACTAAACAACCTGCTTTGGCGCAGCCCGCAGTCAATCTAGATCTCGCAACCAAACTCAAGTAGAAGCTGCCTTGCTAGCGCAGAAAACTTGGAGGGTGAATCAATGCGGAAATGGATTTTGTCATTGCTAGTGTGTCGGGGAAAGCATCAAGATAGGATGCATTTTCTCGGCAAAGATAAAGTGTGGGAATGTTGTCGCTGTGAACGCCTTTTTCGAATTCCAGAATCTTTGACTCGCGCTTCGGGACCGTTCACGCCGGAAGCACGACAACGCACCCGCGAACTTTTGCAGGGCGAACAAGTCAGGCCGACCAACGTTCAAGACATGAACGATTTGAAGACCCTAAAGAAAGGGGCCTGAAAACAACAGATTCAGCCTAATGCCCGCTTCCTAACCCCGATGCCATCCTCAAAGACCGTCCCCGCGCGGTCTTTTTTCTTCTGAGCAATCCGCCAAAAAGATCGCTCTGCAACCCGTTGGGCTTTGTTATGAAAACAGTTAACCAATGTGAGCAATAGCTTGTATGTCACCGATGAAATCGGTTGAGCGTGAGGTCCCTTCTTCAACAGCTTTTCATCTTCCTGCAATTGTCAGCACACGCTTTCTCTTTACATGAAAGGACGGGCGATTCTTGATGCTGCACCGGCAGTCCATAGTGATTGTTGATGATTATGACCTAATGCGCACCTACCTCGGCCGGATTCTTCAAGCCGCTGGCTACGAAGTGTTTGAAGCCTCAAAGGGCAGGCAGGCCAAAAAATGGCTGCGCGAGAACGCTGCAGATCTTGTCATCACCGATCTGATCATGCTTGAACGGGAAGGTCTGAAACAATTCAATTCTTGAGAAGTGAGCGCCCGGACTTGAAGATTATTGCGATGTCTGGCACTGCTGAGGGCCAGTATCTCCCGCTCGCGGAGAAGTTGGGAGCGCATGTAACACTACCCAAACCGTTGCAAGGTGAAAAAGTCCTGGAAGCCGTCCGAAAGCTTCTTGGTTGAACAGGTGACCCACTTCCTACCCCCTTACATGGTCGCGAATCCAGAAGGCTAGATTTGGCGGGGTATTTCCGTGAGGAGTTTCCCAAAATCCTTTTCCAGAGAAGAATTCAAGATTCAGTCTGTGGAAAAATCCCACACAGAGCGGAATCCCAGGGAACACTTCCCCTGGAACCTTGAGAATTACAGGACTCTTCATATAAGTCAATTGTAATTAATTACCTGGGACGATGAACATTTAATGTGCAATTTGCTATTTTTCCTTGTTCCATACCGTCTTCAGGAAAAGGGGAGGTGGTTCTTGCACCAGGATCTCCACAGTTTCTGTGAGTTTTGTTGGGTAGGACAAATGGGCTGAAAACCGGTCATCAGGGAGTGAGCTTCCGTGCGTAGACCCACACTCCTTAACCAACATGTCTAGGCCTAAGCGCTAATTCCTCAAGACCTCCAAGACAAAAAAAGCAAAAGGTCGTAGAACTCATGCCGATCAGTTCGTTTGGAGCCAAGTACGGGGCTTCAAGAACCAGAGTTCGGAGAACTTTCGAAGCCAGCAAAGAGGGGGCAGCAATGTTGCAAATCAGTTTAGAAGGCTTAGAAACACATGTGGCAGTGGGCACCAATCCATTTGTTCAGCCAAGGACTGAACGGATGCTGATCGTCGATGATGAGCACTTTATTCGTGATGTCTTAACACAAGTGGTCGCGGGAGAAGGGTTCGAGAGCGGCACCGCCCAGAATGCTCAAGAAGCGATAAGGAAGCTGACTGAAACTAAATATGAGATGGTGTTAACTGATATTAGAATGCCTGGCCTCGATGGACTACAGCTGCTTCAGCACATCTCAAGCCATTACCCGGAGATCGCCGTGATCATGATCACAGGGGTGGCCGATCTCGATGCAGCCCTCCAAGCACTGTCCACGGGAGCCTATGACTACGTGACCAAGCCCTTCAATGTGCTTGAGCTGAGAAATAAGATCCATAAGGCCTTGGGTCGCCGCCGGCTCGTTGTTGAAAACCGGCAGTATCAACTTCAGCTGGAACAAACGGTGCAAGAGCAGACCGCCGAGCTACGAAACGCCTTGGGCAGCATCAGAAATGCCTACTCACATACCCTGGAAGCCCTCATCAATGCCCTGGATGCGCGGGAACGGGACACTCAGCGACATTCCAAGCGGGTCAGTGAATACACCTTGCTATTGGCTCGACGGATGGGCATTCCTTCGGCCGAATTAGTAGATGTCGAGCGGGGCGCGTTGTTGCACGACATCGGCAAGATCGGGATTTCCGATAACATTCTCTTGAAACCAGCAAAACTAACGGAAGAAGAGTGGCTGGAAATACGGAAGCATCCGGAGATTGGCTACCAGATTCTCAAAGGGATTGACTTTCTCAAAGAGGCTGCTCGAATGGTTCTGCAGCACCAGGAGAGATTTGATGGCACGGGATACCCGCAGCGTCTGAGCGGCAAAGAAATCTTGTTAGGGGCTCGGATCTTCGCCGTGGTCGATGCTTTCGACGCCATGACTTCGGACCGACCTTATCGCAAGGCTCTGACCTACCAGAAGGCTCGTGAAGAGATTATCCGCTGTTCCGGCACTCAGTTTGATCCACAATTGGTCGAGTGTTTCCTCAGTATTCCCGAACAGATTTGGTTAGATACAAAGCTGAGCCTGGTCGCTTGAGTCATGACTATATTCGATGCGTTCAGCCGCAAGGCCCACTGTCGCCCTGGCATCCGACATTAGCCGTGCTTGGTTCTGTTCGGCCAGTCTGACCCTTTGTCCTCATGTATCTACCTCCCGCCGAATTTCGCAGGAGAACCAAATTCCAACCACGGAAACCACTCCCGTACCTCATCACCAATCCCAAGACGCCTCAGCGCTCCGCAAGGCCGTAGCGCAGGTCGCTTTCAAGCGACTCCTTTTCCGCGATGAATGACCCTGCACTGAGATAGTAGCGAAATATTCCCTAGTCTTCTCAGACGGATTCTCTATCTTTGCCATCAATCACGCCAGCATTACTTCGCTAGTCTTCGTGTATCTGCTTTTCCTCGTAGTTACCACTGTGAGGGCTAGCGTGATGCCTGACAATGTAGCGCCCAACGAGGTAGCCGAGTGCGCCTTCCACCAGCACGTCTGAAGGGAAGTGCTTGCGCCCGCTGATCCTCGATAAACTCACCCCGGTCGCCCAGGCGTAAGCCCCGTAACGAACAATCGGCTTATCCGGGTATTCACTAGCCAAGACTGTGGCCAGGGTCCAGGTGTGAGCTGCGTGCCCAGAGGGGAAGGACTGTAAGGGTCGCCGGCGGTTGGTGGCCTGCTTGATCATTTGGATGATGAATTTGGAATGCAGGACTGCCGATTCACCCAGCAGTCCCGTCTCTCTGACGTGGTCGTCATCTGGTACCTCTGCTCAAGACGAACGGCCCGTCGAATGGCCAAAATGACGGGACTCTGCCTGCAGTTTTTTTGGGATGTACGACCCCAGCCGACAAGCGATAAGAAATTAGCGCGGCGGCTCGAAACCACAGACAGTTATCTCTTCATCCATCATTCGGGTTTTTCATTTGAGGTCTTAAAATGGCCGTTGGTATCAGTCAACCCCAAAACGGCGAACTTTAAGCGGTCGAGTCTTTCATTCCATTGGACCAGTCGAGTTTGGAAGCTATTTCCCCGATCCGGGTCGACACTTGGAAAATCTTTCCTACGGTGATTCCACCGATAAGATTGTGGTGCGCCACAGCCGCCAGAGCCATCGAGGCCAGGCACCCGCAGCGCGAGCAGTCCGGATGGCCGCCGAACTGACAAGGCGTGATTTTGGTTTTTAGATCGGCCGACAGAGGTAATGTTGTGCGTGCGAAGATGCATTGTTCTGGAGACTGCGGAGGCCGGGCAAACTCCTGAATCGTGCCCTCTCCCATGTCCAACTTCGAGAACCTCTGACGCAAGTGGAGAAGCTCATCAATGGCTTGGTTACGCTGCTCGGCAGAGAGGCACTCCGGGAAATGGTCTCCCTGCTGAGGCGTAAATAGACTCATCCACACCTTTTTAATTTCTCGGCGGGGGGACCAGAACTGGAGAAATTCCTCAAGGTATCCGGGCCGCCGCATCATTTGCCCCGTGATCGTACAGTGAATGATCACTTGATGCCCCAGGATGTTGGTGAGGATCTTCTCGTAAGTCGCCGGCCTTCTCCGTGTGTCATGCTCAGGCTGGAGGCCGTCAATGGACACTACCAAGTCCAGTCGTGACAGCAAGGCCCAAGACAGCGGGATGGGTCGAAAAGCGCTGGTGACCAACTGGACAAAAACTCCCATCCGATTCAACCGGGGAAGGAGAACGTCCATTTCCCGGAGGCGCACCAGCGGGTCCCCACCGACGATGGAGAGGTGAAGCGGCCGGTACTGTTTCACCAGAGCCAACACGCCCTCGATCAAGACTTTTCCCCGCAAGTCGGCGAGCTGTCTCAAATTGACACTTCCTCCCAAATGCCCATCCTCGTAGGCATAACATCCCGAACACCGCAGAGGACATTCACGCGTGATTTCAAGGGAAAGGATGGGAAACTGACCCCGCAGGATTCTCCCCCAGGCCTGCAGTACTTCGCTAGTCTTCATAGGTGGTACGAATGGTCCCTCCCTGGCTGTGTTGCTTGATCGTCTTCTGGACAGCTTTGGAAAGGGTCTTTAGTTTCAGACCCCTTTCGAATCAAGGGCGTTCCAAGCAGCGATATGCAAACCGCAAGCAAAGGCGTGGCCGAAATCCTGATTTTACCTAGATTCATACTATCTGCTTGAGGAGCGAGTCTATGTGAGCACTAAAGCGTTTTCAATTCAAGAATTGCCGAGCCGTCCACTCAAGACGATTTGATCGCTGGAATCCAGCACCTGAAGGCTCGTGATAGCGAGCACCGAATCAATCTCTAGAGGCAGAGTGTTCTTCTTTTTGGTTTTCATGAACCTCGCGTGACCACTGCGGCTGTTTAACTTTCCAGCCGTGTTTCCGTTGATGACAATTTTGTAAGACCCTGGTGCCAGACCGGTCGCTTCCACAAGCATGCTCTGCTTTCGCGATTTGCCTCTGGCCTTGAAGCTGATCAAGGTTTCTCCGCTCGCCTGCAAACCGCTGGCCGGGCACAGCCCGATGTAAGCTATTGCGACCATATTCTGCCGGCTCGTGCCGCTGAAGTTTCCTTTAAGCCCGACTCGTCCAGATGAATCCACTACCTCGACCAGATGGATATTAGTGACCGGGGTGAGCGCCGTGGGTAAGGGGAGTGGCATATCCTTATCTCCCTCGCTCCGATCGGCATGTTTGAGCGACGCTTGGAGCAGAACGTGGGCAAGCTGTCGCGCACCCTCAAGGTCTGTTGTTGGACCGCTCTGCCTGCGATCGGCTGTGCCTCCACTGCAATTCTCTGTATCTTGTCTCTGAGCGCCATCCCAATTCCCTTCATCGGAGTCTGTCTGTTGGTTCTGGAAAACCACACCCCCACTCCCGTTGGCGTCTGCCCTAAAGGTGGCGTAGATCGCGCCGTCAACACGTAGGTCATAGCTCGCCCTCTGGAGTAGTCTCTGAAAACGGACCTCGAAACACTGATCAAGCACACCTGCCGTAGACGAGCACTGGATCTGCGCTTGTCCTGTAGCCCCTGGCTGAACATCAGTGGCCAAGAGCGTAACGGCGCGCTCAGTGTGAGAGGTTCGCATCGCTCGCCAGATCTCCTCCATTACATTTCCAGTTCCCCGAAAGCAAGCCGGGTCACTAACTTTATATTCCCAAAATGTTGCTTGAACCTTTCCTGGACATTACATGTATGAAAGGTTTATGAAAACCGAAGGCCCGTCGCCCAAAGCCCTACGACAGTCAACAGCCTTGCAGCCCTACAAGGGCCGCTGACAGGACTCTCGCAACCAGTGAATGAGCAAGCAGAATTTCCGTATTTTCAGGGCCATCCTGTGCGCCCTCGTACGGCAGACTTGAAGCCGAAGCGGAGTGAGCCACGACTTGCCCCTGCCAACGGGTGGGACTGAGAGAGGTAGGACGAGAAAAGCAGTCTACAGTTTGTAGAATCTCGACGGGCTTGAAGAAAACAACGAACTGACGAACGTCAAAAATTTCTTTCACATCCAAAAGTGGAGGAAGATCAAGATCGCATTTTTGAATCCAGACTGGGGTTTATAGGGGTTATTGGTTAAAATAGTTGGTCTGAGGGATAGTGTAAGCGGAGGATAGAAACTGTGCGAGTACTGATCGTAGAAGATGACAGCCAGATCGCTTCTTTCATCATTAAGGGTCTTAGACAGGCGGGGTTCACCACGGGTTATGCGAGCAATGGCGAGGACGCGCTTCATCTGGCTTTAAGCGAAGCCTATGACGTAGCCGTTGTCGACATTATGCTACCTCGACTTGATGGCCTGAGTTTGATCGAAGAGCTGCGGCGGCAAAAAATCAATGCGCCCGTGATCATCCTGAGTGCCAAGCGTTCCGTCGACGACCGGATCAAAGGCCTGGAGGCCGGAGGCGACGACTACATGGTCAAGCCATTCGCCTTTTCGGAACTACTGGCCCGGGTGCAAGCAGTGCTCCGGCGCACCACTGACATATCCACTGCCGACCAAACTCGGCTGGTGGTGGGCGATCTCTCCATCAATCTTCTCTCGAGGGAGGTGGTTCGGGCTGGCGAGAACCTGTACTTGCAGGCCCGCGAATTCGCCCTGCTGGAATACTTGGTGCGAAACGCCGGACGGGTGGTCTCTAAGACCATGATCATGGAACGCGTGTGGGACTATAGCTTCGACCCGCAGACGAATGTCGTGGATGTGTTGGTCTGTCGGTTAAGAAACAAGCTCGACAAAAGCTTCGCCCAGAAAATGATCCACACCGTGAGGGGAGTCGGTTATGTTCTTAAGACGGCATAACCTTATTCGAAGGACCATCACCTTCAGGTTGGCCCTCTGGTCCTCAGGCGTTTTTATCCTCAGCACTTCATTCCTCTTTGCCCTTGCTTACGTATTTCTCTCTTCCTCTATGCAAGAAAAAGACCGAGAGGACACACATCAGAAACTTGAGGAGTATGCGGCCCAGTACCGAATGGGTGGACTGGATGGGCTGAAAAAGGAAGTCGCCCTCGAAGAGAAAACCGGCAAACGACACTCCTTTTTCGTCAGGCTGGCCGGACCCCAAGACAGCAGTCTCTTTTTGGAGGCTCCGGATCGGTGGTCGGATTTTGATCTCGAACAGCTCAAAAGGGGCCCGGTTAATGAAATGGCGCAACCGACACACCTACTGAACCGGAACGCCAAAAAGGGTTTGGAGATGGAATCAACTCTTGTGGGCGAGGGAGTTCTTCTGCAAGTAGGCAAGAGCACCGAAGACCGGCAAGAGCTCTTGGAGCGTTTCCGTGAAATCTTCTTGGGGTTCCTGATCTCGGTGATTGTACTCGGTATCGCGAGCGGGTCGTTTCTTGCCTCTCGCACCCTTCGCCCGATACGGAATCTCATTCATACCATCCGGTCCATTTCAATCGGCAGAATGAACGCACGCGTGCCCAGCAGCCAGACGGGCGACGAGCTTGACGAACTGGTCATGCTGTTCAATGCCATGCTGGAGAGGATCGAAACGCTAATCAACGGGATGCGAGGCTCCTTGGATAACGTCGCTCATGATCTGCGTACGCCGATAACGAGATTACGGGGCACAGCCGAAATGGCCTTGTGCTCGGAGCCAAACCTGGAGGTCTACCGGGAAGTCCTGGCTGATTGCGTGGAAGAATCAGAACGGATTCTCACGATGCTGAACACCCTCATGGACATCTCCGAGGCCGAGACGGGAGCGATGAAGCTCCGGCTTGAAGCAGTGAACCTCTCGGCCCTGATGGAGGATACGGTCGAACTCTACCGTTATACGGCCGAGGACAAGGAGATCACCCTCCGGGTGAACTCTCCGAACGACCTTTTCTTAACTGTGGACCGTAATCGGATGCGGCAGGTACTAGCCAATCTACTTGATAACGCCATCAAATATACACCAAGCGGTGGGAGAATAGAGCTTGAAGCTTTCCGGCAAGAACAACAGGCTGTCCTCCACATCAAGGATACGGGCATCGGGATTTCTCCGGAAGAGACCCCCAGAATATGGGATCGTCTCTATCGCGCTGATCAAAGCCGCTCGCAAAGAGGGCTGGGACTGGGATTGAGCTTGGTTAAGGCCGTTGTCCAAGCCCATCAGGGACGTATCGAAGTCTGCAGCCAACCTGGCGTCGGCTCTCTTTTCACGCTCTACCTCCCGATAGGGTCCGCCCCGATCTCCTGATACCCCTGCTTTGATTTACCTCCTTCTGTTTTCTTAAAACCTTTCATAAATGTAATGCCTAGGAAAGGTTCCAGCAACGGTCTTCGAATATAAAGCTTTGATGACGAGCGCAAGAGAAAGGAGCCATGGATATCCAGAAAGTTTCCGACGTAATCCACAAACTGGCCGCCTCTAGCCTCATAGCTCTGATCGCTTTTTGGCTACTCGCGGTCACATCTCTTCCGTCGCGCGAGCAAGATCCGGTGAGGGCCGCACTCGTCGGCTCGGTGTGCGGTCTGTCAGGAGCAGCCGTCCCTGGCGCGTCGATAACACTGCAACATCTCACCACCAATCAAACCAGGCGTGTCATAAGCGAGAGTGATGGCAGTTACCGCGTTGCCGCTTTGCCCGTGGGAGACTACCAGGTGCGCGTCGAGGCCGAAGGCTTCACGCCGTATGTCAACCGGGTCGTGACACTCGCTCTGGGTCGCACGACCGCGCTCGGTATCACGCTGCGCCTAGCGGAGGTCAGCGCACAGATGACCGTCACCGATCAGCCGCCTGCGATCGACCTCACTTCTACCGCCGCTACGACGTCGATTGACCCGGAGCGCATCGCGGAGTTGCCGGTCAACAGCCGCAA
>QHZP01000172.1 GCA_003224715.1 Acidobacteriota bacterium | reverse complement strand
AGCAGGGGCGAGGGGACGTTAGGCAACGATTTGCTGTAGCGCCACACCACATTGGTGTCTGTTAGATCTCCACGACCGCCATGACGAATGGCGAGGAGATTGTTCCTGGACAACTTGCGCGCGCGGTGATAGTCCCATTCCCGAGCATTGAGGTAGTTGTCCTTGTCGAGATCACGGTCCTCCCAGTCTTCATCATCGACTTGCGGCAATTCTTGCCGCGAGAGTTTGCCGTCTCTATTCTTGTCGTGCTGGGCAAGCAAACTCTCAAATGAGGGCAGCGAATCGGGCTTGGGCTGAGCCTGATCCCCTTCGGTTTCCCAAGAATTCACATAGATCATCTCTCCGTCAATCAGCGGGACTGACTTTGACTGCCATGAGAGACCTTTCACCCACCACAGCTTCTCGCCGTTGTCCGCAGAATAAGCACTCAACTCGTAGGCGCCGGGGACAATCAGCTCAGCCGGACCGATCTTCGGTCGAAAAATTCCCGGCGTGGCGTAACCGCGAGTCACTTCAGGGCGCTCAGCTTTCCAACGAGGCTTCCCAGTTTTTGCGTCGACGGCCAGCAGAAAGGCGTTGGTGTCCTGGTCACAAAGCATGATGAGCTTGTCCTCCACGAGAATTGGAGACGAGCCATGCCCGTTGATATTGTTGAAAGGTCCTAAGGGGAGTCTCCAGCGCTCTTTTCCTGTCAGGTCGTAACAGACCAGTCCGAAATCCCCAAAAAACGCATAGACACTCTCGCCATCGGTTACAGGCGTGGGGCTGGCCGGCGTGTTAAAGCCCTCAACATACTTTTCAATGCGGTCGCGAGAAACCTCGCGCCGCCAGAGCACCTTACCCGAATCACGATCGAGGCACAGTGTGATGAGCTTTCTGCCTTCGGCGCCTGTCAGGAGCAATTTTTTCCCAATGATGACTGGCGAGGAATGCCCTTGAGGCAGAGACACCTTCCACACAACATTTTCACGGGGGCCAAATTGAACGGGGAGCCCGGTCGTCTCCGACACTCCCGATCCTTGCGGACCGCGGAACTGCGGCCAGTCGCCCGCCAGGAATTCGAAGGCAAAGGGGCTCGATATGAGCCCAAACAAACCGATGCGCAACCCTTGCTTGAATAAACGATGCCGACCTATCGCTTTCATGATCTTCGAAACGAGCCTACCACGATCTCAGAAGGTGGCCAAAGGTTGGCCAAACCCCCGCCACTTTCGGACCGTAGGTCGCCCGGCAACTTAGCTGCCGATGGATTCGTGCTATTTCCTCGCTATCATCAGTCTTGGGAAGATGAGGCCACTGTTGGGAACGGAAGGCGCGGAGCCGACCAAGCGCGAAACTCCAGCCTCACCAGTCCAGGACATCACAGCGATGCTTGAGAAAATGACGGCGGTTCAGGTCTTGTTCTTGCATATTCTGGCTGGCTCAGTTTCTCGCGAACGTGAAAGTAGCTCATCCTGGCAACAGAAGCAACAAGGAAAACCGAAGTCGATGCCTCCAGATTTGCTTTCCCTCCCTTCGCTGGATTATTCTTCTTCTCGCAACGATTGAAACTGGGAGAAAGAAATGCTCAAGAATTATCTGTTGCTATTGCTGTTCTCCACCAACGCATTTGCACAAACGCTGCAAATCGAGAAGGGGCCGGTCACCCGCAATGATAAGTTGAAGGGAACCTTGTTGCTCTCTTCGCCGCTTTCCGGCCAGGGCCGGCTCACCTTGACTTGGACTGACAGTTACGGCCGAACAGTGGCTGTTGAATCTCATAAGGTGAGGTTGAAAGATCAGGCCATGCTTTTCGAGCTTCCACTCAGGCCAGCCGTTGCCCTATTGAACTACCTCGAGGCCGAGTTGACTGTCGGAAAAGCCACAGTGAAGGCGCCGCGCACGGAGTTCATCGTCACTCCCAACGAACCCTGGGACGATTACCAGGTGATCATGTACTACCCCTACAAACCCGAGCAGGAGGCCGCCCTGAGGCAACTGGGCGTCACGGCCGGCCAGATTCAAAACGTGGCCAGCCGCAAGCGCGACGGCGCCGCCATCTGGTGGAAGGACAACTACCGTTTCTACTGCGACCAGATGGCTTTCGACTTCTTCGCTCCTTACCATTCACCTATCATCCCGGGGAAAGAACGCCTGATGCGCGAGGCCAAGGCGCTTTACCAGGCGGACCGCAGCCGAAAAGACGCCTTCTTCCGTCAACCCTGCTTTCACGATCCTGAGGCGGAAGCGAAGGCCATGGAGAAGATCCGCCAAACCGTCGGCGCACAAATGCGCTTCAAGCCTTTCTTTCACTCCACCGACGAAACGGGCGTGGCCAATCTGATCGAGGCCTGGGATTTCTGCCTCTGCCCGCTAACGCTCAAGGCCATGCGGCAATGGCTGCTGGAGCAATATGGATCACTGGAAGGGATCAACCAGCAGTGGGGAACACAATTCACGCACCTGGAAGAAGTGACTCCTCTGACCACCGATGAAATGATGAAGCGAGGGGACGACAACTGGTCGGCCTGGGCGGACCATCGGACCTTCATGAATCTCACGTTTGCCAAGGCGGCGCGCAAAGCCAGCGAGACTGTCAAATCGGTGGACCCCACGGCCATCGGCGGGCTGGTAGGTGCTCAAGCGCCCAGCGCCTTTGGCGGGTACGATTACTGGCTGCTTTCCAGGGCCATCGATGTGATTGAACCTTATAACATCGGCGTCAATCGGGAAATCTGGCGGTCCTTCGCTCCCCACAAGCCGGCGGTTACGACCGGTTTTGGCGCTGACGCCATGGAGATCTGGCGACTGTGGTACCAGGCACTGCACGGCGACCGTGGCGTCATCATCTACGACGAGCAGAACCGTTACCTGGACGCGGCTGGCAAGCTCACGGAGTTGGGGGCACGGATTGCGCCGACTTATCGAGAGCTCACTGGGGGGATCGTGAAGCAACTGCAGCACATGGAGCGACTCAATGACCCCATTGCCATTCATTATTCTCATCCTTCCATTACGGCCCACTGGATGATTGAGCACCGGCCTCTCGGTGAGGCCTGGATCGAGCACCAGTCCCGGCCGGAGTACATGGAATCTGACTTCCTCCGGCTCCGGCAGTCAGTGCAGTACCTGATCGAGGACAACCTCCAACAATACTACTTCGTCTCCTACGCTCAGTTGGAGGATGGCGCCTTCGACTCCATGGACGCCAAGGTCATGATTTTACCTCAGTCAGTGGCCATGTCGAGCCAAGAGGCAAAGGCCCTGCGCCGCTTTGTGGAACGGGGAGGCTGGCTGGTCGCGGATTCCCGAACGGCCTTGATGGATGCGCATTGCAAGCGTTTGCCGAAGGGCCAATTGGACGACCTTTTCGGCATTCAGCGAACAAACACCGACTTTGCTCCTGGCCCGCCGGGGCTGAAAGCGGTACAGGCTCCAGCCGAGATTGCAAGCGGCATAGACCTGGAGAACATTTCTACTGCGGAACCCGGCGTCCGGGTTGGTCCCGACGGACAAGCACGCTATCAGGATTCAAGGCGCACACCCGCCGTCATCATGAAGCAACAAGGCAAGGGCAAGACTGTTTATCTGAATCTGCTGATGACAAACTACTATTTGCAGCGGACGGAATCCACGGCTGGAGAGGGCCTGCGCCGCCTCATAGCGGCAATACTCCAGGAGGCCGGAGTTTCCAGGCCCTATGGCATTACGAGCACCAATGGTCAGCCAGTTACCGGTGTGGAGGTGCATCCATGGCGCTGCGGCGATCTTCGTCTGCTCGGCCTCCATCGCAACTACAGTCTGAACATTGGGAGAGACAACGATGACGATTCCCGGGACCAGAAGGCGCTGCGTGGTCCGCTGGAGCTGAAGGTCGATTTGGGGAATCCGGCGGCACTGTACGATACGCGCGCCGGAAAGCTTCTGGGGAAAACGAGCCGGTGGGTCGTCAGGCTGAATGACACCGAACCGGTCATTCTTACGGTCTTGCCAGAACCGGTCAAGGGGGTGTCCATTCAAGCACCGCAGCGGGCCAGGAGCGGTGATTTAGTCAAGGTGACGCTTCGACTGGAAGGCCGGCAGCTCGGGGACACGCATGCCTTTCGAGCGCAGATCTTCGATCCGGAGGGTCAGGAATTGTCCATGCTGACTCGCAACCTGGCAGCACCGCGAGGAGTGGGCCTCTGGGAGCTTCCCCTGGCAGTCAATCAGCGGAAAGGCACTTACTCGCTGCGCGTCCGCGAAATTGCCACGGGTGCGCGGGCTGAGCGGCGGTTAATAGTTTGGTAGACCCGGCACATATCCTCCGGCTGAGTGCCCAATCACGGCGATGCGGTCAGGATCGATTCTGAACAGCTCGGGGCCTCTTTGGCGAACCCATTTGTAAGCGTCCTGAAGGTCCTCAATAATTGACTTAATCTTGACTTCCGGGGCCAAACGATCGTCGATCGACACGACCGCATAGCCTGCTTGGACGTACCTTTCCAACTGTTGGCGAGGCAGCCCTTCCCGGTTGCCGAGGATCAAGGCGCCCCCGTGAATCCATAAGATGGCAGGACTCACGTTGTCATCGGGAGTCCGATAGACGTCGGCCTCGATCTTGCAGTCCCCTACAACCTTGTAGGTATAGCTCCGTTTGGAGAAGCCGAGGCCACCGGGCCTGTTTGAAGAGACTGCGCCTTCCTCATTGACTTGCGTATTCGTCGCATGAGAATGCGAAAGGCACAAGCAGGCAAAGCCTGTCGATACCAAGAGGATCCTGCAAACGCCGTCAAACATGATCGTTCCTTTCATCGAGAGGTTCTTCGAAGCTTAAAGTCAGAGAGGAATTGTAGCCTATCTGGAGGCAACCCAGCACGTTTTCTGACGGCCAGGAATCTACGGGGCCGATCACCGCCGGCTGGTGCGAGCCCCAATCGCCAAAGCAAATATTCCTAACGCCTGAAGATGCACTGCTAATATCTATCAGACGTTTAGTCAGCTATTTTTTACCATAGTAGAAATCCGGACAGAGAGTCATGCCGGCGGCTCACGTGGGACTGTATGGAGAGACCACACTTTTTCTGTCAAAACCCGCCGGCCCGACCGCGGCCGTCCAACATGATGTCGGCTAACTAACCAAGGGCTGGCGGCCTTGATATCCCTGGCTCCGCAAGCTACTGCACCGCTGGTTGCGACAAGGAGTCAGGAGTCGGAATGGCTGAGGGTTTTGTGGAAGCCCCGCTAGGGGCGGAATATTGGTAGCCCGGGGTGGAGCGCCAGCGGAACCCTGGGTTGGCGCCCCATTCCCAGTCTTCTCCCTCTCCCCGGGCAAGCGGGGAGAGCCAGGGAGCCTTGAGAAGGCTCCCTGGTGAGGGGCGTGAGTTGAGAAAACGAGAACAAAATTCCCGCTTCGCCGTGCATAACCGTGAAACAAAGGCCTGGCACCCTTGACATCCCTGCGCCACGCCTGACAGGAAGCCCGAAGCGCCGGCGAGGACCATCGCCACTGACCCTCGCTGGCGCTTCGGGCTCGCAGACCTCCGCAACACGAGGACAAAATTCTCCTTGTAACGTCCATAGCGGGCTAAGCCAACAGTTTTCCGCAAATTCTCGGCTGCCGGTGATCGGGTAATGCTCCGTTAGTGTGTTGCTAAATTTCATTTCCCTCTTGACACCTCACTAAGGCTTGCTCATGCTGAGTGCATGAAAAAGCCAGACGCTGATTCCTTCCTTTGTCCACACTGTCACAAACCAATCCCTGACGAACTCATCACCGCACGTGCCGGTCAGATCGGCGGCAAGCAAACCGCTAAGCGTGGTCCTGAATACTACCGCAAACGGAGCATTACCGGTGATCGCCTCAACTTGACAATACCGCCACTCGGCAGCTAGAGTGGCGCTGAAACCCATTGGAGGATCACGACCATGATTTACTACGGATCGAAAGAACTGGCTGAGAGCTTTCGCACGGTGCGGAAGAACACCATCGTTATAGCCGAGGATATTCCCGAGCAGCACTACGGCTTCCGGGCTGCACCCAAGGCACGAACGGTGGCGCAGATGCTGGTCCATATCGCGCTGATGCCGCGTTTGGGCGAGCAAATTCACTTCATCGAACGGCGAACCACACTCGAGGGGTTCGATTTCTTCGGTTCGATGGGCGCACTGACAGCCGAGGAACAGCTGGTGCGGCCGAAGGGCGAGATAGTCGGCCTGCTGCGTGCCGAGGGCGACAAGTTCGCCCAATTGCTGGAGGGATTATCGGAAGACTTCTTGAGCCAGCGTGTTGCGTATCCGCAGGGGATGATGCCGCCCAGCAAATCCCGGTTCGAGATGCTGATGAGCGTCAAGGAGCATGAGATGCACCACCGCGGGCAGCTCATGTTGATGGAGCGTCAACTGGGCATTGTGCCGCACCTGACGCGCCAGATGGGCACGCGCAGCTGCTATTTTTGACGAGGAACACCTCTTTTTGCGTCTGGGGGGTGACTTTCCGATAACACCGTAATACGGCAACCCCGATAAATCGAGGGACTCTGGAGATTGGACATTTCAAGTAGCGAAAGGCATTCTTGCCTGGCTTGAGCTGCTGCAGAGACGAGTTTGACAGGCAGGAATGCCTGTCGCTACCCCTTTTTTTTGCCGTTGAAATCGCGAAAATGTCCAATCCCCTCGATGAATCGAGCGGCTCATAAGACAGAGACGTTATTAAAATGTCTAAATTCGAGAGATTGAAAACCTGCATTTTGGCCGCCGGGTTCGCAACGAGCCTGTTCGGCCAAGAGACGCCCTCCTCGATCGCCGACTCTGCGTCCTGGAACGACCAGGCGGCCGCCGCCTACCTCGATCGGCGGCTCGATTGGTGGATGGGCTGGTCGGTGGCTGCCCGCGATCATGAAACGTTCTGCGTCTCCTGTCACACAGCGGTGCCCTACGCCATGGCTCGGCCCGCCCTTCGAGCTGCTCTTGTAGAGCGAGCCCCCTCGACAATCGAACGTAAGCTTCTGGACAACGTCACCAAGCGTGTCCGGTTGTGGAAGGAAGTTCAGCCCTTCTATTCCGACGAGACGAGCGGTGTCCCCAAGACCGCTGAGTCGCGCGGGACCGAGTCCGTTCTCAATGCTCTGATCCTAGCAGGTTACGATGGGCCCACAGGTCATTTAAGTTCTGACGCGCGGCTGGCGCTTGACTATATGTGGGCGCAACAGTTGAAGACGGGCGAAGCCAAGGGGGCGTGGTCCTGGCTGCAGTTTCACAACTCGCCTTGGGAGGGTGACTCGCAGTATTACGGAGCGACGCTCGCAGCGATCGCCGTGGGCTCTGCGCCCGGCAACTATCGCTCTACCGGAGAGATTCAGGAGGGTATGAAATTGCTCCGAGAATATCTTGTGCAGCCGCTCGCCTCGCAAATCTTGATCGATCGCGTGATGCTGCTCTGGGCGTCGACGAAGATTCCTGGACTGCTAACGCGTGCCCAGCAGCAGTCCATTATTGATCGCGCCCTCAGCCGGCAGCAGGCGGATGGGGGCTTTAGCCTGTCTTCGTTCATCGGAGCGTGGAAGCGAAGAGACCATACCCCTCTGGAGACCAAGAGCGACGGTTATGCCACCGGCCTCGTCACCTTCGTGCTGCAGCAGGCGGGCGTAGGGCGCGATCAGCCCCAGTTGAAGCGGGGCCTGGCTTGGCTAATGCGACATCAGGACAAGTCGGAAGGTCGCTGGCTAGCCTATTCGCTGAACAAACAACGAGACCTGTCTTCCGATATCGGCCGTTTCATGAGTGACGCAGCTACGGCATATGCTGTACTAGCGTTAAAATGCGCCAACTGATTTAACCGCAAAGAACGCAAAGAGCACAAAGAGGGGCGTCGGAGTCAATGCTCTGTCTCGCAGCTAGCTCTCAGAACAATATGTGGAAACTTCCACTCCGCTGATGGAACGCGGACTGCCAACGTGTTCATACCCATCAGTAGTTGGCACAGGTCTTTGTGCTCTTTGTGTTCTTTGTGGTTGAGAGTTTATGAATCGCGTTCACCGAAATCGCTCAGCGGACCTATTGAGATCCTTTCACAAATTCCACGTAGCCGTGTCGTTCCAGAAAGTGGAAATATCCAAGAAAATCGAAATCCGACGGCCCCAGTTCAAGACGGGTCAGACGAATCACTTCAGCTAAAGTTCTGTGGCCGTCACACCAATACAGAGCCGTCACCGGCGTTCCTGAGAACCCCGCGGCTGGATAACCTTCGCGTTGGTTCACAGACAGGTCATCGAGTGGAATGGTCCCGATCTTTTTACGGTTGACCACGATTCGGCTTGCCGCTGCCAGTTGGGCGTTCACCGCCGCCACGGCAGGCTCGACGGGCGTTGCGATTCCGAGTTCGCGGGCTTTTCGGTTCACTGCAACCCGCAATCGCTCTGCCTGTGCCTGACTGAAGCTTTCCAGGTTTTGCAGGAGCGGAGACAAGCTCAGTTTTGTTTTTTCACGCCCGCTTTCGGGAATCAGTCTCACAACGGAAAGAACCGCCTGTTTTTCGCGATCTACCGAATACGCGATCTGGTCCAGCCCTTGGCGCAGTAGCTGGTCCAGCGGCCCAGGATCTGCTCCTGTCAGGACGCGGTCCAGGATGGATGAATAAGAATGCGCGACCTGCTCGTAGCCCCGGTTGAGCGCTACCTCGGCCAGCCAGAGCGCCTCAGACTCCCCGGCTGACGCTAAATAATACAGATAAACGGCATCCAGAACTGCCAGATCACGCAACGATCGGGGATCCACAGTTTCCGGAGTGTCTTCGCTGTTGTGGTGCGTGTGAACACCGGTGCCGCTGTAAGGCCACGTGGTGGGAATCCCAATGGTTGGATCTCCCAGATAGTTGTCCGTGCCGCTATCATACTCCCGCCAATGCCATGGTCGCGGAGGAGACAACTCGGAGAAATAGGCTTTCGCCACCCGCAGCGTGAAGGCGTCAACATAGGATTTGGAAACATGGGGATTCAAGTAGAAGGTGTATTCGGTCCCCGCCAGATGGTAAAAGCCGGCTGGAGTATCAAGACAGAGGGCCGCCAGGGTGTGGCGGGCCCTGTCCGGATGGGTGGCAAGATAATGCATCGATCCATAAAGCTCACCCATAGCCAGAATGCGGATGCTCCGTCGTGGCCTCGGCAATTTTCCCGCACTGATGAGCCGATTCAGAGTTGCCAGCGACTCCACCATGGCCGCCACCCCGGTAGCGTTGTCATGAGCACCTTGCTCCGAGGTGTGTCCTAATGTAAGAACTTCTTCTTCGGGCGAAGTACCGGCGATCACACCCGTCACATAAGGATAGATCCCGGAATAGTAGCGGCTATCGACCTTCGCTTTGACCTGCACCGCCCCACGCTTCTCCATGAGGTGCTTGAGGAAGGCCGTCTGACGAGGCGAGATTGAAAAGCAAAGCAGTTTTGAACTGTTTCGAATAAAGGCCCACCCGCGGCCGTTTTCCAGCGCCGGGTTCTCGGTGAAAGTATTGATCGCTCCCAGCGCTCCCTTCTTAGCCAGCAGCCACTTGATGCTGGCAGGGTTCTCATGAATCAGAACCATCTTCCCCTTCAGTTCGAGTCTCTCGACGGCGACCGGTGATGTGTCTTTGAGTTCGACTAGGTCGGCTGTCACGCCGTCGGGTGATGTCGGGCCACTCCACATTCCCAGCGAGGTGGGCACCTTTTCATAATCGGCTAACACACGGAACTCTGCGGGTACGTTCCGACCCACCAGCTCCAGCCGTGCCTGCTTGACATCCCAAGCCAAAGGCATAGTCCAGTAACCGAATTGACTCACTCCGTCTGCCGGGGCGCCGAGGACCTGAACCTGCTGAAGTCCGATTTCCTTCATCGTTCTCGCCAGATACTCGGCGGTTTCCTGAAACTTGGGAAAGGTGAACCACCGATCGGTCGCATAGACTTGGCGCATGTACTGCATCGCCTGATCCGGCTTGACCTCCGACCGAACCTGACGAATCAAGGTTTCCAGGTGAGTATCTGATGAAGGGGTCAGGGCTGAGCCTGCGAGGGGAGCAAACAGCCAGGCCACCAACATCAGAAGTAGGGATGTTGCCCGGCGCTCCGGATGAATCTGTATCATTAAGAACCTCGGATCTATCAGGGCAGGCCGAGAGCTACGCCGATCTACGGGACCCATCAGTGCACAACCTGCTTCCATCGATCCACGCTTTGAAGGCGAGCCCGTGCCGCCTATCGAAAACGCGTGTAAGGACGATCTCCCCATCCGACTGCTTCGCCAGCATCAGGGCGGCACTATTTTTTTCGACGATGGTTCGTCTCCTTTTATGGTAGCTGGCACCGATAGTCAGGCTTTCGCCAGGTGTTCCTCGAGGTGTTCCAGGCTCTCCGCCCATCCCTCGGCCATCTGCATCTTCAGCATCGCGTCGCGAACCGCGACCGAGTCGAAGCGAGTGCGGATCGTGAGCTTCGTCTTGCCGTCGTGCTCTTCGAATTTGACTGTCATGAGGGATTCCAGGACGAGCTTGCGCCCTGCCTTCTGAAGCATCTCGGTCAGGAGGTTTTTCCACTCGGCCGGGACTTCGGCAAGGTCTTGGGTGTAGACGAGCCGCTCGGGCTCGACGATCTCGCGGTAGACGCCCTTGATCGGATAGTCCACGCCATCGGGGCTGCGCATGACGATGCGATACGTGCCGCCCGGCCGCACATCCATTTCACAGACAGGATTTGTAAAAGTATGCGGCCCCCACCACTGTGCCATCTGCTGGGGATCGGTCCACGCCTTGAACACGAGTGCTCGCGGCATGTTAATAATGCGTGTGAAGACGACTTCATTTTTTGCAAGGTCGACTTGCATTTTGGTAGTTGCGGTCATTGGTTTGTCCTTTCATTACGTTTGGCCACCCCTACTGCATGACATCCCTGGTCCACGCGGGTCACGATCCCCGACCAATCGAAGCGAGCGTGGATCGTGAGCTTCGTCCTTCAGGCTCGGCGAACGTCAGCGCCACCCAGGTTTCTGGCGGGTGGCCGGAGGTCCATACCAAACGCAGGCTGGACTGGGTTGCCTTCCTCATCTGCAACGGAATCGGTGAAGACGATCCGCTCCGGCTCAACGGTTTCGCGATAGACACCTTTGTCCCAAATGTCGCGGTCTTCGGGCGATAGGTCGCGCTGCAGATTTTCCTCGAACAGCCTGCGAGTTCTCTGATAAAGAATTGAATTGACCGCGGCGAGCGTGGCTTCGACTTCAGAAGAACTAGATCTTAGGAATTCTGCAATCTGTTTTGGCGGGTAACCGCGGTAGTGGTTCCAGATGAAGATGTTCCTGTGGGTTTCGGGCAAGTGCGTCAGCATTTCCAAAATGGCTTCGGTTACCTTTTCTCGAAATTCAGACTGTCTGAAATTGTGAACGGCAATCATGGCATTTTCCCTCTTATCCTACTCTGTTTGTGACGAGTTCGACTAAATAACCAGACATTGCAACATGAGTCGACAGAAAGTTGTTCTTGAATCGCAGGCTGCAATGGAAGAGGCCACCCGGGTGGAGATCAACCTTGCAGAAAGGCGTCATGAAGCTCTCGGCCCGCACCAGCCCATCAGGCGCTCACGCTCTGTCCACGCCTTCATTATCTGCCTGCATTCATAAGTCGAACGGCAAGTACTCGAATCGACACTCCACCGGCAAATTATTTATAATTGGAGATGCTCGCGGATGCAAGCGTCGCTTTTGAGACGGTTATCGTTTCGATTGGGGCGGCTGTATGTCAAACGAAGGTCCGCGAGACTGTGATCGAGGTTTGCCAGGTGTGAGATTTCAGATTTCCCTGCCGACGTTCAAAAGGCAGCGGACAACCCCGCCGTGCAGGCGCAATTCGAGCAGAAAAAGCGCTCGTAACGCCCCAGTCGGGCGGCCCGGACAAAGGGCGAGACTGATTTTCGGAACGCCGAGACTACTACCCGCTGACGATGAGAGTCCTAGTCCTCTTGAGTTTCGACAGCGGCTATTTGTTTTTCCCTTTCTTGCCGCCCAAGAGCCCGCCGAGAACATCACTAAGTCCCTTGGTCTGGGGATTGCTGTCCAATCTATTTCCCAATTCAGAATCCTCGCCGCCGACCATTGCTCCGACGTCGGGCACAAACTTCGGGTCAGCCGAAGTGCCCTCGATCCTGAACGGAATGCGGATATTCTTCGACAGACCGCGTCCGGTGAGGCTCCTCAGAGTGGAGGCTAGGCCACTCTGGGCGTTCAGCGTGGCCAACATCTTTAAGTTCAGCTCGTGGCTGGAGCTGATGGTTCCGCCGCCAGTCAGCTGACCCATTGCGGGCATCACCAGGTCAAGGTTGGCGAGCTGGATCCCTTCCGGCGCCACGCGTAGATTGGTCGTCAGCTTCTCAATGGAAGTATGTCCCCCGCCTTTCTGCATACCCGAGAAAGTGGAGAGAGCACCCATCTTGGAGCCCATGTCGAAGCCGGCCAGCTTGCCATTGAACACGCCGACGTTGCCGGCGGTCACAAGCTTGTCGAGAGGGCCCTGGATGTTCAGATTGGCGCTGAGAGTTCCCGTCTCCAGTGAAGAGCCCTTTGGGAGAATGACTCCGAAGGCAGGAAGGGCAGCTTGCAGGTCATGGACAGGCAGGTTCTGGCCGTCCAGCTTCATGTCGAGCAGCGTGGACTCGCCGCGCCGGTCGATAGTACCGGAGAGACGGGCCACCGCATTGCCGATCTTGACGATTGCCTGATTGAGTACCCCCATGCTCTTGCGCAGGTCGTAGTCGATGTTGAAATCCACGCTCACCGGCACTCCCGAGGGAGCCCCGCCCCTCACCAACTGCAGCTTGTTCATCTTCACACTGCCCTGGGTCCGCGCCAGTCCATTCTTGGATTGCAACCTGTTGGTGACATCCACGATGCCGGCGATGCCGGCGCTGGGGTCTACGAAGCCGGTCTTCGCCAGGTCAAGGCCGCTGATAGTAAGCTTCGCGTCAAGCGGGCTGAGCGAGGCGTCGGCCCGGTTGACAGGTCCCACAGTGCCGTCCGCTTTGAAGCCGCCACCCCCCGGCAGGTTGGCGGTCAGCTTCACCGGGAACTGGGACTTCACCGAGAGATTAGTCGCTTCCAGGTCCACGTTGTCGTAGACGCTCTTCTTGTCGGACACCGTGGAACCAATGGTGACACGACCTTTCTCGAGCTTCAGTTGGGAGACCGTGAACTCCGGGGGCGCGCGGCCGGCCGATTTTGCCACCGCCGGTCGGTTGCTCGAATCCGTGGCCAGCGTGGAAAAGTTCCACTCCCCCTGTCGGTTGCGCATCAGGATGACCTCCGGCTTCTCGATAGTGAGGCCTGTGATGTTCAAGGTCTTCGACGTGATCAGCGGCCACAGCTCGACGCCAATCTTGAGTGACTTGGCAGTGAGGAACGACGATTTGTTGAAGTTGGGATCATCAGAGATGGAAAGATCCTCCGCTGAAAGGCCGCCAGAAAAGATCGAAAGACTGAGGTTCCCGACGTGCACTTGGCGACCCAGCCCAGACGAGAGCTGTCGCTCGATCACTGGCCGGAAGGAATTAACACTGATGAAGAACGGAAGCGCGATCAGGATGAGAAGCAAAACACCAACAGCGATGGCAAGGTAGCGAGGTCTTCCTTTCATGACCGGAACTCCTAAGGGACAAGGTGACGACACCGGGTAATTCGAAGCGACATTATAACACGTCAGAACTCGAGGTCGGTGAGAACGCCAGTCGGCAGCCGAAAACACGGTTGTCGAATGCGCGCAGAGAGGTGCCAAACCAAGCCTGTTTTTGAATCTCCGCTGAAAATCCCCTCTGGGGAGGGGCAGAAGGCATCAGCTTTCGGGGTGGGTCCTATGGTTCGGGATAACCCACCCCTGCGCCCCTCCCGTGGAGGGGAATAATTTTCATCCTTGGTGGTGCCGCCGTGCGGCATGGATGACTCTCCTGAAAATCCCCTCCAGGGAGGGGCAGAAGGCATCAGCCTTCGGGGTGGGTCTTCCGGTTGGGAACAACCCACCCCTGCACCCCTCCCGTGGAGGGGAATGATTTTCATCCTTGGTGGTGCCGCCGTGCGGCATGGATGACTCTCCTGAAAATCCCCTCCAGGGAGGGGCAGAAGGCACCAGCCTTCGGGGTGGGTCTTCCGGTTGGGAACAACCCACCCCTGCACCCCTCCAGCGGAGGGGAATAATTTTCATGCTCAATGGCGCCGCCCGAGGGCGGCATGGGTGGCTCCACTGAAAAATCCCCCCTATCAAGGGGGGCGTAGGGGGGTGTCCTGCGGCTTTCCAGGGCCATGTTCGCAACAGGACGTCCCCCTACACCCCCTTCGAAGGGGGAATGATTTTCATTCTTGGCGCCGCCGTGCGGCATGGGTGGCTCCACTGAAAAATCCTCCCTATCAAGGGGAGCGTAGGGAAGTGTACTTCGGCTTTCCAGGGCCATGTTCGCTACAGGACATCCCTTGCACCCCCTGAAGGTGTGAAGAAGTTCAAAACCGGCTGAGATCGGGAGGGCGAGGCTCCCGCCGAGGCTCATGGGGTAAGGATAAGGACTTGCTGGCGCAACGGCTCGCCAGGAGGCTCGCCCTCCCAATTTTTTCACACCTCCTCTTCCAAGGGGCAATAATTTTCATTTATTGGTGGTGCCGCCCCGGCGGCATGGATGGCTCCATTACATTCCTCATCTAAAGTCAGGAGGCTAAGGTATCTGAGTGGCGCACCGATAGTTGGTGACAGAGCCATCTTCTTCACTTGAGAGGGTTGACACGATGGGTCCCTCGTCTAGCCAACGTCGGTTGAAGGCTTTCTCGCGAAGCATCAGGAGGTGCTTGTGCACCGTCCTGCTTCTGCTGCGCTGTGCGGGCGAGCTCGCTGCCGAAGTCACAGCAACGAACCGCCCATCGCCTCAAATCCTGATCCTGCACTCCTATCCGCTCGACATTTCGAGAGCACGGCCTGGCAGTCCATCCCCACGAGTATATGGATGTCCGGCGACATCCGGGTCCCGAGCACCTGCTCGTACTGCACGAATACTATAGGCAGAAGTTCAAGCACCGGGGCTTCGACGTTATCATTTCCGCCGATAACACGGCTTTGGAATTTCTGTTGAGATACCACGAAGACCTGTTTCCGCAGACTCCCATAGTCTTCTGTGGCGTCGAGGGGCTGGAGCAGTATCATCTGTCCGATCAGCCTCTGTTTACAGGCCTGATGGAAGTCACCGAACACGTGCCGACGCTGGCCCTGGCTTTGAAGTTACATCCAAAGACCAAGCGAGCGGTTTGCCTCATCGACTATCCACCGATCCTGGAAGCGGCCCGCGCCGGGACGAGTCATCTGCAGAAAGCCTTTCCTCAACTGGAATTCGTCTTCATCGACGCTCAAGGCCTGACAATGACCAACCTGTTAGAGCGACTCAAGGCATTCCCC
>QHZP01000790.1:2151-4759 GCA_003224715.1 Acidobacteriota bacterium | reverse complement strand
CGAAGGTTTTGCCCGAAATCGGCGAATTCGAACGAACCGGCACGACTGTAATTAACGCCTATCTCCTGCCGGTTCTAGGGTCCTACCTGGATTCGCTGTTAAGGCGCTTGCGCCACGAAAATTACACGGGTCCACTCTTCATGCTGCAGTCTGGCGGTGGAATGATAGGCATCAAAGCAGCTCAGGAACAACCGGTCAGGCTGGTGGAATCAGGTACTGCTGCGGGAGTGATTGCCCACTTGCTAGCTGATTCGCGAAATGGGACTGAGCAGCGCGATAGCTTTCGACATGGGTGGAACCACTGCCAAAGCATCGTTTATCCGAGGTGGAGAAGTCTCACTCTCAGCCGAACTTGAAGAGCCTCATGGAGGAGATGATCTCCAGTATGTTCCGAGAAGAAGGCTACGATTTAGAGGAAATCACGTTTCATCACTGGGCGGACCTGCGATATTTGGGCCAGTCGTTTGAGTTAACAATATCCATCGAAAAGCAAAACCGAATCGAAGGGCTTGCTGTTAACCTGCGGAGGGACTTCGAAGTAGAACATGAACGAACGTTTGGCCATTGTTCTTCTGAGGAACAGGTAGAATTAGTGAGCCTCCGGGTCTCAGGTCGGATTCGCTCGATTTCTCCAGCTTGGCGAGGTCCTTGCACACTCTCCCATTGTCTCGAATTTTCCGGAAAGACGGCTGGCTTACTTCGGACCGACTACCGGGTTCTTAGAAACGCCGGTCATTGACAGGGGCAACTTGGATCAGCTTGCTACGTCTGGCCCGGTGCTCATTGAGGAGTATGACAGCACCATCGTTGTTCCCCCAGATTGCCGTACTATGCGTGATCCTTGGAACAATATTGTCGTTCAGGTCGGTTGATCCAGAATTTGATCAGGCCTTTCCGGGACGTCTTGCATGATCCGGAGGTCCGAAGTATCAATTCCCAGGCTCGATGATCTTGCGAATTTCACTGGCGACCAGTTGGCCTCAGAACCGATGCGAAGCGGCTGCAAACGGATGGAACCTTGGACTGATCAAGCAATGGGTTAAATGAGATCATCGCACCATATTAACTCTTTTGGGAGGAGACAATGTCCAGACTGTATGCCGGCGCCGCCCGCCGTTTTATCAACCCCCTACTTGGCACAGGGAAAGTGGGAATGCGCCTTTTTGGCGATCCGATCCAGGCCATCGAGAGTGACTTAACCGTTACAGCGCTGGTTCTGAGCAACGAGGTTTCCAAGGTGGTTATCATTGGGGTTGATCTTGCCGTCATCAACAGAGATGAGGCTGCCGAATTGCGCGCTGTTGCGGCGCAGGCACTGGGCATCCCGACCTCGCATGTCCTGCTGAACATGAGCCACACTCACAGCGCTCCCGCCCTGCCCGAGTATCCCGACTCCGCCGAGACCCCGCTCAAGGAGCGCTACAGGAATGACCTGACGCGTTGGCTGGTGGAAGCAGTCACCGAAGCGGAGCGGCAACTCCAGCCCGCCCGCATCGGCGCTGGCTGGGGCGAATGCCACATCGGTGTTTATCGTCGCGAGTTCCGTGACGGCCACGATGTCCTTGGCGAGGTTCCCGGCCATCCCATCGATCCTTCGGTGGGCGTCATCCGTGTCGACGACCTGGAAGGCAAGCCCATCGCCATCCTCTTTCGTTACTCCTGCCATCCGGTCACAGTCGGCCCGCGCTCCATGGTCGCTTCGCCGGACTTTCCCGGCCCGGCGCGCGAGGTCCTCGAAAGGAACCTGGGTGGTCTCGCACTCTTCTTGCAAGGC
Organism: Acidobacteriota bacterium; assembly: GCA_003224715.1. GTDB lineage: Bacteria > Acidobacteriota > Terriglobia > Versatilivoradales > Versatilivoraceae > QHZQ01. Next base: position 2,985 of record QHZP01000790.1, on the reverse strand, counting down.
TGTGGCGGCAACATCAATCCTCGCTTTGGCATCGGTTATGAGGTTGACTGCCGAGATACGAAAAACCGAGTCGGCATGGTACTGGGGGGCGAGGCGCTGAAAGTCGCTGCCAGCATTCGAACGAATCTGCGACCGGGGGCACGCAAACCGATCGGCAACGTTCCCAACATCCTTTTCACTCCGTGGGAAGCGGTTGAGGGGGATACCTGCACCTATTTGGGCGCGGCCGAACAAGTAGTGCCGCTCGAGTTCATTGAGCTTCCATCGCTCCAAGAAGCTGAAGCCATACACGCTCGCTGGGAGCGGACTCTGGCGGAACGTCGGCAGCGCGATGCCCAAGAGTGGGAAGTGCGCGTCGCAGTGAGGTACGAACATTGGTCCCGCGCGCTGGTTGAGGCAGTTAAGCAGGGTCATCCAGTCTTCGATCTCGACATCCAAGCGATCCGCGTGAACGACATCGTGATCGCCGGAATGAATGTGGAGGTTTTTTTTGAGACGGGATTAACCATTAAGGCGCAATCACCGTTCAAGGACACCTTCGTGCTCGGCTACACTAATAGTTTGATGTCGTACTTGCCGAGAGCTGAGGACTACCCAGCGGGCGGTTGGAAACTCGATGCCAGCTATGCAGTGCCCGATCTCATGTTCCAAGCTTTTCTACAGCCGGTTGCTTTCCGTCCTGATGCGGAGCAGCGAGCAGTGGAGGGAACTGTAGGCTTGATCAAGCAGTTGGCTGCATAGTTCCACAAGCTCGATTGGCAAAGCTCTCGGCTGTCGCGAATGCGCTTTTTTGGCCTGACAGCACTTCAGTTTAGTCAACTTTCTTCCTAACCA
>QHZP01000790.1:1334-2096 GCA_003224715.1 Acidobacteriota bacterium | reverse complement strand
CGGTGCCGATTTGCCGAACCAAACTCCTCAAAGGCTTTTACACAACGCTCCAATGGAGATCGTGTTTGCTCACCAATCGTTCTGGTCACCACTTGCCCATTTCTGGCTGCGGTGTTGCTGCAATGCTCCGCTAGCGGTTGCGTCACACTGCAGCTCAATCACCCTCGTTAGAGAATTCTGAAGCAAACGTTGGCTTTCTTAATGACTCAACATAACAAGATTCTTGTCTCCGAGAAATCCTCTTCCAGGTCTCAGTGGCAGATTCCTGCTCTGAGGTGGTGGATCACTGGCGTGCTGTTTTGTGGAGGCGTCGTCAATTACCTCGACCGCATTTCACTATCGATCGTCGCACCACAAATCCGCGACGAGTTCACTCTTACCAACAGCGACTATGCCCTGATCCTCAATCTGTTCATGGGCGCCTACGCTCTCTCGTACGGGTTCGGAGGCAAGCTCGCCGATTGGCTTGGGACTCGCTTCAGCTTCTATCTAACTGTGAGCTGGTGGTCCGTTGCGGCGTGCCTGCACACCCTGTCACGGGGCCTAGCTTCGCTCGGTGTGTTCCGCTTCCTGCTGGGGCTTGGAGAAGCGGCTTACTCTCCGAGCGGAATTCGAGCTATCTCGGAGTGGTTTCAACCACGCGACCGCAGTAAGGCCGTGGGTGTTCTGCTAATGGGGATGAGTATTGGCGCTCTTCTCGGTCCACCTACAATCGCCTTTCTGACGCTTCGATATGGTTGGCGTGCTATGTTCCTGATAACC
>QHZP01000790.1:0-1326 GCA_003224715.1 Acidobacteriota bacterium | reverse complement strand
CCGTGGAAAATCCTCTACCGCCCTCCTAGCACACATTCATGGTTAACTGAGTCGGAGCGTCAATACCTTCTCGGCATAACGGCTGCAACAGAGGAAGGATTCACCAGCCGTATCCGGGTTCGCGACTTCCTTCGCTTCCGAGTGGTATGGACTATATTGGCCGCGCGGCTCCTCCTTGACTCGACGAGTTACTTTTTCCTGTTCTGGATTCCAGACTACCTGCTTCGGCAGCGCGGGTTCAGCATGGCCATGATTGGCGGTCTGCTGTGGATTCCGTACCTGTTCTCGGACATTGGATTAGTGACTGGCGGCTGGATTTCGAGCGCGATCATCCGGCACGGCCACAGCGTCGGCTTTGCACGCAAGAGCTGCATGCTGGGGTCATCGGCTCTCCTCCCGTTCGGCATTTTGATTAATGCGGTCGTCGCGCCTGGCTGGGTCATCGTCCTGATGTCCATCGCGCTTTTTGGCTTTGCAGTTCTGGCCGTAAACATCCAGACCGTAGCGACTGACCTCGCACCCATCCACTCAGTGGGTACTTTGTACGGTATCGCCGGATTTGCCGGAAGTGTTGGGGCGGTCTTCTGGCAGACAATCATAGGGAAGCTGGCCGACGGCCAGCGATACCCCACAATTTTGATACTCGTTAGTCTTCTACCGGTCGCGACGGCCCTGATCATGCTTACCGCGCGAATTGAACCTCTCGCGCCATATCGGACGACTCAGGCTAGGTGACACCGGTCGAGACACCGAGTGGGACACAAATTGGACCCTTCTTGAATCCGGATTCTCAGCGCGTGAATCGTGGCCTTTGCCCACGATGCGCTATACCCGTCCTCCGCACGCAGACACGGTTTGACCCGCAATGAAACTAGAGTCGTCCGAAAGCAGGAATTTGACCACACTGGCTATCTCCGACGGCTCGCCCATCCGTTTCATCGGAGTAACGCAGATCAAGTGCTCCAACAGGCTGGGGTTTGCTGACTGAGCTAACTCCGTGTTCGTCAATCCGGGAGCCACGCAATTGACCCGGATGTTGTAGGGCGCGAACGATTCGGCGCAATGTCGCGTGAATGAAATCAGGGCTGCCTTGGAAGTGGCGTAGGGGATCATCCGGGCCTTCATCTTGAGCCCCGCCAGCGACGACACGTTGACGATGCGGCCGTAACGTCGGGCAATCATTTCGTCCTTAACAGCCCAGGTTGTAAGAAATGGACCATCAACGTTAACCTCAAACATCCGCTTCCAGTTATCGAAGTTGACTTCGCTGTGATCTGCCGTGGCGGCGATCCCAGCATTGTTGATCAGAAGATCGATTGGCCCCAG
>QHZP01000171.1:9807-10499 GCA_003224715.1 Acidobacteriota bacterium | reverse complement strand
GCTGACGCGCGGGCTACTGACTTGAGCCTCGTCCTGTTCAGTAGGCCGACCGTGAGGGAGGGCCAGGGATTGACAGGCCGCTGACGCGACGCCGGCCCAGGTTGATTTATTCTTTGAATAGTGTTAGGTTGCAATTCCTTTGCCCCATAGTTCGTCGACCAGGACTCGGCAACTCTTAACAAATGCGATCCAAACACAGTTGAAATCCAAGAAGAGGAGGTATACATGAAAAAGGCGGTTAAGACAAGTGAAGGTCCGGCGCCTCAGGCTCCTTATTCTCAGGCCATAATAGCCAACGGCTTGGTTTTTGTTTCGGGTCAAGGACCGATTGATCCGAGTAGCGGAAAAATAGTCTTAGGTGACATCAAGAGTCAAACAAAATTGGTCATGGATAATATTTCAGCTATCTTAAAGGCGGCAGGCTCGTCTTTCGACAAAGCTGTCAAATGTAGCGTGTTTTTGCGGGACATTAAGGATTTTGAAGCGATGAATGAGGTCTACAGAACCTATTTTAAAGCAACTCCCCCTGCGAGAACTACTGTTCAGGCAGGCGATATTTTTGGTGGGATTGGTGTCGAGATCGATTGCATTGCAGTCCTGGACTGATTCGGCCGTATCATGCCAGAAAAGATTGGCTGGGGTTTAATCGGATGCGGAGACATTGCCAACAAGCGTGTGGCTCCAGCCCTTAA
>QHZP01000171.1:0-9798 GCA_003224715.1 Acidobacteriota bacterium | reverse complement strand
TTGGCCCAAGGTTCACAATTGCGGGCTTGCCTTCGAAAAAACCCGGGTCTCCTCCGCGAATTTCAGCTCCAGCACCAAATCCCCAAAGCCTACACTGATTATTCCGAGTTGTTGGATGATCCTGAAATTGATGCCGTCTATATAGCGACTCCCGTATTTTTTCATTGCTCACAGACAATCATGGCCGCCGAGAAAGGCAAACATGTTCTTTGTGAAAAGCCCATGGCCATGGACTCGCAGGAATGTCGACGCATGATTGAGGCCTGTCGCAGCAACAGAGTCAAGCTGGGGATTGCCTACTACCGGCGCTTCTATCCGGTCGTCCTGAAGATCAAAGAGCTGCTTGAACACGGAGCTATTGGCGAACCGATTTTGGCCAGAACCACTTTGTTTGGGCATACTCAGGTAGGACTCCAGGCCCCTGCCCCATGGCGATTTGTACCAGATCAAAGCGGAGGGGGTCTGCTGATGGACATGGCCAGTCATCGCTTAGATCTGCTGACCATGCTGTTCGGCAGCCCTCTCTCAGTCTCGGCCGTCACCGATACGCGGGTTCACAGAATCGCCGTAGAAGATACTGGCAGTTTGCTGATCCGTTTTGCCAGCGGCGTTCACGCTCTGGCTTTTGCCAGCCACTGTGTTCGGTTTCCTCTGGATGATTTTGAAGTTTTCGGAACCGGAGGACATTTCAAGGCCAGTCCCCTAAATGGGAGTGAACTACGGGTTGTCACCGACAGCCTGGAGACTTTCGATTTGCCCAAAGCGGGTAATGTTCATTTGCCCTTGATTGAAGATTTTAACCAGGCCCTTTTTGAAAATCGGGATCCCCGGGTGACCGGCGAGGAAGGGATGAAAGCCTCGCGGATACTCGAAGCCGCCTATCGCTCGGCTCGCTTTGGCGAAGTTGTGAAGTTCTCCGGATGGGATAGCTAGGACCTTATGAGAGCAGTGATTCTGGCTGCGGGCAAGGGAACACGAATGAAGCAACTAACTTCGTCCAGGCCCAAACCAATGGTGGAAATCTGCCGAAAGCCCATATTGGAGCACATCCTTATAGCTTTGCGGGACTCTGGCATTCGAGAGTTCATTCTCATCACGGGTTACTTTGCCGAGCAGGTTGAAAACTATTTTCTGAATGGAGAGGCACTGGGAGTCCAAATTCACTATATTCGCCAGCGGGTTCAAAACGGAACGGGCTCAGCCTTTCACCTGGCCAAGGAGCTGGTGGGAGAAGAACCCTTCTTCGCTGGTTACGGTGACATTATTACGTCGTTGAATAATTATCCTCGTCTCACACGAGATTTCCAGCATCGGCCTTGCGATGGCCTACTCTCCTTGAACTGGGTGGATGATCCTTTCCGAGGAGCTGCTGTTTATATCGACCACGAGAACTTCATCACGGATATCATTGAAAAGCCCCCGGCGGGAACTTCTACCTCCCACTGGAACAATGCCGGGCTCATGGTTTTCTCTCCCGTGCTCTTTCAGTACACGTCGAACCTTAAGCCTTCGCCTCGTGGAGAATATGAGATTACTGATGCCATTAGGGCGATGATTGGAGACAAACGTCAGCTGCGTGGTTTCAGGCTGGAGGGTTTTTGGAGTGATGTTGGACGACCGGAAGATATTGAAGTGGTCAGCCGTGCCATCTGTGAAGATAAGGTCAAAGGCGATTGATTCTAGCATGGGATCTCTTAAGAGACTATTAGACGCGCTACTCAGCTCCTCCGCCGAAATTGTGCAAGAGCTCTCGAGCATCTACGGGGCAGAAACCATCCGCTACCAGAAACCGCGCTACGGTTTCTTCCTTAACAAATTTCTGGAGCACTATCCCGAGTCAACTAATCCAGTTGTGGTGCGCGCTCCCGGCCGTGTTAATTTGATTGGAGAGCATACAGATTACAACGGCCTACCTGTCATGCCCATGTCAATCAATCGGGATATTCTCGTCTTGGCCTCCTCCAGACCAGACAATCAGGTCCATTTGAAAAACCTTGACGACCGTTTCCCGGACAGCCACTATGAGATAGCCTCCCAGATTCCTCCCTTTGCCAAAGGAGAATGGGGGAACTATTCTAAGGCCGGGGTGCAAACAATCCTGGACTATGTGGCTTCCAAAGCTGAATCTCAGAAGCCGCCAGCGGGCATGAACTTACTCGTATACTCCGACCTGCCTTCGACTGGTGGCCTGAGTTCCTCGTCTGCATTGGTGGTTGCCAATGCCTTGGCAACTGTTCACCTCAACCACATTCAAATCGAAAAGGCTTTGCTGGCAGACCTCCTGGCTAAAGGCGAACGCTACGTCGGAACTGAAGGAGGAGGAATGGATCAAGCCGCCTCGCTGCTGGGGGAAAGAGGCCAGGCTTTGAAAATCGACTTCTTCCCTTTGCGTGTAAAACATGTGCCACTTCCCACAGGCTACAAGGTGATGGTGGTCAATAGCCTTGTTAAGGCAGAGAAGACGCGGGCGGCCATGGAAGATTACAATCGCCGTCCCAGGGAATGCCGATTAATAGTGGCCTTACTCAATAAGGTGCTGCGCAGGCTGAAGGGAGAGAACTGTCACATCGATCGATTGGCAGACTTGAACAAATCAAACTTGGATGATTACCAGTTGCAAACTGCTGTCGATCAAGCCCTTCCCCCTGGCTCCCTGGGGCTTGGTGAAATCAGTCGAAAATTAGAAACCTCTGTCCAGCAAATTGAAGCCGAATATCTCACCACCAAAGAAGGAAGAATTCTTTCTCAACCTCTGAAAGGCTTTCCGCTGAGGCAGCGTTATCAACACGTGCTTACGGAGGCAAAACGAGTCGAGGAAGCCGCTCTGGCTTTGGAACATGGTCAGATCTCACGAGTGGGTGACTTAATGTTTGAATCTCACCGAAGCTGCGCCGAAGACTTTGAGATCAGTTGCCCTGAATTAGATAATCTGGTTGAGATCGCTCGGGACGCGGGTGCGGTAGGAGCGCGGCTCACTGGCGCCGGTTTTGGAGGTTGTGTCGTCGCCCTGGTGCAAGACTCCGAGCTAGATCGCTTCACCCAAATCGTTAAGCGCCGATATTTCCAAGAGTATTTGAAGATCGTGCATCCGGAAATCGTTATCGAATCCAGGGATTTTTCTGACCTCATTTTGACCTGTGAGGCTACCAAAGGTGCCGATCGAGTTTTTCAGGCCAGCACAGACTGTAGCCCGTAGAAGCAGCGTGCTGGCTGGACTCCGTCCAAGAGCTCAGACTGTTCTGTAAAGGAGTTATCCATGCCGCGTTGCGGCGCCACGGCCGATGAAAATTATTCCCCTCCACGGGAGGGGTGCAGGGGTGGGCGGTCCGAACAGGCAGGACCCACCCCGAAGGCTACGCCTTCTACCCCTTCCAAGAGGGGATTTTCATGGGAGACTTGAATGTCGAAAAAAATCGGATTCATTGGACTCGGGATCATGGGGAAACCGATGGCAAGAAACTTGATGAAAGCCGGCTACTCTTTGGTGGTTTACAATCGAACAGCCAGTAAAGCACAAGAGTTGGTTCAGGCCGGCGCCCAGCAGGTCGGCTCCCCCAAAGAAGTGGCTGAGAATTCGCAGATCATCATCACGATGGTTTCAGATTCTCCGGAGGTGGAAGAAGTCATTCTCGGTCCCAAGGGCGTGATCCAGGGTCTAAAGGCGGGAAGTGTGGTCATAGATATGAGTTCAATTTCGCCGGTGGTTACCCAAAGAATAGCTGCGGAACTCTCTACCAAAGGGGCAACCATGCTGGACGCGCCGGTCAGCGGTGGAGAAACCGGAGCGGTCCAGGGCACCCTTTCTATTATGGTCGGTGGTGACGAAGAGGTCTTTAATGAGGTCAAGCCCGTCCTCGAAAAAATGGGCAAGAGCGTCGTGCGGGTTGGTCGTATCGGCGCGGGAGGCTTTACCAAACTGTCCAATCAAATCATTGTAGCCGCTGCCTTGCAGGCCATCTCGGAAGCCCTGGTTTTGGCCCAAAAGGCAGGAGTTGACATTCAACTCGTCTACGAGGCTATTAGAGGCGGCATGGCCGGTGGGCGTACCCTGGACATGAAGATACCCATGTTTATTCAGCGCAATTTCGAACCGGGATTCAAAATGGATCTTCATATTAAGGACTTGAAGAACGCTTTGCTGGCAGGAAAATCTTTGGGAGTGGCGCTTCCCTCGACTGGATTAATTCATGAACTTTTTACGGCCTGCCGTGCCCAAGGGAAAGGGCAAAAAGATCATTCAGTTATATATACGCTGGTTGAGCAGCTAGCCGGATTGTGAGAAAGTCCGCCTGAAGATTTAAGGTGACTTTATGAATCTAGTCGCGGATCTGCAGCGAGAAATCAAGGGCCTGGTAAGCGGCCAGGACTCTCATTTGGAAGAGGCCAGTCAGGACTTTGGAAAGGTCCGATTCAAGAAGCCTGCTGTCATTGTTCGTCCAAGCTCGTCTCAGGATGTCGTCCAAGCCGTTCGCTTCGCCTTCGAGCACAATCTTTCTTTAACTACGAGGGGAGGTGCACATTCGCAGAGCGGTCAATGTTTGAGTGAAAACGGTGTGATTCTGGATATAAAATCCTTGAATCGGATAATTGACCTCGACCCACAAAGCCAAACCGTTTTGGTTGAAGGCGGAATACTCTGGGGGGATCTGGTCAACACCCTGCTCCCCCAGTCTCTCGTGCCTCCGGTGTTGACGAACAATTTAAATGTTACCGTCTCTGGAACGTTATCAGTCGCGGGCTTGGGAGTTGCTTCTCATCGTTACGGAACTCAGGCAGACCAGTGTATCGAGTTGGAAGTCGTCACGGGAACGGGTGAAGTCCTCACCTGTTCCCGCGAACAAAATGCCGAACTCTTCAATGCTGTTAGAGCCGGCTTGGGCCAATTTGGGATTATCGTTAAAGCCCGATTGCGCCTTCGAAAAGCCGGGTCTCACTATCGCACCCATTTCTTGCTCTATGATGATCTTTCCCAGTTGATGAAAGATGTCCGATTCGTCATGGAGGGAGATCGCTTTGATTTTATCGAGTCCTGGGCAGTGCCATGTCCGCAGGGATTTCGCAGGACTGGAATGGGTCGCCAACCCTTTGCTGCCTGGTTTTTCCCATTACATTTAACGGAAGAGTTTGAGTCTGCTACCGCCAGCCCGTCTGAAGATAAATTGACTGGCCTTGCTTTCTACAAGAAGGTTCATATGGAAGAGGGTCCGCTGCAGAATTTTTTGTTTCGCCTGGAAGACCTATTTGCTTTGTGGAAGCGTGCCGGCTACTGGGATGCCTGTCATCCCTGGATCGAGACGGTTTTGCCCTGGCAGAGTGCGGGACTGTTCATAAACCAGGTGCTGTCTCAGTTCCCTCCTCATGCGCTCGGAGGTGGCCACATCCTGCTGTGGCCATGTCGCGGCACAATCTCCGAGGTTCCTCTCTTTCAAACCCCTAGATCGGATTTTGTCATGGGATTTGGCATCCTTTCCGGAGTGCCGAAGCCCTTCCTGGCCGAGGTCCTGCCTCGACTGAATCTCTTGAGTGATCTAAGCCAGAACGCCGGCGGGAAGCGTTATTTATCGGGTTGGATTAATTTTGATCTCGCTAAGTGGCAAGCCCACTTCGGGGACTACTGGGGAGGTTTGATAGAATTAAAATCCAAATACGATCCTCAGGGCATCCTGAACCCAGGCTTCATTCCTTTGTCGAAAACACCGCAACCACGGGCCTAAACAATTTTGGTGGGGAATCGCCCGGATACACGACCCTTTCCAAGAACAAGCCTGAAGCGGGAGCTGTCCATTGACCCACCTCGGTGGAATGGGACTTCAAGAAATCTTCGACTCGATCCATTTTGATTTTTTCCGCTCCCACCTGAGCCAGAACTCCAACCAAGCGTCTCACCATTTTCCAGAGAAAATGGGACGCCCCTAGCCGAATCAAGATCAAATCCTCAACTTGAAGCAGCCGGATCTCCTCGATAACCACGAGGGTTGATCCTTGCTCGCGAGGTCTTTCAGTAAATGACCTGAAATCATGTCTTCCTTCAAAGAGACGGCTGCACGCGGCCATCAGTTCCAGATGAAGAGGTTCCTTGACCCACCAGACATAATTTTTGGCCAGAGCCGTTCGACGGGTTGAGATTTGGTAGAGATAGTAGCGAGACAGCGCAGAAAGTCGTGCGTGGAATTTTTCGGAGCTTGGTTCCACTTTCGAAATGTGAATGTCCATCGGCAAACGGTCATTGAGTGCCAGTTGAATCTGCTCCGGAGGCCGCTTCTTGGTTGCCCTCAGATGAGCCACCTGAGCCAGCGCATGGACACCGGCGTCTGTGCGTCCTGACCCGCCCAAGTCTATTTCTTCACCAAAATAATCCTTGGCCGCTTTTTTCAATTCCCCTTGGATAGTCCGGCCACTGGCCTGTTCCTGCCAGCCCTGATACCGAGTTCCTTTATATTCGATGGTGAGTCTCCAAGTCGACATGAGGTCACAGTCTAACATACAGAATCAAGTCGAGATTTTATGCGGAAATCATCTATAATGGGTCGCAGGAAGTCTGGCCATTCTCTTGAGGACCGTGGTTTAAAGATTGCCTCTAGGGTTACTTGGTGGCGACGAAGTTCAAACCTTGGCCAAGTTCGTTAACCTGCCCTCCCCTCACCCCCAGCCACTCCTCTGGGAGAGGGGTGAACGCTTGATAAGCGTTCACCAGGCGGTCAGTGGCCGACGAAGCCGTAGTGGTGGGCGGTCTGAGGTTGCTCGCTACGACTTGTCATTGGGGACGCTTGAGGTTGTCCCCACGAGTTCGCTTTGGCGCTTTCTTCAAATGCGCTCGATGTTTGCGAAACCTCGGGAGTAGGATGGGCATCAAAAAGAGTCGCTCTTAACCAGTATTTAGACCTTCTCTGCCTCTTGCCGACCCAAGGGGCAGTTGATAAATTTCCTCTTTCTTTGGTCGCTAATCAGTTCTCATTTTTCTTTTAGTGAACTTCTGGAATGGACGGCAACAGAATTTCCCGGCGGCATTTCTTAAGAACGACGGCTACTACCACGGGATCTGCGTTGTTGAGCGCCGCATCGTACCAGAACGTGCTCGGAGCCAGCGAACGAGTGCGTGTGGGCCTGATTGGAATTGGCCTGATTGGCAAACGGCACTTACTGGATTTCATGGCTCAGCCCGATGTGGAAATCGCCGCCATCTGCGAGGTTTATGAACCCCGTTTGCAAGAAGGCCTCTCTACCAGCGGAAGCCGAGCCGAGGGCTACAAGGACTTTCGAAAAATGCTGGATCGCAAGGATATTGATGCTGTCGTGGTTTCAACTCCTGACCATTGGCATGCCCTTTTAACCATAGTGTCGTGTGCCGCGGGCAAAGATGTCTACGTGGAAAAGCCGCTCACTCACGTGGTACGGGAGGGTCGCTGGATGATAGAGGCCGCCAAATACTACGATCGGGTGGTACAGGTTGGGACCCAGCAGCGCTCTGGCCAACACTATAGGAGATGCGTTGAGCTAATTCAAAGCGGTCATATCGGCGAGATTAGGAATGCTCGGGTTACTGCATTCAGGAACATTATGCCTGGCTTCACAAACGCGGTGGGCGCGCAGCCCCTGGCTGAAGCGGATTGGAACATGTGGCTAGGGCCTGCCCCCTATGTTCCCTTTGATCAACACCGATGTCTTTATCATTTTCGCTGGTTTTGGGATTACTCCGGGGGACAGACGACCAACTTGCTCTCCCACGATCTGGACATTGTGCAGTGGGCCACAGATTCGGTACCTCGGACCGTCATGGCGGCGGGTCGCAGATATTCTTTAAAAGGGATCGGTGAGACGCCAGACGTTTTTGAGGCCATTTTCGAATATCCCACGTTCTTGACAAACTGGTCATGTCGTGAGGTCTGTGCCGGTCCCAATAACGCTTGGGCTGATTTAGAATTTTCTGGCACCAAAGGAACCTTGGCCATCAGCCGCAGCGGTTTTGAAGTCTTTCCAAACCTGTTGATATCTCCCGAAGACCAGATCCCCCAATTCACAACCACACGTCGTGACAAGCCGGCAGCCCTTCCGCCATACCGTACGACGGCTCTTAGAAGGCATGGTTATGAACAAATCAAAGACCAGTTTCAGCCTCACGTGCGTAATTTCCTGGACTGTATCAAGTCGCGTCGGCCACCAGTCTCCGATTTGGAGAGCGGGCATAAAACCATTACCTCTTGTCATCTGGCCAATATTTCTATGAAAGTGGGCCGAACTCTTCATTGGAATGCTGAAAAAGAGGAAATCATGGGCGATCCTGAAGCCTCCAAACTTTTGACCAAGACGTATCGGCCCCCCTGGGATCAGGAATTGAAGTCGGTCCTGCCCAAACCATCTTAATGTGGACTGCATGAGGTGATCATTAATGAAGCCGATTTCGGACCAAGAATCGACTTGCTCTCGCCGTTTTCCTCCACTCCTTCTCGACTCTGGTGCTCTCGCAATTCATCAAAACGAAAGAGACTGCTCCGCCAGGCGCCTTTGGGATTGCCTACACCTCTTTCCCCATTCGGACTCGCCAGTCAGGTCAATCTCTACAGGAAGGCGCAGACCCGATTATTCCGGCTGAGAAGTTTATCGACCTGTGCAAATCTTTCGGGGGCGATGGTTGCCAGATGGACATATCTCAGCTGGCTTCAACTGAAGAAGATTATTTGAAACGGCTGCGGACCGCCCTGGAGGAGAAGGGGATGTTTCTCGAGCTGTCGATAAACGCCAGAGCCTTGGAAAACTCGGATGCTTTGACCCAGGTAGCCGCTATTGCCCGTGAGCTAGGAGTTTCCCGTCTGCGCACAGCCCTCAACGGTCGACGCTATGAAGAGTTTTTCGAGCTGAAAAAATGGAACGATTTCGCGGCCCATTGGCAGGAAACGCTCCAGCAAGTTGAACCCATACTCAAGAAACACCGTCTTTTGGTTGGCATCGAAAATCACAAGGAATGGCTGGCAGATGAACTGGCTGAGATATTGCGTCGATTCAGCAGTCCTCACCTGGGAGCTTGTGTGGATTTCGGAAATAATCTAGCACTCCTTGAAGATTCCGTAGAGGTTGCGCAAAAGCTCGCCCCCTATGCCGTAACGACGCATATGAAAGACATGGCTGTAACTGAAAATGAAGAAGGATTTCTCTTGTCGGAAGTCCCTCTCGGTCAAGGAATCTTACCGCTGGCAAAGATAATGGAGCTCCTCCGGCGCGGCCGATCAGATATTCACTTCTGCCTGGAAATGATCACGCGCGACCCGTTACAGGTCCCTTATCTGGACGACAAATATTGGGCCAGCTATGAAAAGCGTGATGCCGGCCGGATTGACCGATTCAAATCCAAGATCCTCAGCCGGGCCTCAGCTAAGCCCTTGCCTAGGATTAGTGGGATGAGCAGCACTAAGATGCTGGCTATTGAAGACGACAATATTCGTCGCAGCGTCTCTTATTCGAAAAGGACTCTAGGCTTGTGAGTTCTCGCCAGGCCATGGTATTTTGAGAAGCTTAGCGTCGCTAATCCGCTGGTGTTAGCCGCAACCCTTGGCGGTCTCAGGTTGGCTACTTAGCTCGTCTGGTGGAACGGGCGCTCCGTCGCGCGTTTCCCAGCGTGCGCAGAGCGCCCGCTCCACCCAAAAAACCTCGCTGATCCCATTTTTGCCGAGAACTTGCTAGAAAGCTCCGGAGAAGTTTAGCAATGAAGATACCTATGGCAATCCTGGCCTCTATGCTCGCTGCCTGGTTGTTTTACTTCCTGGTTGAAGCCTTCTTCGTATCTTTTGAATTTACCCCAATCGT
>QHZP01000170.1:6689-7109 GCA_003224715.1 Acidobacteriota bacterium | reverse complement strand
GTCCGCGCTTGCGCGAGCCAGGTCTGCTCCCTTTGGAGCCCGGCACGGAGCGCTATCGGGTACGTGGAGGGGGGGCCACGGTTGTTGCTCTCAATGTAGGAGACCGAATCACTATCATTGACCTCGAGGGACGGCAGCGTTGTGAACTTGCTACGTTCAGTCCGGAAGGCAGTGAAGACGCCAGGGCTTTAGGCGCGAGAGCTGACAGCAAAGCGTCAGGTCTCGCCACTGTCCTGGCAAATGGTGGCCACGACGCCCATGCTGTTACGGCCGCTCTAGGGCGGCGCCGCATTGATGCCAAAGGCACTGTGGCCATGCAGCTTTTCGGTGGCGAGACCCGACCGGGCGATCGGGAAGTGTTCACCGCTGAGCGCCCTGTGATCTGCGTAGTTGTCGCTCCGGGCGAACCTATGGCGGTAG
>QHZP01000170.1:0-6642 GCA_003224715.1 Acidobacteriota bacterium | reverse complement strand
GAGGTGGCAGTTTCGAATGAGGTTCCCCTGCCCCTGCCTCTGGCCGACCTGCGACTCGACCTGCGTGTCAGTAAGGCGACGGCTCTTGCCTATGAAGTGAGAGCTGGTGAATACATCCAGGTGATTGACCTTGCCGGCCGCCAGTGTTCAGACTTCCTGGCTTTTGGCAGCCGCCAACTGCAGCGGGGTCTCGAGCGCGGGCTGGACGCCACCACCACGCGAACCTTGATGGGTGTTGCCTATCCCAGGCCCGGTCTGTACTCCAAGTTCTTTGACCAGGACATGCAGCCTTTGGTTGAAGTAGTACGCGACACCGTCGGCCGCCACGACACATTTGCCTTGGCCTGCACTGCCAAGTATTACGCCGACATGGGCTATCCGGGCCATGCCAATTGCACAGATAATTTCAATGGAGCCTTGAACCCTTATGGGATAGGGCCACGTCAAGGGTGGCCGGCAATCAATTTTTTTTACAACACGGGAATCGACAGCAGCAACGCGCTGTTTCTGGACGAACCTTGGTCTCGCCCGGGAGATTATGTGTTGCTGCGAGCCTTAACCGATCTCGTGTGTACCTCTTCCGCCTGCCCTGACGATATTGACCCGGCTAACGGCTGGAATCCATCAGACATCCAGGTTCGTGTCTATCCGGCAAAACACACGTTTTCGAAAGGAATTGCCTACCGAATGACTCCTGATGCCGAACCACAATTAACCCGGGAGAGCGGGTTTCACGAGCGGACTTCCGCGCTCACGCGCAATTTTGTGGAATATCGAGGTTTTTGGCTCCCGACCAGCTTTACAAGCCACGGTCCGATTAAAGAGTACTATGCTTGCAGGGAAGCCGCGGTGGTAATGGATCTTTCTCCTCTGCGCAAATTTGAAGTCCTTGGCCCTGACGCCGAGGCGCTCCTGCAGTGGACTGTAACGCGGAACGTGCGCAAGCTGGCGGTTGGCCAGGTGGTTTACACCGCGATGTGTTACGACACAGGCGGTATGCTGGATGACGGTACCATTTTCCGCCTGGGCGCCAATAACTTTCGCTGGATTGGCGCAGACGACTACGACGGCCTCTGGCTGCGGCAGCAGGCTGAAAAGCTGGGCCTGCGCGTTTGGGTCAAATCTTCTACGGACCAGCTTCACAACGTCTCGGTGCAGGGACCGAGGAGCCGGGAGATTCTCGAGCGAGTGGTCTGGACGCCACCGAGCCGCCCGAAGCTGGAGGAATTGTCCTGGTTTCGCTTCACCATCGGCCGTCTTGGCGACATGAATGGAGTACCCATCCTGGTTTCAAGGACTGGTTACACCGGCGAACTGGGTTACGAGGTGTGGTGTCACCCTAAGGACGCCCTCGCGGTGTGGGACACAATTTGGGACGCCGGACATCCGCTGGGGATGATCCCTCTGGGTCTGGAAGCCCTCGATATTTTGCGCATCGAATCGGGGCTGATCTTTTCCGGCTACGAGTTCGATGACCAGACCGATCCGTTCGAGGCGGGTATTGGCTTCACGGTTGACCTTAAGACCAAGGAAGAGGACTTCATAGGCAAGCAAGCGCTCAGTCGCCGCAAGGAACATCCTCACCGGGTGCTCGTGGGTCTCGAACTCGAGGGCAACGAACCAGCCACGCACGGTGACTGCGTCCAGGTCGGACGTAGCCAGGTGGGGCTCATTACCAGTGGGACGCGCTCACCTATTCTGCGCAAGAACATTGCACTCTGTCGCATGGCGGTGGAATATTGCGAGCCTGGCACCGAAGTGGAGGTGGGCAAGCTTGATGGCCACCAGAAACGAATTCCAGCCACCGTGGTTCGCTTCCCGTTCTACGATCCGGAGAAGAAGCGGCCGCGGTCATAGTCGTGCTGGTGCTCGTGCTCAGAAAACGAGTAAGAGTACGAGTTGTTGAGAGGTTGATCCATGGCAATACCAACCCATAGCAAATATCTCATCATCGGTGCTGGTGTCCATGGATTGAGCACGGCATACCATCTGGCTCTTGAACTGAAAACGCGAGCCAAAGGCAGCGGTGCCGACATTCTCATCCTCGACAAAACCGGAATTGCCGCGGGCGCCTCCGGGATCGCCTGCGGTGTGGTGCGCAACAACTATTTTCAACCAGCCATGCGCGAGCTTATGGCCCACAGCGTGGAAGTTTGGGAAAGCGACCCTCAGGTCTTCAGTTACCATCCCGTCGGTTACATGCAAATTAGCCCTGAAGTGATGCATGAAGATGTGGCCAGCATAGCTACGCAGCAAAAGGAGATCGGTTATACATCCGAGTTTATCGAGGGGAAAGCTGACTGCAGCAAGTATATGAGGAACCTCTTCAGTGATTGGCAGGCAGAGGGTATAACGTCGGTCTTACATGAGAAGAAGGGAGGTTACGCCAACAATCAAGCCTCGATGAAAGGACTTGCCATCAAAGCTCAGAACGAGGGGGTACGCATTTTAACCGGGGTCAAGGTCACGGGGTTCCAATACTCGGGCAAGGCTGTCTCGTCAGTCGTCACAGATCATGGGACGGTCCAAACTGATTACGTGGTCGTGGGTGTGGGACCCTGGATCAAATCGATCTGGGAAACGCTGGGTTTACCCAAATTTATCAACATCAAGGGTCGCGACGGCAAGATTTACGCGAATATCCGCATGTGGACCTATTGGTGTCTCCAGGAAGGCACTCTAGGAGTCGACCCTGACCTAGGCAAGCTTAACGATGGTGGGATGCCGCCGGTAATCCACATGGACACCGACGCACCGCTGTATTCAGATGTCGATGGTTCTCTCATCACCGCCAAGCTGTGGGGTCTCTATTACAAACCGGACTTTTGCTTCGGTGGCGTCCAAGGGGGCGCCATGCCTTACAAGATTGAGAGAGATCCCGATGAAGTGAGGGTCGATCCCTATGGCCCCGAATCGCCCGACTTCGTGGTGGGAGAGGATTTTGCCCATATGTGGTGTTCCGCTCTGGCCTTTTGCCAGAAACGTTTTGAAGACAAATACGCCTTCTATAAAAAAGAGCCCTCGGGAGGGATTGGCGCGTTTTCGCCGGACAGTTTTCCGGTTTTTGATCTGTTTCGTGAGAACTGTTATATCATTGCCGACTCCAATCACGGTTACAAGATGATTGGGGTTGGCAAACTGGTCGCCGGCGAAATCATGGGAATTCGTAGCGTCATTCTTGAACCGTTCAGGTTCTCACGCTACTCCCAAGGCAAGCTGCACCCCGTATCACACAGTCCGTTCCCATGGAGTTAGAAGGCTTTGGAGGTAATCTGCCGGCTCTGCTCCTCCCTGACAGTCGGGGCTTGGATTTCTGCTATTTTCACGGAAGCTTATAGGAAGGGGACGAAGAGATGACCGATCTGGAACAATATGTCAGAGCTGAAGGTCGAGATGAGTGGGTCAAGAAGCTCCGCGCTAAGATCAACGAGCTAGGGATTACCTACATATACTATCAGTTTATCTCGGTCACAGGCCGGATTGTCGGGAAAGGAATTCCCGCGGATCACTGGGAAAGCACAGCCGAGCGAGGTTTCCAATTAGTCTACGGTTCAACGGCTAACCTGTTCCTAGACCGTCACAGCAATTATATCGGTTACGGCCCGGAGGCTTCAGAACTGGTCGGCATCCCAGATCCTGAGACATTCGTTCAACTCCCCTGGGATAAGCGCGTTGGACGTGTCTTCTGTACCTTGTTTCGCAACCGCGAAGAAGAAGCGGATCCGGGAGCCTATCTCACCTCAGACTGCCGTGGAAATCTGCGGCAGATTCATGAAAGATTCAAGAGGGATCACAATGGCTTACATCTCCGACACGGCACTGAACCCGAAATGATCTGGCTCAAGAAAGGTCCGGATGGAAATCCCGCCGGTGGTTTCAGCAAACCTTATTGTTATCATATCGACCAGTTCGAATCATTGCGTCCAGTGGTTTTGAAAGTCATCGAATACGCTCGGGCCATGGGCATCGACATGATCCAGGGTGATCACGAAGACTCCCCGGGTCAGCTAGAACTCAACTTTGCGTTTGATGAAGCGCTTCGCACCTGTGACCGGCTGACAACCTATCGCCAGATTTGCGCTCAAGTGGCACGGGAGTTCGATTTGATCGCCTGTTTTATGTGCAAGCCCTTCATGGGCGTCTCGGCCTCAGGTTGTCACCACAACATTTCACTTTGGCGCGGCGGCGAAGACGTGGTCAACACTTTCAAGCAGAGTTCCCTGCCGGGCTTGGAAGGATCATTCACCTACCAGAGGCAGGGTGAGAACACGTTCTTGCCACTCCCCGGGCAAACAAAGCCCGGTCCAATAGGGCTGAATTGCATTGGTGGGGTGATGGAGCATCTGCCCGCGCTCACTGCCATCGGCTGTTCTACCGTGAATTCCTACCGCCGGCTCTGGGACACCGGCTTCTGGGCGCCAGTGTATGCCGATTGGGGCTACCAAAACCGTACCTGCGGGTTGCGTGTTTCGGCTCAGGGCCGCCTGGAGTACCGCGCCGTGGACGCCATGGTAAACCCTTACCTTATGGCCGCCGCTCTCCTCAAGGCTTTTGACGATGGCATCCGGCGCAAGGTTGATCCTGGTCAACCTGAGCAACGCAACATCTATCGAGCCATGGAGGAAGGCAAACAAGTCCGAAAACTGCCCATGTCGCTCGGCGAGGCATTGGATAAGCTGGAGCAGGACGAGGTTATCAAGTCGGCCCTTCCCGGAGAAATGCTCAGAGTGTATATGCACTACAAGCGTGACGAGTGGGAGCGATTCCTGGCAACCGTCACCGAGTGGGATCTTAAGACCTACTTGGATTGCTTGCCGTAAATGTGAAACGTGAGGCGTGAGGCGTGAAAAACGTGGACATTCTTTCACGTATCACGCATCACGTATCACATACTGTTTCTGCAGTTAAGATTCAAGGGAGGCATTGAAAAACCATGTGTGGCATTGCAGGAATCATCCATCGAGGAAAAAGGGTCAACATCGGCAACGAAATGACCGCCATGCTCCAGTCGATGAAACACCGGGGGCCGGATTCTTCAGGTTACGCCGTTTATGGTTTGTCTAGTCCAGGCCAGCTCGTCATGCGTTTCAAGGTCGCGGAACAGGGGGATTTACCTCGCGGCTTAGAAATCCATCACCAGATCAAGCAGCGCCGGGCGGAAGTCGATTCCCGCATTCAGTCACTCGGAGGCCAGATCATCGCTGCCGAGGAAGCCACCGAATATGCCTTTCGCTACCGAATCCAGTACGCGGGGGACTTGCGCCGCCTGGCAGATCATATTGAGGATGTCAGTGGCGCTGAGATTTTGTCAATTGGCCATGCCCTCGAGCTGATCAAGGACCTAGGTGATGCCAACCGGGTGTGCCAACAATACAAGCTCAACAATTTCTTTGGAACTCACGCCATCGGTCATGTCCGCATGGCGACCGAATCGGACGTCGACATCTGCTCTGCCCATCCTTTCTGGGCCTATCCCTTTAAAGATATTGCCCTGGTTCACAATGGCCAGCTGACTAACTATTGGGGAAAGCGCCGCGACCTGGAACGCAGAGGCCATCGCTTCATGTCGAATTGTGATTCAGAGCTCATCGCAGTTTACCTGGCAGACAAGTTGAACGGAGGTTATTCGCTTGAGGATGCTATGAAAGAGTCGGTGGAGGAGCTAGATGGCGTCTTTACTTACCTGGTAGCCACCTCGGATAGTCTTGGCATGGCCAAAGACGTGATGGCAGCCAAGCCGATGGTGTTGTACGAAAGCAACGACTGCATCGCCCTGGCGTCGGAAGAGGTAGCCATTCGGAGTATTTTCCCTGACGAGATTGAAACCTTCGACCCCTACGATGGAGAGGTGCGAGTATGGCGGAACTAACCAAAGAACCAGATCAAAAGCAACCCTCGTACCGTGTAGGATTGCGTAGCGAGCGACTTGCTGGCCGCACCCAGCAGATTTTCTTTTCGGCCGAGGACGAAGACAATTACGTCTATCCTGACTCCCTCGCCATCGACTTGGCTAAGCGGGCTGAATTTGACGCAACCAAGATGGACTCGCGCCAAATCAATCTTACAATCGGCCGACTCATGGGCGAAGGTCACGGCACCATCGTGGTCCACAATCCTCTGGCGAAGCATTCGCTAGCGGTAGGTATTCTTGGCCGCTTGCAACTCCACTTCGAAGGCAGCCTCGGTTACTTTGGCTGTGGCCTGATCGATGGCCCCAACGTCCACATCAAGGGACGAGTTGGCTGGTCTTGCGCCGAGAATATGTTGGCCGGGACCGTGGTCATTGAGAAGAACGCAGGCTCTTCCTTCGGCGCGGCCTTACGTGGAGGTGACCTGGTATGTCGAGGTGATGTGGGGGGGCGCACAGGGATTGATATGAAGGGCGGCACTATTATCATTGGGGGTCGCACCGGTGCTTTCTCGGGTTTCATGATGCAGCGAGGCCGCCTTATCGTATTGGGCGATGCCGGCAAGAATCTGGGCGACTCGATGTACGACGGAATCATTTACGTCGGCGGCAAAATTGAGTCGTTGGGCATCGATGCCGTACCGGCCGAGCTCACCGAGCTGGATGTAAGCTGGCTCAGTCGCAAGCTCAAAACTTACGGACTTGAAGCTCGCAAAGGAACTGAGAACCTTCAG
>QHZP01000169.1 GCA_003224715.1 Acidobacteriota bacterium | reverse complement strand
GGAAGGTCAATGGGTCCGCTCGCAAGATATTTTCTTAGAGGCGGGGCAGTTCAAGCAACTCACCTATTTTTTTCAGGAGCCCACGATTAACACGACCAACTTGCAGGCGCTAGTTCGCGTCAACCCATGATCGGATCGCTGGAGGCCTGACGATGAGCGACCCGCAGACGCAGTGGTATATCCGTTTATCCCAAATTCCGAAGTTGCAGGGATCAAAAATATGTCACGCACTGCGAATGAGCCACCCTCACCCGCCCTGTGAAGGCTTATCAAGCCTTCACCCCTCTCCCATGAGGAGAGGGAACCAAAAAATTAGACGGACTCTCCCCTCGCCCTTTGGGAGAGGGGCCGGGGGTGAGGGTTTGCAGCTAAATGCGAGAGTGTAGCTCGATTCAACTTCGGAATTCGGACTTATCAGTACCTCTGCGGCTTCAACGGCGACTCGTTTCATATCTGGGGGCCTGCCAGTGGCTAGGACTACCTTGGGACAAATGCGGTAGGGATGCGCTGCTGCGCGTCCGCCCAATCACGTCAACGCACATTCCGGCCAATTTCTCGCACCCCCGGGGTCTGAGATTGACACGAGAGGGCGGCTGGGATATGTTTCGGAGAAGGATCAAGTCGAAATCGAAGATTTCAACTAAATTGTTATCCTGCGCACTGTGACGAGCTTCGAAAGCCGCAAGATGCATCATCGGCCTTTCCTTTTTGCCGGCTTGGCCAAGTGCGACACCGCACCAACACCTACAGCTAGTCTTGACGTCGAAGGAGGTCAAAATGCTTGGTATGCGCAAAATCTCTTCAATTCTGACGGGGCTGGCTCTTCTTCTGCAGACCTCGCTTCCGCCGTTGGCTAGCAGCGTCCAATCGGACGATCCGATTGGGGCCAGCGGCTTCATCCGGCGTCGGCAACCAGTCAGCCCAAGTTCCAATCAAACGACGCAAACGTCAAGGAATTTCGAGGCGCGGGTTTGTGTACCCCCGGATCTTGTTACGAACGAGTCATGGAGGTATCCGTATCCCGGCAGCGAGATGGACGTCTTCAAGAGCCTCCTCAGAGACTACATCCTTGCCCATGGCGACCCGGGAGTGCAGTACAGGATCAAGGATCAAGCTTTCGAGATCTTTAGACGCGCACGGCGAGCTTCAGCTCCATATACGCCGGATCCGCGTGACCTTCTGGACGAAGTGAGCACTCAGCAGGCTTGCCCGCCCACGAATTACACCAACGCGCTGGAAGTGGGCCCCGATGACAGTCCGCCCAATCCCACGGCCCAACCTTCCGCCGTAAAATCTCCCGCTGTGGGCAAAGACCCGGCCGAACGCAAGTGTGAGGAACTGGCTGACATGCCTTACGATCCCCAAAAGGTTGGTTCTGGCGTGCCATTCGCGCAGATCAACATCAGCGAGGCGCTTCCCGTCTGCGAGCAAGCGGCCACCGCCCGGCCCTTGCGTGCCCGATACCAGTACCTTTATGGCTCTGTCCTTTACAAGGCGGAGCGTTATGCCGAGGCCGCTCAGCAATACTCCATGGCGCGGAGCGCTGGTTACGCCTGGGGTTCTTTGGGTTTGGGCATGCTTAATGCCTCGGGCCTCGGTGTTCCACACGATTATGATCGGGCGGCAAGCTTGTATCGGGAAGCCGCGAACGCCGGGATTCCGCCTGCGTACTACAAGCTGGGCGGTCTTTACGAGACGGGCCATGGTGCTCCCCTGGATTGGGGGGAAGCCACTAAGTGCTACGAGAAAGCAGGAGACGCCGGAGTCGCCGAGGGCTACGCCCAATTGAGCACGCTGTACGTCACGGGCAAGCCGCAGAACTACGCCGAAGCGGCCAAGTGGGCTCAAAAAGCCGCGCAGGGTGGATCGCCCAGGGGTTCCCTGTTGCTGGGCTGGCATTACCTGACGGGAAATGGCGTGCAGAAGGACGAGGCCCTAGCGGCAAAGTTGTACGGCGAGGCCGCCAGACAGGGACTACCCGAAGCCATGTACGGCTTGGGAATCATCTACTGGGTGGCCAAAGATCTTGGCACCGCGGCGCACTGGTTCCACGAAGCGGCGCAGAAAGGGTACACCCAGGCCCAGGATTCACTCGGAAATATGTTTTACCATGGCTGGGGGGTGAACCAGGATTCGCACGCGGCGTTCACCTGGCTGCTCCCGGCGGCCCAGGCGGGCAGCGCGCGCGCGCAACGCTTGCTTGGCATCATGTATGACGATGGCGATGGCGTCACCAGGAATCCAGCCGAAGCAGCCGCATGGTATCGCAAGGCCGCAGAGCGGGATGATGCTTTCGCAATGACTCAGTTAGGAGTGCACCTGCGGCTGGGCGGCGGCGTGCCCTGGAATGAAGCGGAGGCCATGCAATGGTTCCGGAAAGCCGCTGACAAGGAGTTCGCCCTGGCCGAATCATCCCTCGGTTATGGTTACATGCAGGGCCTCGGCCAGGACCGGGGCCAGGGCATGCAGGACTACGGCCAGGCCGCATATTGGCTGGACCGGGCGGCGCGGCGAGGGGACGCCGCCGCGCAGATCAATCTCGGCCAGCTCTACGAGCGCGGCTGGGGGGTGGATCGAGATTTGCAGCAGGCCAAGAACCTCTATTTGCAGGCCGCCAGAAGCCCCGTACCCCAATACAAAAAACAGGCCGAGATGCTCGTGGCAGCCCTTTCCGCGGAAACCCGGCGCAAAGATGACTCTTTCGATAAGGCTCTGCCGTGGATTCTGCTAGGAGGGGCGGCCCTCCTGTTGAGTGCTATAAGCAGCAGTTCCGGCAAAGGCAACCGACCCGCCGATTCGCGCGAGTCCTCTGTGGATGTGGTTCGGCAGGGAATTGATTTCGATCAAAAAATGAAAGACCAACAGTCCTTGGATGACGCAATACAGCGTCTTGCGCGAACGGGAACTGCAGATTGTACGGGCGGGCTTGGTTGCGCCTCGCAATAATACGGAACGGCTAGCATAAGTAATGAGTATCAGCGATATGCCGTACATTGGTTCATCCGCAGAGATGGTGTCACAGACGGTCCTGCATCAGTAGAGGACTTGAAAAATCTGATAGACGCGAAGCGCCTTACTCTCCAGCAGGAGACCAACCGGGCCAAGGAGTGTCCCTGGCGTCCTATGAGTGGCTACGGGGAACTTGCGCCCGTCCGCCCCATCAAGAAGCGACCGAGCCAGGAGGTCGAACCAGTCACCGAAGGCAAGATGAGGGGCGCTGCTCGCTGACCGAGGATTCGGAGGAATCATGTTCTGCAATTACTGCGGTGCATCCAACCCCAATGAAGCATCTTTCTGTAACAAATGCGGAAAAGCTGTCGCCCGACCCCCTGCAAATGAATCTTTACCGCCAGAGGTTGCTCCAACGGTCCCACTATCGAGCCCACGCGTCGTAGCAACTGCGACTGGCACGTCCACCCAGGGAACCTTAACTGAAAGTGCCAGAATGCAGTTTGTGGACGGGCTCATTACTGAGATTCGCCGGAACATTGGGGATAAGCCGATTATTGGAGCCTGTATTACGGCGATCCTAATACTTGTCGTCGTGGCGGGGTTTAGCAAGATCCTTGCTTTGGTGTTGGCGTTGGTCGGCGCCGGCCTTGTATTCAAATTTGTTAAGGAGGCCTTGGAAAAAAAATATTTGCAGCCGATCGCTGGATACAGTGACGAAATGCTGGTAGCACGCTACAACGAAGTGAAGGCAGACCGAAGGGCTGCCGGCACGAGAGCAGCCATCTGGTGGGCAGTCATTCTGATCATTGGAGTGATATTGGCGATTCTTTGGTTGGCTGCCCGTAGGCATCAATGACGGGCCTCGCGACAGTATCGCCAATGATGGAACGGGAGAGCATAGAAGGCCCTGCCTAGAGGCGGGTAATATGGCTTTACACCGTGACCAGATATTGCTGGCCATGGTTTCAGAGCAAGAAAGGTGGGCGAGGCGAAGTTCATTCATCTCTGGCAAAACAAGAATGGCGCATGGAAGATCACGAGTGATTAGTTATGTTCACGGTGCCAGGCCTAAGTGACGGCCTCGGTGTTTCATGTCTCGAGTTTGGACATTTTGAGAAGCAATTCCCGTGGGTCGATCCTCACCCGGTCCGCCGTCCGGCGGACCACCCTCTCCCCAAGGGCGAGGGAGAGATCCGCGGATTAGAGCGCTGACTTCAAAGTTACAAACAGGCGTTTCACGAAACAGTAACAACGGCTGGCATTATGAAACGTCGTTTGAGCCATAACCCCCACTTATTGCTCTCCCTCTCCTGGCGGGAGAGGGTGGCGCGAAGCGACGGGTGAGGATCAACCGCGTTTTCGGCGCGGAAAATGTCCAAACTCCATTCATGTGGCTTCCGCGTTCTTGACTGAAGCGCTGTTTTCCTCAGAGCACAGCAGTGTGGGATGCCGCCGCAGGAAAATGTCTTGATCGGAAAGGGCGGGGACCACTTGGACGGATAGTGAGCCAACTCCACGCTGCTGACCCACAACCGCTGCGATCCCAAGATCTGCAAGACACCAGGCGCCTCTCGGATTAGCGGCCTCAGTTGCAAGCCCTCTTTTCCTGCTGAGGGGTTTCCGGCTTCTCATTGACCAGTAGGTGGAACTGTCCGAGCTGCGCTGGTTGGGCCCTCGCTGAGCCGGGCTGCTTGTGTCATGAGGTAATTCCGTTCCGGTAGGCTCGTCGTCCGGCCGGCGGCAATCCGGTAGTGTGTGATTGCGACTTCATGGTCGCCAGCCATTTCCAGCAGATGGGCACGAACCGCGTCGAGGCGATGATGGCCGGCAAGTCGCGCATCCGAGTCGAGCGCTCTAAGCAGCTCGAGTCCTTGGGATGGGCCGTGCACCATGGCTGTGGCGATGGCGTGATTGAGCATCACCATGGGATTGTCGGACATGCGTTTGAGGAGCTCATACAGCGCCAGGATCTGCGGCCAGTCGGTATCCTCGGCCCGGGCCGCTTCGTCGTGAACGGCGGCGATGGCGGCCTGCAATTGGTATGGGCCGACCGAGCCCTTAGGTAACGTGGCCGAGAGGAGCGCGACTCCCTCCCCAATCTGTTGTCTATCCCAGAGCGCCCTGTCTTGCTGCGCGAGCGGGATCAACTCACCTTCGGCGCCCGTTCGCGCTAGACGGCGAGCATCGGTCAGCAACATGAGCGCCAGCAATCCGGCGACCTCTGTGTCGTTCGGTTGCAGATGGTGGACGATCCGCGTCAGGCGCATCGCCTCATGCGACAGATCGGCCCGGCGCAGATCGGGTCCGGTGCTGCTCGTGTAGCCCTCATTGAAGATGAGGTACAGGACGTGTAGAACTGCGCGCAGCCGCTGCGCCCGCTCCTCGGACGTCGGAAGTTGGAATGGAATGCCGGAGTTCTTGATACTTTGCTTGGCCCGGCTGATCCGCTGGGCCATTGTGGCCTCGGGCACAAGAAAGGCGTGGGCGATCTCCGCTGTGCTCAAGCCGCCCACGGCCCGCAACGTCAGCGCAATCGCCGAAGCCGGAGTTAACGCAGGATGGCAGCACATGAAGACAAGGACCAGCGTGTCGTCTTCCTGCGGCGCAGTCTCGAAAGCCGTCGATTCTGACGTGCGGGCCGCCTCCAGCGCCACCTCGCTTTCGCGACGCTGGCGAGCGGATTCGCTACGAATGTGGTCGGCCATCCGCCGGAAGGCGACCTGCGTCAGCCATGCGCGGGGATTCTCCGGTAGGCCCTCCCGTGGCCACTGCATCGCGGCGGCAAGCGACGCCTCCTGAACGGCGTCCTCGGCCGCTGCGAAGTCCTGAAATCTTCTTACAACGGTCCCGAGCACCTGCGGCGTCAGTTCCCGCAAGAGGTGCTCGATCGAAACGTCCAAAGGTTGTCCTATCACAGCAATTCTTCCGGTGGGCCGCTCATCACTTGTCGCACCTCGATGGGGATGTTCCCCGGGGTCCCTCCGGGTCCGGGCGCCGCCGAAGCGCGCGCGGCGATCCTATACGCCTGCTCCGGGCTTTCCACGTCAACGATCCAGTATCCGGCGAGAAACTCTTTGGCTTCTGGGAAAACTGCATCCGTAATAGGCTCCCCGCTGCTTCCGGCGCGAACGATCTTGGCTTGGTCGGGGAACGCCAGACCTTCGGCTGAAACGAAGGTCCCCGAATCCTTGAGTTCCTTGCTGAAACCGCGCAT
>QHZP01000026.1:32364-32950 GCA_003224715.1 Acidobacteriota bacterium | reverse complement strand
AGTCCCGGGCCGCTGCAGGCTGGGTCTCCTGACGCGGCAGTGGAGATTGGACATTTGCGAAATCCTAAACTGACAAAAACTCGCTTCGCCGTTTCGGGGAGGCACAGGAGCTTTGAGCAGGCTCTTGATTCAACTTCGGAATTTGGGTTAGCGGCTCGGAGTCGGCACTCTATATTCATTCATTTGAATCCTCGAGGAAAGAAATGATCGAACTCTCCACTCGTATGAAACATTTACCAACACTCAGAACGGTTTGCGTTTGCCTGATTGCGTTGCTTTTATTTTTCGTGGCGGCAGCCTGCGTTGAGGTATCCAATCCTTCGGCCGATAACGGCCAGGTTCTTGTTTACATCGGTACTTACACAGGTCCTAAGAGCCAAGGGATTTACGCCTATCGGCTGGATCGCGCATCAGGTGCGATGACATCCCTCGGGCTTGCGGCAGAGACGGTGAATCCCAGTTTCCTGGCGATCCATCCCAACCACCGGTATCTGTACACCGTAAGTGAGGTGGACAGCTTCGGCGGTAAGAAGGTTGGGGCGGTGAGCGCCTTTGCGATCGATCCGCGGACAGGAAAACTGACTTT
>QHZP01000026.1:0-32173 GCA_003224715.1 Acidobacteriota bacterium | reverse complement strand
ATGCCCACTCCATCAATGTGGACGCCGCCGACCGGTTTGCCTTTGCAGCCGATCTGGGGCTGGACAAGGTGCTGGTTTACCGGTTTGATCCGGCCAAAGGCACCCTCTCCCCCAACAATCCGCCTTCCGTTTCAGTCAAGCCCGGAGCCGGGCCCCGCCATTTCGCATTTCATCCCGAGGGCAGATATGCCTATGTGATTAACGAAATGCAGTCTACAGTCACGGCTTTCGGCTACGATGCCGGCCGCGGGGTGTTGAAGGAACTGCAAACCGTCTCTACGCTTCCAGCAGACTTTAAGAGTGAAAACAGCACCGCCGAAGTACAGGTCCACCCTTCAGGGAAATTTCTCTACGGCTCGAACCGCGGCCACGACAGTATTGCGGTTTTCGCTATCGACCCGCAAAGGGGGACCCTCCGCTTCGTCGAGCACCAAGGGACGCAGGGCAAGACCCCTCGTAACTTTGGCATCGACCCGATGGGCCAGTATCTTCTGGCAGCCAATCAGGATTCCGACAATGTCGTGATCTTTCGCATCGATCCCACGACGGGCCGCCTGACTCCGAGCGGTCACACCGTCAAGGTCCCGTCACCTGTATGTGTGAAATTCCTGCCACTTAAATAGTGGTGAAGGCCCCGGTCCCGTGGACATTTTTTCTTCCCATTTTGACTCATTATGCTAGAATTAATCACGTTGAAGAGAG
The DNA here is from genome assembly GCA_003224715.1 of Acidobacteriota bacterium. Taxonomy (GTDB): domain Bacteria; phylum Acidobacteriota; class Terriglobia; order Versatilivoradales; family Versatilivoraceae; genus QHZQ01. The sequence goes on along the minus strand of QHZP01000026.1, from coordinate 31,471 downwards.
TTGAGTTCGCCCTAACAAAGTTTAATGCACAATTTAGAATATGCCGTATCAAATCACAGGCAACTTTGTCGGCTGAAAGTTTCGTCTAACGGTGGGAGTTTGATTTTGTGCCTTATGTTGGAGCACCGATGAACCAGTTGGAAGACCAAAAAGGCTTAATAGAATACCTGGAGGCCGCGCTGGAAGAGGCTAAGAAAAGGTCTCCGAGCGATTTCGTACAAACCATCGAGATCGAAAGAGAGCTTAAAGAAGCTCGTTCGGAATATCAACGACTCTCAGGCATGACAGGCCCGAGGCCGGATCAGCCCCCTGCGGTTGAAGTGGATCGCCCTGCTTCACAGCAACCTGAAGCGTCACAGCAACCTGACTTGGTTTTGAATTTCGAATTGGAGCCTCGACATCGTACTTTCATTAACAATTTGAAATCACTATTTAGCCACGAAACAAAAGTCTACACGATCACGGCGCAACCCATTGAAACCGATCTTATCGTGGAACCTCCGCCCTGGTACAGGACTGTTTGGGATAATCTTAAATCTCTGGCCAGCTCCGACCAAAAGTCCTATTCTAATATTACCTCCAAACCGATTGCGACGAATTTGCTAATCGAGGAAAAACCCTGGTATGTAGAAATTTTTTCTCAGCTAAAATATCTCTTCGTCAAGGAAGAACAACCCGACCTTCAGATTACGGCCCAGCCCGTTGAAGTGGACGAAGTCTTTAAAGAATATAAGTTCCGTTCCAGTTCGGTCTTGTTTTCTGCCTTGGTTCATGTGGCCATGATTGCTGCCATGCTGTTCCTTCCATTGCTGTTTATGGGCAACACCAAGAAGGTAAAGCAGAACGAGACGCAAATTTCCCTATTAGATGCAAGCAAACTGCTGCTCAACATGCCGCCCAACGCCGAAAAATCTGGCGGTGGAGGCGGTGGTGGGCGTCGCGAAAAGACCCCGGCTTCTCTGGGCAAATTGCCACGGCCCGCTGATCGACAATTAACTCCGCCTGTTCCGAAAGTGGTGAATCCGGCTCCGGTGTTGCCTGTTGAGCCAACCGTGGTAGTGCCACAACTCGCCCAACTGCCGAAAGTCAGTTTCCCTGACTATGGAGATCCGATGGGAATCCCCGCGCCTCCCTCGAGCGGCCCCGGAACCGGTGGTGGCATTGGCACAGGTAGCGGTGGCGGAGTTGGACCCGGCAAAGGAGGGGGAGTAGGTCCCGGATCAGATGGAGGCACCGGCGGGGGTGTATTCCGGGTAGGTGGCGGAGTCAGCGCACCCTCAGTGATCTACCGGGTGGAACCCACTTATTCTGAGGAAGCCAGAAAGGCCAAATACCAAGGGGTCGTCGTCCTGTCAGCTATCGTTCGAAAAGATGGCACCATTGAAATATTGAAGGTCGTGCGCGGCTTGGGTCTGGGGCTTGATGAAAATGCCATTCAGGCGTTAAGGCAATGGAAGTTTCGTCCAGGCATGAGGAACGGAGTTCCGGTGGATGTAGCCCTGAATATTGAGGTGAATTTTACCCTGCGGTAGAACGTACTGCCTTTTCGTACTCTTCCATCATCCTTCTTTCTTAAGTAGTCTTCCCGCGACAAAGATTCCCACTAAACAAATCGCCAGTAGCGCATAGGGTACAGGCTGGGCTTGCCTCAGCCAGGGCAAGTAGTGCGAAATGTTAGAATTTGAGACCGCAATGCCCCAAACATTGATAACGAGATGAGAAACGATGGAGTTGGAAAGGCTGCCGCTGCGAAGCACTACGAATGCCAGAAGAACTCCAGACAGAGTGGCAGGCAGCAAGATGTAGAAATTTCGATGAAATAGTCCAAACAGAACTGACGACGTCATAATGGCTCGCCACGGGTTATCTGCCACCGACAGCCGGTCCAGGATGTATCCTCGAAACAAACATTCCTCGCAGATGGCCGGGATGATGCCTATGGAGAGCAGAAGCCCAATCAATTGAGGAAAGGAATCGATCTGGAGCAATCGTTCGATCTCATTCTGAAAGTGACTCGGTTGAATGACGAATCTGCTTTGCAGATAATTAACTTCCTCAAGGAGAAAGACGAGACAAGCAGTAGCCACCAAAGTGAAAAGAAGATTTGAAGCGGAAGTGGAGCGGAACTTGAAAACGCCTCTGAGTTTAAGATTGACAAGCTTGGAGGCAACCAGAGGAGTTCCCAGAACGAGAAGGAGTTGTAAGACCGCCGACTGAATTAGGGCATGGTTAGAATTGGACTGTGGAGCCAAGTAATGGGAAGCGATCCACACTACCAGGAACACCAACAAAGCTTGGAAGGTGGGCATTCGCGATTATTTCGTCGTTGCTGGAGGCGGGCTCGGATCTCGAAACAAATTTTCGTCCAGCCCAGAGTTGAAATCCACTTGACCCACTGTCAGCTTGGAAACTTTTCTGCCCTGCTTTGAAATAATTTCTACAGGAAATTTCAAGCCATTCGTTTCGCGGTATTGCAAATATTTTTCTTCCCCTTTTACGATACCTTTACCCTTGGACAAGTCCCTCTCAATCTCGAATTCATATTTGTAAACCAAAGCGGTACTTACATCAAAAGAAAGCCTACCTCTCACATACTCACCGCCAATGAAACCGGAAATCTCTACCTGATCTAACGTGCGGTCGTTTTCTTGCGCCTGACCGGTGTAACGGTGCTTGGGGAAGGAGAGCAGTAAGAGGTCTGGACGAAGCTGAGCGACCATCCCGGTTCTCAAGGGATCGATTTCCTTTCTTGCCAGGGTGAGGGTCGTCTCACCCACTTTGACCCAGCCCTTGTCTCCATTGAGGATCGTGACGGCATCTAAATTGTCCCCGCTTACTTCCGACCGAAAATAAGACTCACTCTTTAAGTATGTCTTCACTCTTATCGGCTTGGGTGTCGAAGGTTCCATGGCCTCAACGATATATTCATAAGTGGCATCGGTAACTGAGGAGATTCTGGCTTCGCCGCCGTAGGCCTCCAGCGATTTTCTAAAGATAGTTTCTGCTCTCTGAATGGAGGGGTTTGGCTGATTCTTTTGGATCAAGAATGAGGGAACCGAAAGAATTGAGCTCCTCAGCGAGTGACCTGAGTTTTCACGGGTTGCTTTTGATGGAAGTGAAAGGCCGGCGCGATTCAGACCAAGCAGTATCCAGAAAAGAGCTATACTGTGAATGGAACGCATCATGGGAAAGGAACTGGATTGGATTTGATTAAGATTTCGGAGCGTAGTACCCCTTTTTGGCCCTTATCTTTAGATTCTTCTGGTTTGGCAGAGAAATTTTCAGGGCCCTATAGCTCCCGTCCTTGGCTGGATTGGAAGAATTATAGGCCAGGCTGTATTGGCTGCGGAGTTCCTCTTGGATAGCATCAAACGCCTTCTTGAAATCTTGAGGCTTGGAAGGGAAGAAGGCCTTGCCCCCAGTCGTCTCGGCATACTTCTTGAGAGTTCCATCATCACCACCATACCCGCCAAAGAAGAACCCTCCAACGCGATTTGAAATAGCATAAATGATCACGTCGGCCCGTTGGGCAGATTCAACGCCATCTTTGATTCTTAGCTTGCTGGTCGTGTCTCCGCCGTCGCTAATAAGAATAATGGCCTTTCGCCCCGTTTCATGTTTCAACTTCTCATCACAAGCCAAGAAAACAGCATCGTGGACCGAGGTTCCGCTTCCAATTGAAACGGATTGGATTGCTTTATTCAAGCGGCGTGTGTCGGAAGTGAAGTCCTGCAATAAGGAGACGCTCCGATCAAAGTTCATTACGAGGGCTAAATCCTCCTTGCGTAATACGGTCTGCAAGAATTCTATGGCGGTTTCCTTCTCGAGTCCAAGAATGGATTCCACGCTTGGGCTAGTGTCGATGAGAATAGCCAGGGTTAAGGGAAGAGTGACTTCTTTAGAGAAATAAGTGATTTGCTCTTTCCTCCCGTCCTCCTCGACCAGGAGATCTTCCTTGTTCAGATTGGTGATCAGGCGGCCATTGTTGTCAGTCACGGTAAAAAGAACATTCACCAAATCAACACTGACACGCAAGGTCTGATCATCGTCGGGACTCCTGGATTTCTGGGAAAGAAGCTGGACTTCACCCAACATCAGAAAAATCAGCAGTAGGGGGAAAACACGCCCAAAAACGGGTACTGGAGTATTTGATCTCATTTTTCTGATTTCAGATCCTCAATGCATAAAAAATTATAGTGGATGCTTTTGACTTATGTAAACATTCTTCTACTTAGATTATGTTTGGAGGCGTAAGTTTGCTTACATTCGAATGGATCCTGCTATTAACATGGCTCGCATTGTCTCCCTGGGCAATGCCTTGTGAATTCTGGTCTATGATGTCATATTAAAGCACGGAGGTGGTTTTATGAATCAGGCCGTTATCTTGCAAGCCTTAAGAACGCCCGTCGGAAAATTCATGGGGGCCTTGAAGCCCTTTACGGCGGTAGATCTTGGCGTTTTCGTGGTGAAGGCGCTCTTGGATAAGACTTCTGTTCCAGTGGATCAGATAGAGGAGATCATCATGGGAAATGTAGTCTCGGCGGGTCTGGGCCAGAACCCTGCACGACAGGCGGGATTGCGAGCTGGTCTTTCCTCTCAGGTTGCAGCTCTTACCATTAACAAGGTATGTGGATCAGGCCTAAAGGCGGTAGGTCTGGCTGCACACGGCATTCAATTGGGGGAAGCAGAGTTGATCATTGCGGGGGGGATGGAATCCATGTCCAACGCTCCCTACCTGTTACCTCAAGTCCGGGAAGGATTGCGGTTAGGTCACGCTAAGGTAATCGATTCCATGATTCAAGATGGCCTCTGGGATGCTTTCGAAGACTTTCACATGGGTCATACCGGTGAAATCGTAGCAGAGAAATACCGCATCAGCCGTCAACAACAAGATGAATATGCGTTGAACAGTCATCGCAAAACCATTGCGGCCATCAAGGAAGGGCGATTCCGCAGCCAGCTTGTGCCGGTGCCCATCCCCCAAAAGAAGGGATCGCCCACGTTCTTTGAGATTGATGAATCCCTGCGGGAAGACACTAATCTGGAGAAATTAAGCTCTTTGAAACCGGTATTCCAGAAGGATGGCACGATCACTGCCGGCAATGCCCCCGGCACCAACGATGGAGCTGCCGCACTACTCGTCGCTTCAGAGCAAAGATCTCGAAGTCTCAAACTGCGGCCAGATGTAATGATGGCTCCTGTAAGCGCGGTGGAAAAGCTTTGGAGGAAGACAGGATGGTCAAAGGATGAAGTCGATCTCTATGAAGTAAACGAAGCCTTTTCGGTTCAAGCTATCGCTGTCATTGACCAGTTGGGTTTGGATCCAAATAAGGTGAATGTCAATGGTGGAGCAGTCGCTCTAGGACATCCTATCGGCTGCACCGGTGCGCGCATTCTGGTGACGTTATTACATGAAATGATCCGCCGCGATGTGAAGAAAGGAATTGCCACATTGTGCCTTGGTGGTGGGAACGCTGTGGCAATGGCAGTGGAGCGATGAGAGAATAGTCGGCGGTAACCGGAAGGCAGTCAGTAAAGATGGCGGGCCAAAGGTCCAAGTTTCGGGTTCTGCGATTTTTTTCACTACACGGCCCCTGCCTTTGATCGTGCAGGGTCTATTGTCCCCTGTTTACTGCCTAAAACGATCAGGCTTTCTTCTTTCCAAATAATTAACGATATATTAGAATGTCATCTAATCTATGCATCCAGTGTTCCATCACATCGGCATTGTCGGCGCTGGAACCATGGGGAGCGGGATCGCTCAGGTTTTTGCGCAGCGAGGTTATACAGTTTCACTTTGCGATTTGGCGGCTGGCCAATTGGAAAAGGCGCTCAGTACCGTAGGCAAAAACCTGCGAAGTGATTTAGACAAGAATCGAATTAATGCAGAACAGAGGGAGCAAACACTAAGAAATATTCAGACATTCTCAGATATTAACGCTCTTGCCAATTCTGACCTGATAATTGAAGCAGTGAGTGAGAATTTTGAATCCAAGAAGGAGGTTTTTGTCTCACTTGATCAGACATGTTCTGACCATACGATTCTGGCATCGAATACTTCTTCCATTTCGATTACTCAATTAGCCAGCGTGACTCAGCGGGGCGATCGAGTTATCGGCATACACTTCATGAATCCAGTGCCGGTGATGAAATTGGTGGAAGTGATTCGGGGGGTGCACACTTCCGGCGATACTGTGGCTACTGCGATTGACCTGTTGAGAGACTTAGATAAAGTGGCTGTCGTAGTAAATGACTCCCCTGGATTCGTCTCTAACCGGGTATTGATGCCAATGATCAATGAGGCCATCTTCTGCGTCTTCGAAGGAGTAGGCACGGTGGAGGCCGTAGACTCTGTGATGAAGCTCGGCATGAACCATCCCATGGGGCCTCTGAGCCTGGCGGATCTGATTGGACTTGATGTTTGTTTGGATATCATGGAAACTCTCTACACCGGTTTCAACGATAGTAAATACCGTCCCTGCCCCCTTCTCAAGAAAATGGTGGCAGCAGGATGTCTCGGCCGAAAGAGCGGACAAGGCTTTTACCAATACTCTCAATAGGGGATGACATTTCCAATGATTCTTTGTCAGAAATGCGGGACGACTAATCCGGTTGGCGAAGAAAGCTGTCATAAATGTGGGACCAAACTGATGATTATTTCTGCGACGTATCGCCAGAGTGTCGCTCTGCCCATTTTGGAGGAACATTTTCTAGAAAGGATCAGCGCTTTAGAATATGCCTTGGGAAAACTGGATGAACGACTCAACGAAATTCACGACCTGGTGCAGCAACTTTCTACGGAAAGCTTCTATGACCACACAATGATTGAATCCATCGCCGACGCTTTGAAAAGGGTTGAGATTGTCGGGAAGCGCGATTTAGAACGCGACTGGCACAAGCGGGTGACGCAGCGTCTTTTGGAAAGCGAGGAACGTGAAAAACTTGAGTCCTGTAAGAAGACATTCCTGAATGCCTTTCGCGGCAAAGATAAAAATCATTTCTCCAGACTGATCGAGGAAAGTAACCAGCTCTTCATCAAAAAAAACTATCGACGTGGGTTGAAAACACTGGAAAGAGCCTATGCGGCTGACCCACAAAACTGCGAGATTGGAATCTTTCTGAGTAAGATCTATTATGAATTTGAAAACTTCCCGGATGCTGGTAAGTGCCTGCGGCGTGTTCTCCGGAACAACCCGCATCATTTCGAAGCCAACCTTCTTACTGGATTGTTAGCCCGGCGCGAAGGTAACCTGCCCAGGGCCAAGGAATTCCTTTCCAATGCAGTGGACATTTGTCATGGCTCGTTAGCAGCCCATGTTTTCCTAGGTTCGGTGCTAGCCTCTCTGGGTGAAGATTCGAGGGCCTTGGGCCATTTTTCACACGCCCTCAATTTGAAACCCTCGCCACAGATGTACCTGCTGGTAGGATCTATCTATTCTAAGCAGGGAAAGGTCCGCCATGCCATCAGGCACATGAAGAAGGCCATTGAAATGGACCCTTACTGCGATGAGGCTTTTTTCCAGTTGGGCCTGGCATTCCTGGAACAGAATTGGAAAAAGAAGGCCAAGGAATGTTTCCAAACGGCGTTGCATCTCAATCCGAAGGAACTGCGTTATCGGAACGCCCTGGAAATGTTCCTGAAGAATTCCATGAACTCAAGCGCAAGACCTGATATGGGACTTAGTCCCATCGTCAACGATGAGAGTATGGAGATTCTGGTCAAAGACGAGCTTCATCTCAACTTTAAGCGTCCCGAAATGCCAGTAAGACCCAGGGGAGAGGGTGTCAAGAACAAATAATTGCGATTTTTGAAGACTTCATTTTTGCAAGGCCAGGGTGTAGCAGTGTGCTAAGCCCACGGTGCCGGCTCAAGGTGGTTTGCCGGTTACACCTATTTAACATTTGTTAGAGGGGGTTGTATGGCTGACGAAAGATCAGAGCGGGGAAGGGCTCTTGATTTGGCATTGTCGCAAATTGAAAAGCAGTTTGGAAAAGGGTCGATTATGCGGCTGGGGAGTCGGGAAGCTGTAACGAACGGGGGAATTATCCCTACGGGCTCCCTATCGCTGGATGCTGCGTTAGGAGTTGGTGGAATGCCGCGCGGTAGAGTCGTGGAAATCTTTGGGCCCGAGTCTAGCGGTAAAACGACGCTGGCCCTCCATGTCATCGCTGAAGCCCAAAGGGGGGGCGGGATGGCCGCATTCATTGATGCAGAGCATGCTCTGGACTCCGCTTACGCGCGTAAGTTGGGTGTGGATGTAGACAATCTCTTGGTATCTCAACCTGACAACGGAGAGCAAGCTTTGGAAATTGCCGAAATGCTGGTGCGCAGTGGCGCCCTGGATGTTTGTGTTGTTGACTCTGTCGCTGCGTTGGTTCCGAGGGCGGAGCTGGAGGGTGAAATGGGGGACTCTCATATGGGCTTGCAAGCCCGCCTCATGTCACAAGCGCTTCGTAAACTCACGGGGATTGTTTCGAAGTCCAAGACCTGCATGATTTTTATCAACCAAATCCGAGAGAAAATCGGGGTGATGTTCGGCAACCCAGAAACTACCACGGGTGGGCGGGCACTTAAGTTTTATGCATCGGTTCGTGTCGACGTACGACGCGTGGCTTCGATCAAAGACGGCGACGAAGTAACCGGCAGTCGCACCAAAGTCAAAGTCGTAAAGAACAAAGTGGCTGCGCCCTTTCGGGAAGCTGAGTTCGACATCTTGTACGGGTCGGGAATTTCCAAGGAAGGTGATCTCATCGACCTGGGCGTCGAAAAGGGAGTCGTCGAGAAGAGCGGCGCTTGGTTCTCCTATAAAGGAGAAAGAATGGGACAGGGAAGAGAGAATGCCAGGCAGTTTCTATTGGATAATTTGGACATTCGCATGCGCGTGGAGGAAGAGTTGAGAAAAGCTCTGAATATTCCGCTTTCGACTTTGGCCGAGGGTGTCCCAGCTGCGTCTCCGGAGGTTTCCAAATCAAAATCGACTCGCGGCTAAAGGCTACCAGCATCAGGACTCCCCATGACTTGAGGTTATCTTGGCCTCCTAAATGCATCGGTGTGCCCTTGGCTTGAATGTTATTGGAGTAGCTTGACCTGCAACCTAATCCACTTCCGAGCAGTTTTTTTGCTGACACCAACGTAAACCCAGCTTCCCCTGAGTGTCGATCTAGAAAGCATGGTTTCTGACTTTAGAGCGCAGGCATTTCAGCTGAAGCCTGCGTCTAATAGCGTGGACGTTACTGCGGCTCAACGCCTTGTCCATCACCTCCGTTCAATTGCACAGAACGATGCTCCCTGGATCACTGTGCTTGTCCTCCTAAATTTGATTTTTTTTGGCGATGCTCTGTTTACTGACAAGACTTTCTTCGTCAGAGATGTCTCATTTTTCCATTACCCCTTAAAGAGACTCGTGACGGAAGCTTTCACCCAGTGGCAGTGGCCTCTCTGGAATCCCTACATTCAATTAGGTCAGCCCTTGCTTGCCAATCCCAACACAATGGCTCTTTACCCGACCCAGATTCTGTTTCAGCTGTTACCCTTTCAGATTGCTTTCGATCTTCATTTTGTCCTTCATTGTCTGCTGGCCGGAATTGCGTCCTTTTGTTTGGGGCGCACCTTGGGTTTATCACGTCACTCAGCTTTCTTGTCTGCTGGAATTTACAATTTCAGTGGCATCACGCTATCCTTCGTCAATTTGTTTAATATTCTCCCGGTGGTTGCATTTCTCCCTGTACTGGCCTTGGGCTTGATTAAAACTTTGCGAAGTTTCTCGTTATTCAGAGCCGCTTGCGCCAGTTTTCTTTTTGGAATCTTTTTCCTTCTGCTCGAACCGCTCTCCTCAATCGCAGTCGCGTTATTCTTGATTCCATTCTTGGGTGCGATTGTGTTCTTCTCTCCACCGCCAAAGTGCTCATTGGCTAAGGCAGCTACTTTGGTTTTAACCATTGTGGTCTCAGGTTTGCTTTTGGCCAGTGTTCAGATTTTTCCGGCTCTGGAACTGATGCAACATTCGGGCCGGAAGGGAGGTATGGGGTTCGATGTCGTATCCTTCTGGTCCTTTCATCCGGTGTGTCTCTTACAGGTGATTTTCCCGAGACTCTTTGGCGAGTATTTTCGGTTGGCAACCCCCACCCTGGGGAAATCTCTTTTTTGACAATCGCGAACCCTATCTGCTGTCGGGATACCTCGGCTTCTTTCCTTTGCTGCTAGGGCTCTGGGGAGGACTTTTTTCAAAGAAACGCTGGATGGTGAACTTGCTTTTAGGCGTCTGCGTCCTCGCAATATTGCTGGCACTGGGAAAATACAGCCCGTTTTATTCCTGGCTGTTCCGATATTGTCCGATCTTTCGATATGGACGCTATCCCGTAAAATTCATGTTTGTAGCCAACTTCTGTTTTGCATTATTAGCTGGCTTAGGCTTGGACAGGATTGAAGAACTAAGAGATCAGTATTGTTTCAAATCTAGAACAACTTACTGGGGGATTGTTCTGTTTCTGTTCTCGGTCGCAGCACTTTTTTTGCTTTCGACAGCTCTGTCTTCCGAGAGAGCTCTAAGCAAGATGAATGCGGGAGTGGGCGAAGCCAATCATCTTTCTTTTCACTACCAAGGCCAGACACTGAATATTAGCCGGTCCATCATCTCCGGATCCCTAAGAAACATTCAAATCCACTTGGGAGCCTTCCTGCTCTTTGTGTTGTTGATTCGTTGGAAGCGGATCAGGTTGAATATCGTTCGGGGGGCTGTTGTCAGCCTGATTCTGTTTGATCTCTTTATCAATAATTTTTGGATCAATCCCTTAATTCAGGCGGATCTTTATGAACCAGCTCCTGCCGCCTTGTTCATCAATAGCAAGACGCAAAGAGAAGGACTAAGCCGGATTTATGCTCTTGAGCAAGGACAGATAGATAGAAACAGTGCGATCTTGGGCCAAACGGATTCAGTAGTGTGGATAGCCCTTTATCGAAAGTTAACGTTATTCCAGTTTTTAGCCGCCAAAGATCACATTCAGTATTCTGTTTTTGATCCCATTGACAGGCTGGAAACATTCTCCAGTCAGAAGGTAAGACAGGAACTGGCAATGGCCCAAACCTTGGATGATAGGCTGAGGATTTTAGCCGGGCTGAACGTCGGTTTTATCCTTTCCGCGAAGGAAGTCAGCAGTTCGCTTCTTTCCCTGGAGGCTCTGTTCCAGGTGAACAGTAATCAGCCCCTTCGCATTTATCGCTTAGCGAATAGATTACCCCGAGCCTATCTGATGTATTCCAATCAAGTAGGGCAAAAGAGATTTGCAGATCGGCCAAACATTAGAGAGCCGTTGGCTCCAACAGAGGGTAGAAACCATGAACTGATTCATGTTCCTGATGATCAAAAAATTGTGGGCTCCGAAATTGAAATCTCCAGTTATTCGCCGAACCTGGTTGAGATTGAAACCAGAGCAGATCGGAATAGTTTCTTGGTTCTGCTCGACAGTTATTACCCTGGCTGGCGCGCATCCGTGGACGGACAGCTGGCTGAAATTAGTTGTTTCCAAGGAGCTTTTCGCGGAGTGGAGTTGTCTGCGGGGAATCATAAGATCATTTTCAGTTATGCCCCAAGAACTTTTAGTTACGGCCTCTACATAAGCTCGTTTACAGGTTTAGCCTGGATTGCCTGCTTGTTGTTCAGCCGCACTTTTGCGCAGAGGTCCCCCTAGATGATCAATTCCGAATCTTCTGGCCTGTCCAGTATTGGCTGGGCTGTCCGGGGCGTCCTCCTTGTGTCGACATTCCTGGTGCCTGTCCTGATAATGAAAGACAAGTCAGCTACCTATGATGAAGTAGCTCACCTGCCTGCGGGATACACCTACCTTGCTACAGGCATCATCAAACTGAATCAGAAGCACCCGCCTTTAATCAAAGAGATCTGTGCCTTCCCCCTCCTTTTCTTGGATCTCAAGCTGTTAGTGGACCGGAAGAGCCTACGGGGAATCAATACGGATCCAGCTTATGAATGGAATTATGGAAGGGACTTTCTTTATCGAGATCACGATGCGGACAGAATTTTGTTCTGGGGAAGGGTCCCAGCACTTCTTCTATCTCTCAGTTTGGCCATCCTGGTGAGTGTCTGGAGCGGGCGGCTCTGGGGCCAACGTGCAAGCCTTTTAGCGCTTTTCCTTTACTCCTTTGACCCGACCATTACCGCCCATGCCCAACTGGTGGCGACCGACGTCGGCTTCGCCTTCTTCGCCACACTTTTCCTATTTCTTCTGCGGCGATACTTGGAGAATCCTTCTCCAAAGGGACTTGTCCTGTCAGGTCTCTCTCTGGGGCTCGCCTTGGGAGCCAAGTTTTCCGCAGTAATGCTTATTCCAATGATGGTTGTTTTGGTAATTGTGGCTGCTTGGAAACAAGGTTCCGACGCGATCGGCAACACGGTGATTAATAGGGGTTTGGTTTCAACAGAAAGAACGGTAAAGCTCACCAACCTTCTAAGAGAACGGAGTCGCTCTAAACGAATGATTTCCGCCTTAGCTGCGACTGGTTTGATGATGTCACTAGCACTGCCGGTTCTCTGGCTCCTTTACGTTTTCCCCACCGATCCCCTCATTTACCTCAAAGGTTTGAAGGCGGTGAACCGGGACCATGATCCTAACTTTCTCTATTACCTTATGGGCGAGCTGAAGCCGGGCGGTTGGAGAACATACTTCTTAATAGCATGGCTTGTAAAGACGCCAATACCTTCTCTTCTTCTCCTAGCTGCCGCTATACTCCTGTTCTTCCGTGGCACTCGTGCGTTCTGGCTCGATGAGGCTTTTTTGGTAGTTCCTGCCATTAGCTTCTTCATTGGCTATTCACTGGGTGCTGACAACCTGGGAGTGAGATATTTGATCCCATGTTTCCCATTCATTTTCATATTCACTGCTCGAGTTGCCACGAGGTTCGTTGCTGCAAGGCGCGGCATGAGAGCTGTCGTGGCCATTCTATTGGGATGGTATTTAATTGAGTTTGTGGCCATATATCCGGACCATTTGTCTTACTTCAACCAAATAGCCGGCGGTTCTCGCAAGGGACCGGAATGGCTCGATGATTCCAACGTGGATTGGGGGCAAGGCCTTATTCAACTGAGGAACTATCTTCAGAAAAATCCAGCCAAAGATTATCGACTTTGTTACTTTGGTAGCGGAATTCCAAAATATTACGGAATTACCGGTCGCCGCTTTGACGATTTCTCTATCCTATCTCCTCCACCGAAAGGGACGATATTCATGAGTGCCCACTGCGTTGCCCGGGCCAGAGCAATCATGAATTCACTTTATGGTAGTGGGCCGGAGAACTGGATCAGCCACACGCCTCCTAAGACGATTGTGGGACACGCTTACTATGTGTACGAGATTCGAGATGGCGTTCTGCAATAGGCATGAGGTGGCCACGACATTTGCCCATATGAGGTAAGCGTTCACAGTAAGGGCAGGCAGGGCTCAATAGCGCCGTATGGTACTGGCTGGTGACAGACCAACTTTTCCAGTGGTCGAATTCAGAATGTACGCGAACCCCTTAGGGTCAACGGGACGTTTCTTGAAGAATCCTAAACCCACCAATTCATCCAAGGAGGATATCTTTCGTCCAATCCTGGGCTGCACCTTTTCGATCAGGACTTGCAAGGTTTCGATCTGTTCCTCAGCAGTGAGCCTCATCAAATGTTCCCTGGCATTATCCTTCATCTGCTGGTTTTCAGAGGTTTGGTAGACCTCCTGCCAGAGGAATCTAGCCGTTTGTCGACTTCCACCTTTAGCCAAGAGTTCTGCGGCAAAGGTTTTCATCCAAATAGCTGCCCTGGGATTCTTGCTTCCCTCCAAGAATGCCTCTGCAGCCTTCTTGTAGTCGTTAAGAAACCAATAATAAATGAAACCGACGTCCCTGTGTAATTGCCATTCTTCTGGATTGTGTTCAATTCCCTTCCTTAAAAGAGCGATAGCCTCTTCCGGTTGGTTGGCGCCTATAGGTTCATTCTCGGCTAGGAAAACGGAACCGAAACGATAGGCATGAAGTAGCTTGGGATCGAGGGTGGTGGCAATCTCAATTAGCTGTTCCAACAGATCAAAATGCCTTTCATTCTTAAGCCTTTTCCCACCGTAATATTGGACTGCTCTCATCCAATAGATATCTGCCAATAGGCCATTGTGCCCCAACGAAAGCTTCTTAATCACATTTGCTGAGGGAAGGTACAGCACTTCTTCAGTGGAGCAGAAGAGGCCGATCTTTTGATCGATCGCGGACTGGATCCAGTAAATCCCCAGACAGACTGCTAGCAAGCAGATCTTGAACAGATGATTCATTTGAAATTTCTTCGCTGGAAAACCAGGATGGCCAGCAAGACTAACCCTGCCGAGTAGACTAGTCCGTAAAGTACAGACAGCAGGTAAAGCCGGGTTGCCAAAAATTGGCCGTGGGCTGTTTGCGAAATGATCTCGAAGTTCTGGAAATTGGGAAGAAGGTAATAAAGGCAGCCAGATAGGATCTTGATCGCAAAGGAATCACTCGAAAGGCCGTACTGTCGAATATCCGAGCTAAAGTGACCAATGACATAAAGGCAGAAGGCAAATAAAGCAGAAAATACAGGTGTCGAAAACGTGGAAAAAAATAAGGCAATCGCAATCACCAGCATCAGCTCGATTAGTATCAGCATTGCTGCCAACAGAATTTGCAGATCTGCCAACTGAAAGGAATGTCGCAGATAAAAAATAGAAATATAAATCCCTAATAACATCACCAAGATGTTGACAAGCAATGTCAACGTGAGTCCAAAGTATTTTCCTAAGATGAATTCATGACGGGCTACCGGCTTGGCCAACAAACTATAAATTGTCTTCTTGTCTATCTCTTTAAACACCAGTTGAATTCCAATGAATATGGCAATCAGGGTCCCAAACACGGAAAGCGTGCTGAGCCCTAAGTTAACTATAATTTGTTTGACTTCACCAATCGTAATGCTGCTCAATACTAGGGAACTGGCTATGATAAGCACCCCGAAAATAACCAGATTATAGAGAACCTTGTCACGGACGCACTCTTTGAAAGTGTTTTTGGCAATTGGAATTACAATCATGAATTGTTGGTTGATACTATTGAGGGCTTGCCCTCTGGGATGGCGTCGCGGTTGATGAGTTTGAAGAAATAATCCTCCATGGTTTGCCGTACTGGATTTATTGCCAGTACTTTCCCGGCCGCGTTTTCAATCCGTGTTACTAACGGAGCAAGGGGTGTATCAGCCCGCAGCTCCAAACGGAGTGTCATTCCGCTATGGCTGATTTTGGCGGAGGAGCCGACTGCTTGACTGACTGTTTCGAAATTAATATTGGAAACCACTATTTCGATATGACTGACTTCCTGGGAGATTAGATCAGTCAAGTGACCTGAGCCGATCAACTTTCCGCGGTTAAGCACGGCCACTTTATCACATAATACTTCAACATCATTTAAGATATGGGTGGAGAAGAAGACCGTTTTTCCCTCCTTCTTCAGCAGAAGAATGAGATCTCTCACCTCGCGACGACCAATGGGGTCCAACCCTGACATTGGCTCATCCAGAAAAACAATTTTAGGATCATTAATTAATGCCTGGGCGATACCGACCCTTTGCAGCATCCCCTTGGAAAACTTATGCAGTTGAAGCTTTCTGGCATGAGAGATGTCTGTTAGTTTTAGAAAGTACTCTACTTTGGTCCTAATTTCAGCAAGGGAGAAGTCAAATAGACTGGCATAATAGGAGAGAAATTCTTCAGCCGAAAGATACTCGTAAAAGTAGGGGTTTTCAGGCAGATATCCGATGTGCCGGCGAATAGAGAGATCAGCGACTGGTTTGCCCAGAATCTCCGCCTTTCCCGAGCTCGGATGAATCAGAGACATCAACAATTTCAACGTCGTTGATTTGCCTGCTCCGTTGGGTCCGAGGTAACCAAAAATTTCATTCTCCCGGACTTCTAGATTCAAGCGGTCGAGAGCAGAGATGGTCTTAGTTTTCCAAAAGCCAGCTTTGTATGCTTTGCTCAGATTTTCGGTGGAGACAACGACAGACATAAATCACATAGGAACTTCGAAGAAAGTCCTTTGTTTATACCTGATCGGAAACCGATTGAAAAGAGGGAAGAGATAAAATGGGTGGAAATTGTGACTCCACCCATTCTATTAGGCTGGAATTAGTTGCCAATGGCCGATGATCCGGAAGTGGCAGCGCCACCCAGATTGAAGCGTACTACCTGCATCTCATTGACGAAATAAAAGCGCGCACCCGTCTGAGTAGCCCCAGTAGAGACCTGAGGTGTTCCTGTGGCTGTGAATTGTAACGCTGGCGAAGTGGCATCAGGAGTGGCCGCAAACACATAACCGCTCTTTGTGCCGCTACCTAGAATGTTGTCAATAATGCTGTCGGAAGAAAGCTGAGCCAGTGTACCAAAGGCGCCATTGGTGGAGTTGTAGAGTAATTCTCCACTCCCGACCGTTCTCATTGAAGCTGTGGCAGAACCTTCATTGGCAGAGCGACGAGCTCTCAGCAAATTCGGAATAGCAATCGCAGCAATGATTAGAATGATCGCCACGACAATTAATAGCTCAATCAATGAAAATCCTTTATTCTTCTTTTTACTTTTCTTCATTGGTTTCTCCTTTTTTGTTTTTATTGGTGTTGAATTTGACTGCTTTGAACCCTTTCGAGATTCAAAAACCTTATTGAATGGGTGAACTGGTGGAATCGGCTGCTCCAGTTAGACTGAAACGTATCACCGCCGTCTCATCTCCATAGTAGTTTCTCTGGCCAGTTGCAGAGGAGCCGACGGACAAAACGGGAGTGGCATCCACAGCGAATTCCAGAGCGGGGGAAGATCCAGGAGTTGAACTGAAGACATAGCCGCTCTTGGTACCAACCGCCAACATGTTATCCGTTAAGTATTCACTCCCTAGACTCGGTAAATCTGTAAAGACGCTAAATGTGTTTCTATAAAGATTCTCAGCGGTGATAATTGCCCTTACAGACGTGGCGGCTGAAGCTTCATTGGCTCTGGCGCGAGCGGCCAAATAATTGGGAACCGCTAGTGTAGCCACGATCAAAAGGATCGCCAGAACGATTAGAAGCTCAATCAGAGAAAAACCACGGTCTTTTCGACCGATTAATTTTGAATTGCTCTTGGATTGTGCAGAACTCATTTTCAATTGCCTCAGCTCGAATTATTTTCTTTCACTACGTTTGTCTAGATCCTATTGCCAAATTCGTTACATCCTAGAGCATATTTATTTCCGAACTTTTCAGACTTACTCCGAGAAATGCTTTAGGACACCCTTATTCAATTGAAATCTAAGTGCTTACAGACTATCGGTTCTCGATCCGACAAACTTTAATCCTCTTCAAGGAAGCGCCAAAGTGACACTGAATGTCACCTGAACTTACAAGGATTTGTTTCTATCGCTGAATTGTTAGAGTGAAAAGACGAGACTAACTAAAAAAGGGTGGGGAAAAAATCCCCACCCTGATTGAAAACAAAATAACATTGGTTAGTTGCCAATAGCAGATGACCCAGAAGTGGCGGCGCCGCCTAAATTGAAACGAACGACCTGAGACTCGTTGACAAAATAGAACCGTGCACCGGTTTGTGTTGCCCCAGTGGAGACTGAAGGAGTGCCTTCGACTGTAAACTGGAGAGCTGGGGACGTTGCATCAGGCGTGGCAGCAAAAACATATCCGCTTTTTGTCCCTGAACCTAACACGTTGTCGATGATGCTGTCGGAAGAGAGTTGAGCCAACGTACCGAAGGCGCCGTTAGTCGAGTTGTAGAGCAGTTCGCCGCTGCCTATCGTTCTCATGGAAGCCGTGGCAGACCCTTCGTTAGCTGAACGACGAGCCCTCAACAAGTTCGGGATTGCGATAGCAGCAATAATCAGGATAATGGCTACCACAATCAGCAGCTCAATCAATGAGAAGCCCTTATTCTTCTTCTTACTTTTTTTCATTAAACTTTCTCCTTTTTTTAAATGATGTTTATTGTGTTTATTCTTTGAAGGCCCCTTTTCTCAGCTTCGGGCCCATTCTCCCAAAAAGGCTTGTTATTAGATTATCCAAAGCATATTCAGTTCCGAAGTGCTGACTCTCAATCGAGATTTGTGCCGGAATTGCCTTATCCTGTTGAAATTACAATTCATAAGTAGATTGGAAGCCTCGTTAGAAGGATTGGCTTGGAATGGAAATGCTGACGAAAAGAGTCGATTAACAGAAAGTATCGTTCCCACGGTGTCGTTCCCGGCTCACACTTTTTGTTCAGGCTTCTCAGCAAATTTCAAATTGTTTTTAAATGTTGGTTGGGAGGGGAAAAGTTCCACAGCTCTGTTTCTAAATAGAGATGCCATTTTAACGTCTCCCAGGGCATAGAGAACACGACTTAGCTCATAATGATACCTGGCATTGTAGGGCTCCAGGGTGGTAGCTTTTTCATATGCTTCCTTCAGAGAGGTCAAGTCAGCAAACGCCGCCACTCCCTTCTTGGCTGAATTTATATATCTAAGTCTTGCTTTAAGAATCAGCATACCCGCGTCGTTTCCCTTAATGGCTACGGCTTTGGTAACAAACCCTTCTGCTTGTGTAAGGTCGTTGGCCTCAGCATGGTCAATTGCCAATGAATACAACGCTTGGGCCGCGTAAGATCTTAGAACGCAAAAGCCAATTAAGAGCATTGTGCACAAGGCAGCCACGGCACAGAAATTGCGCCTAGGTTGCAACAAGCCCGCTGGGGTTCTGGTGTCAAGGCTTTGCAAGCCTTCCAAATTAAGTGGGCGATCTTGGGGGTCACCCTTAGCTAGAATTTCATTGAGACAAGGGTCAGGTGCTGGCAGTTTCTCCGGATCCTCCTTGGCTCTTGGGATGCCGGGTCTATCCTGCAAATTTACCCATAGCCCCAGCAGGAAAACTCCCAAGGCCCCCAAACTTGGAAAGTAAAGGTCGATATCAATAGAATTGTGAATCAACCATGCCCATAGAGACGCAAATAAGCTGATTCGAAGAAAGCCGTAAAGCGAGGTTTCTGGTAAGACGCTCGAGTGCAACCAGCGCCAATACTTGATTATGGCCACAGAAAAAAAGATCAGTAAAACGAAGAACAAAATTCCACATTCCGAAAGTAGTTGTAGCGGGGTGTTGTGGGCATACTGAGTAACGTTCTTGGGGGAACTTTGATAACGCGGATTAATGCTGCCATAATTGCCGAGTCCTACTCCGGCCAACGGAAAATCGCTAAAGATATGTAGAGCCGTTCTGTAGTTGATCCATCTCAAGGTAATTGGATTCTCCGGAGCTTGAAGGTTCCAAAGGCCAAAACCTCTCCGGTGCGTTAGCCAAACCATCCATCCTGCACCAATAAGGAAAAGGCCCAACAGGGTCATCAGTGTAAGTTTCAATGGTACCTTACGACGCTTGTAAGAGACAAGCCCCAAAAACAGGATTGACCCAAGAAAACAAATCCAGCCACCAAAAGATTGAGTGAGAGCTAAGATCAACAATGATACGCTGAGCTGAAGAAAAAAGAATGGAGTCGCCAGGGGGCTTTGTAGGAGTTTCTTAATAAATTTACCGGACGCCAAAACAATAGGGCTTTTAGCGTGAATGGCCAAGTAAACCAAAAACAGGTTGAGCGGAAAAACCATCGTAACAAATCCTGCCAGCGTATTGGGCAAAGGAAAATTCGCGAATACTCTCTTCGTTGCGATGCGCGCCAAAAGGCCTGTTTTGAATTCTTCGTTCAGCCCAGTTGAGTGAAGCACAAGGCCTTTCAAATCGGATAAGCCAAAGAAGTATTGGTAAAGGCAACAAACATCAACACAGAAACCTGCCAAGGTGATAACTAGAATTGATGAAAGAACCGTCAAAGGTTCGAATCGTGACAAGCGCAAAGTCAAGAATAGAAAAGCATAGGAAAAGAAAAGCCAGAACACATCTTCACTTCGGGAAACGTTGATGGTTTTCAATAGGGACACAGCTATGATCAGCAAAGGAAATAAAGCAAGAGCAATTACTTTAAAGAGACGGGGATTTCCGGTTCGGCATTCTTGGATGAATGTAACCACGAAAGCGAGGAGCGAGGCCAGAATGAGCAGAAACTTCGACTGGTAAAAAACTTCGCCTGGATAAAGTAAATTGACGGACAAAGAAATGAGCGTTAATCCAATAACGGCGCGATGACGATGTTGCGACAGCCAAGAATTGTACCTGGGATCAACTTCCATGACGATCAAGACTTGGCTCGGACGGAAAGCCTTTGACGTGCGGAAAGCATTGCTGCATCAATTTGAGATCCTAGAGGGTTTTCAAAATCCAATCGCTTTCTGCTTTGTTCCCAGGCTTTCAAAGCCCCCGATAAGTCACCTTTAGCTTCAAGGCACATTCCCAGCCTGAAATAGCCGTCGGAAGATGCTGGAAATCTCTGAATCATCTCCTGAGCTTTTTCGAGAGCAGCATCAATTCTATTGGCCCGAAGATACAACACCACTATGTTGTTAAAGGCTCCTAGGTTGTTTGGATTAATATAGCTCGCCCTAAAAAACATGTAAAGTGCTCTTCTCACGTCCCCTTTTTCGGCTAAGACTTTCCCTAAATTGTTAATGGTAATGTCAGAATCTGGCGCAGCATTAACTGCGGCATAGAATTTCTTGAGAGCCAGGTCTATCCGGCCTTTTTCAAAATAATATCCACCAATTCCTGTAAGGGCGAGGTGATAGTTTGGGTTGATCAACAAAGAAATGAGGTATTCATGACCGGAACGGTTTGACAGCTTCTGATTGTGAAACCACAATCCGAGATTGTAGTGGGCCACTCCATCATAAAAGTTCTTTTCAATAGTGTCTGACCAAAGAGTGTATGAATTCTTCCAAACTTTAGTGGTTTGAAAGGTGTGATAATTGAGAAATAGTAAATAGATGCCGATCCCTCCCCAGGCCAGGCCCTTAACCAATTTAAACGAGTGTAACCGGCTTACGAGTTTAAGGGTAAACGAACATAATACTACCCAGACTCCGAGTTGAGGTATATAGAGGTACCGGTTGGCCATCATGATTGGCAACGGCACAATGTTTAATACGGGAATAAGAAAGATAACGAAGAAGCTTACCCAAAAAAAAAGATCCCTGGATTTAGCAAAGACAATGGCAGTGACGAGAAGAAAACAAGAAAAGGCTACCCAGATTCTAGCGTCCCCAAAAGAAGGAAAGACACTGGGATAAATCAAGGCGCTCAGTGTTGTCGGCCAAAGCAAAAGCTCGATATATTGTTTGAACAAATGACCGCTGGCCACCAAACTGAGAAGCGGTCCCCCTTTGTGGTAAGAATTCAGAGCGCTTCCTGCCCCAGCAGCGTGAACGGACAAGAAGGCCAAAATTTCGGCGAAAACAACAAAGGGGAGCTTATCGTATAAGCGAAGGTCTCTGACTCTTTTGTTGCCACTACAGTAGTCATATACAAGAAAAATTAGGGGAGCCACAATCGTGCTCGCTTTTGAAAGGAGCGAAAGCAAGAAACATAGTAATGAGACCAAATAGCTTCGACTGGCCTGGTTTCTTGTATATTTCACATAATGGTAAAAAGACAGGAAAAAGAAGAAGGTCGCCAGCAAATTTTTTCTTTCAGATGCCCAGCTAACCGATTCCACATTTACTGGATGGATTGCAAATAGACAGACTGTACCTAAGATTACGCCCCGGGGAAGCCCTAGCTGCCTTAACAAAAGGAATAGAACCAGAATGCATCCGAGATGCAGTGCGACGTTATGAAAGTGGTAACCGGTAGGTCTCAATTTCCAGAAATGATAATCCAAGGCATATGAAATGAGAGTCAACGGAGCGTAATTTGCAAAGTACGGTTCAGTGACGATTTTATTCAGATTCTGCAAAGACAATGAGCGTATGAATGGATTGCTGGTAATATACTCTCCATCGTCCCAGTTTGTGAATTCCTTGGGCAAAGAGCCTAGGTATAACAAGAAAGTCACAACCAGGATCAAACCCAGGTACCAGAGATCTGAATTGACTTTTAGTTTTCCATCATGTGATCTCAGACTCATTGTCACCTTTACGCGTACACTGTCGCGCTCAACTCAATGGGCAGATTGCTTTTGCGTGATGACCCTAATCACTCCGCCTCTTCCCGCCAACGATTCCAATCCAGCCAATAAAGTGGCTGGCAAAAAGGAAAGCCCCGCCAAAGAATAATGGAAGAGCTTGCTGGAAAAGGGCAAAGATAGCTCTCTCTTAAGGAGCTTATAAAAAGTTTGAGGCTGCAACCCCAGGCAATTCAGAAAACTTTGCAAAGCACCAAACGGACATTGTTCCCAGGAGAAAGTGGTGATTTTTATGATAAGGAAACCGTTTCTCTCAAGCAATTTGTTTAGTCCTTGGGCAGAGAAGTGATACAAATGTCTTTGAATATCCAAGTGAAACCAATGTTTCCCAGTCAAGCGGGCTTGCCAACTCCACACGTTTGGAACTTCGATAATGAGAATTCCATGTGGCCCTAGGAGATTGGAAATATGAGTCAAGGTCGGCACTGGATTCTCCAGGTGCTCTAGAACGTGCCAGAGAATTACGACGTCGAAATAGTTTTCGCGAAGCCCGCACTGTTCCAACGGATCGGTATAAACCTTAATCCCGACAATCCTTTGAGCACGAGTTGCAGCCAAATCTGACCTTTCAGTTCCATGACATTCATGCCCTAAGTGAGATAGCGCTTCAAGCAGGACTCCTCTTCCACAGCCAATTTCTAGAACTCTGCTGCGGGGTCTAATCCGCTTGTCAATCCAACGCGCACGCCGCTTGGCCATCCAAATGACTATCTTCTCCAGCACGGGTAGGAACTTTACATTTTCGGGACCATAATAGGTTTGAGAATAATGTTTCTCTAAGTCCTCTCGGGTCGGTTTAGGCTTTGTAAACCCCACCCCGCAACCTGCACATTGAACTAGGCAGAACCTTTCAGAACTAGTCGGATCAATTGAGAACTTGGAAGAGCCGCATGCCATACAGGTTTCAGGATTCATGCCACGCTCTAGTTGAATTGCTTGTATTTGACGATTCCCCATTTGAAGAGTAGGTATTTAGCGATCGTTCCAAGGATGGAAAATCCATACACGACTCCTGCTCTGAAGCTGACGGAGGACGAATCGAAGGAGTAACGTGTCGAGACCGGTATCTCCTTGAAACGCATTTTCTTAATCACAAACTGGACCAGGATTTCATTGTCAAAGACGAAATTTTCCGAATTGGCTTCAAAGTTAACACTTTCCAAAGCCGGGCGACTGTAAGCCCGATAACCCGTGTGGAACTCCGAGAATTTTGTACCCAAAACGAGATTCTCTAATCCAGTTAGAAGTTTATTGGCCACATATTTGTATAAAGGCATTCCTCCTTTGAGAGGACTGCCAAGCATTCGGGAGGCCAACACCACATCCGCTTCTCCCTGAATAATGGGTTGCAGGATGTCTTTGGCAATGCTCGGATCATATTGGTAGTCCGGGTGGAGCATCACTACGATTTCTGCACCCTGTTCCAGCGCCTTGGTGTAACAGGTCTTCTGGTTACCGCCATAACCCCGATTCTTCCGGTGTCTGACTCCGAGAATATTGAGTTTGGATGCAATTTCGAGGGTGTCATCCGAGCTCGCGTCATCAACCAGGATAATTTGATCGTAGCTTCCTTCGGGCAGGGCATAATAGGTCTTTTCCAGAGTTAAGGCTGCGTTGTAGGCGGGCATCACTATAATTACCTTAGGCTTCTTGTGCGGAAGCTTCTGTTGACTTGCCGACTTTGAATCAGAAGTTGTTTCGGCGTTAGATTGCATCAGGTCGAAAAACGAATCAAGTACTACCGAGGGACTTCCCTGGGCCTCATGGTTTCCATTTTGAGGAGAATGAGGGGAGATGTGCCACAGCACCCGCTAGGCCTATGTACAGGCGCGTATAGTCCTCGATCATGTTCTCTACCGAGAACTCTTGTCCTACGCCCTTCGCGGCTCGCCCCATTTGTCGTCGCAGGGTTTCATTGTCCAACAATTCAATCACTCTTTGCGCCATACTCGCCGTGTCGCCAGGTGACACTAGATAGCCGGTTTCGCCGCTCCGGACCACCTCGGCAATTCCATCGACATCCGGGGCCACTACCGGAACCCCAGTAATCATGGCCTCTACCACAACTCTGGGTAAGCCTTCCCAGAGAGAAGTTAAAAGGAAAACATCGAATATTTCAAGGAACTCTGGGACATCCCTGCGCCACCCAACCATCTTGACGATGGAATCAAGGTGCAACCGGTCAACGTGTTCCTCCAGCTGCTCACGGAGTTCGCCGTCTCCCACCATTAAGAACTTGATGTCAGTCCTCTGATCACTGACCCTCCTTGCCACGGTTACAAAGTGATGCAACGCCTTTGGAGGCTTGAATCCGGCCACAATGCCCACTATTTTATCGGAAGGGGCAAAGCCTAACTCTAATTTTTTTTTAGACTTATCTACAAACATGTTTCCGAAAGCAGAGAAATCAATCCCTGAACGAATGAGATCGCAATCCGCTCTCCCAAAGATTCTGTACTCCTGCCCTTTCAACCTGTTGCTTTCCGCAACCACCACAAAGCGCGTCGTGATCAAACTCGTCAGACGTTCGACCCAAATATAGAGTCTCCTGACTCCAGAAGGTTGAAACTCGCTGAAGCCGAAACCGTGAAACGTATGGATAATTCGAGGAATTCCGGCCATCCAGGCAGCCCATCTTCCCAGAATCCCAGCCTTTGGAGTATGAGTGTGAGCAATTTCCGGCACTTCCTGCCGTAGAATGCTTCGGATCCTGATTATCGTTCGCAAATCATCCAACAAGCCGCCCAGACCTACACGGCGTGACAAGCTAGGAAGAATATAGCACTTGATCGAAGGGATGGAACAGAGTTCTGCCGAGAGCTCACCGCCTTCACCCGTGATCAGAATTTGTTCAAAGAGACTTTGGTCTAAACGCCGAGCCAGATGAAGCACTGCCTGCTGAGCACCGCCGAGATCCATACGGGTGATAATTCTCACAATCTTGATTTTCATTTTTTCAAGCGACATGTGATGTATAAAGAGTAAACAGACTCCGTGGCAGGCATTGAGTTTCCGCCTTTAACCCCGTCTTTCCACCACTCCTCTTTTTCCTACAAAGTCATGTCGATTTTTTTCAGGTAATACGCAATCGCAAGGCTAATAAGCAGGACACCGAACGCCAAGAACATTGCCGAAGTCGTGTCCGTTCGAACTAAAATCAAGGCGAGCAGGCCAAGAATTGTGGCAGAGGCATAGCTCGAAAGCACCGTCTGTTCAACGGTGAGTCGCCATTTTCTAAGACGCAGGGCAAAATGATCGGGACTGCCATGCATGATCGGGATTCCTCTGCGACAACGTATATATATCACCAGCAGCATATCAAAGATAGGGACCCCTAAAATCAAAAGGGGAGCAATTACTCCAAAAAGACTAACTCGAGTATAAGCGCCATTCATGGATAAGGCCGCAAGCATTAAACCAATAAAAAGACTTCCTGTGTCTCCCAGATAGATTCTTGCAGGTCTGAAATTGTAACGTAAGAATCCCATCAAGCTGCCCGCCAGGGCGATAGATAGCGGGACGATCAATTCTTTACCGCTCCGATAGTTGACGATAACCAGAATCAGCGCTGCAATGGCTCCCACCCCAGAAGCTAGTCCGTCCATGATATCGATGAGGTTGAAGGCATTCGTTATGGCCATAACCCACACGACGGTCACTGGTATGGCCACCCAAATAGGTAGGACTGAGAGCTTAATGTAAATAGATGCCTTAACCAGGACGCACGCAGCCACGAACTGACCAAAAAGTTTGACCTTGGGGCTGAGAACGCCAAAATCATCGATAAGGCCCAGGATCACGATAATGGCCCCGGCCAGTAGTATTCCCAGAACCTCGCGACTGTACTGATAGATAAAACCCGTAGTTAGCAGAAAAGAGAGATAAACCGCCAGTCCACCCAGATAAGGAACAGGCTCTGATTGTTTTTTCAATGATCGATCTGGTTTGTCAACGATTCCAAACTTCAGTGCAGCTTGCCTGAAGAGAGGTGTCAGATATACCGACAAGAGGAAAGCCAAGATGAATGTGCTTAGATAGAGGATCATGGCCAAAGGGACGGGAAGGGATTAACACGGATTCCTGTAAGTCAGGTCTTAGACTCCGTCAAATCCGCGCCTTTCAAACGAATTAATTTTCAAATTCTGGGAGCTTCGCATAACGGATTCAAACTGGCGTTCTTGGAAGTCTTATTTTCATCCAGCCACGCCTGAAACATCAATACATCCCATAAGTGATATTGCCAGTTTCGTTTGCCTGAGAGATGCTCGGTCCATTTTTTTCGAATCGGGCCTGGGGCAAAGAATCCCTCGTTGTACAATCGATGTTCATCCAGGAGCGCCTCAGTCCACTCCCGCAAGGGTCCGCGCAACCAGGCGTGGATAGGAATAGCAAAGCCCGCTTTTGGCCGCTCCACTAGTTCTCGCGGCAGGTACTTGTCCAGGACCTGACGAAGCACCCACTTGCCTTGTCCATTGCGTATCTTCAGAGACAGTGGCAACTGCCAGGCAAACTCCACCAATCGGTGATCTAACAGAGGCAAACGGGTTTCCAGACTGACACTCATGCTGGCACGATCCAGCTTGACCAATATATCGTCGGGGAGATATGTCACTGTATCCAAGTACATCATTTGGCGCGTGATATCCGGGAGATCGAGATACTGGTCGGGATCTGTCACGAGGCTGTGGGGCTCAGTGCTCCTTAGAACCAAAGCGGCCGGATCTTTCCAATGCGAGATTAACCGTAAGTACATTTCTTGAGGGTCGGCGACTGACAGGACTTCGGCAAGTCTTTGCAACTTATCACCGGGATTGGGGGTCTTAAACCGATTTGGCAGACTATTCCCCATTTTCTGAAAAATGTCCTCCCAATCTTTTGGCGAGAAGACATTGAGAGCGGCGCTAGCCGCAGCTCTGATTCCTTTGGGGAGCCATTTGATCTTCTTCCATATGCTCGGCCCCCAGAAGTAGCGATTGTAGCCCCCGAATAACTCGTCCGCTCCATCACCGGAAAGACTTACAGTCACCTGTTGACGAGCCAGTCGGGAAACCAGAAAAGTCGGAATCTGGGAAGAATCAGCAAAAGGCTCGTCATAAAGTAGAGGCAGCCTGGGGATGACCTTGATGGCCTCTTCCGGCGTCACGTAGAACTCAGTGTGTGCAGTGCCGAGATGGTCAGCCACTGCCTTGGCCTGCACTGCCTCGTTGTAACCATCTGTGTGAAAGCCGATGGAAAAGGTTTTGACTGGAGTGGTGCTCAGAGCTTGCATCATCGACACCACTATAGAAGAATCGATCCCACCCGAAAGAAACGCACCAAGAGGCACATCTGCCGTCATACGAAGTCTGACGGATTCCCTTAAAAGGGCATCCAATTGGGCAATCGCATCCAGCTCTGATTCTTGGAATGGCTTGGCAACTGAGTTTGTCGCGACCTGTCTGGCAGACCAGTACGAGGTCAATTTAGGATCAGTTTCTCTAGTTGCCACGTCTAAAGATAGAATCGTTGCGGGAGGAAGCTTATAGATATTCTTGTAAATCGAATAGGGCGCTGGGATGCAGTTATGACGCAGGTAGAGAAACAGAGCGTCTCGATTAACCTCCCCTGCGAACCCCGGGTGAAGACGCAAAGCTTTTAGTTCGGAGCCGAACAAGAACGTCTTTGCCATCCATCCATAATAGAGAGGCTTTTCACCAAGTCGGTCCCGCACAAGATGAAGGCGGCGCATCCTTCGATCCCACAAAACAAAGGCAAACATGCCATTAAACGACCTTACCGCGGTCTCCAAACCCCATCGACTGACCGCCGCCAGAACTACCTCCGTGTCGGAATGGCCTCGGAACAGGTCTCCGGAGCCTTCTAGCTCCCCCCGCAAGGATCTGAAGTTGTATATCTCTCCGTTAAAGACAATCACGTATCGGCCACAGGCAGAATGCATTGGCTGACGACCGGTTGGGGAAAGATCCAAAATCGACAGGCGGCGAAATCCCAAGGCGATGCCGACCGAAGCGTCGACCCATGCCCCGCCGTCATCAGGGCCACGATGGCGCAGCGTATCGGCCATCTGGGTCACTCGGGCGAGGAGTTCGTCGTGGGTCGAGTCGCACTCTAAATCGAAATACCCTGTAAGACCGCACATTTAGTTGGACCTGTCAGCTGCCTCCGTCAGCAACGCTAGGAGGCGTGGCGCTGTCACCTGCAGGCAATAGCGTTCTTCTACCGTGACGCGGCCAGCCCGCCCCATGGTCTCGCACAACCCGGGATTATCCAGCAAATGGGTCAAGGCACACACCCAATCTTCCTCGGTTGCCGCTAGCAAACCGTTCACATTTTCTTTGATAATCTGTCGATTCATCCCTACTGGAGAAGCAACCGCTGGCAGAGCACAGGCCAAATATTGCACTAGTTTGTAACTGCACTTGCCACGGGCCCAGGGATCATCCGGCAAAGGCATGACACCGACGTCGAAGTCTCGAATTGAGGAAACTTCTGTTTCTTCTGACCAGACTCGAACTTCCGTGGGGACGCCTGGTAATTCAATTGGACCTGACCCTACCAGGATAAGGCGCGTCTTGCCGCCAGCGCATACCTTTGAAAGGGCAGGTTGCAAGCTGGCAAGATAGTGAATCGTGACTGGTGAGCCTATCCAGCCGACGGAAAACACCGGTTTGTTTGACCGGGGGGTCAAATGGTACCGATCTAAGTCGACTGCCGTGGGCAAGATCTCCACACGTTTTGCGCCGGCCTGACGAGCGCGGTCCGCCAAATAGTAATTACCGGCAATTACCAGCGTAGCTCTGCGCATCACTGCGTCGATCTTGTGACCCAGTGAGGCGCGGACTAGCAGATCTTGATGCAAGTCATAACGGTGGAAAATCGCATCATCATAATCCACCACATAAGGAATTCGCAGGAAAGCCAACAAAAACTCGCCCCAGGCGGGTAACCAGGGCAAAAGCTCATATTCGATCCAAACCAAATCGAACCGCCAGCTCTCAAACAGATGCCTGATCCGTCGATAGTAACTTGCGACGACAGTTGCCCAGTCCGCTGGTCGGCCTGCGTAAAGGTTTCTGATGTAAGTGTCTCCCAGCAAGGGAGCCACGCTGACATTGATGCCGTGAGCCTCAAGATAAGGAAGATACTGATAAGACCGGACCCGACTGCTCGCACCCAAACGGCTGTAACGGCTTAGGAGTAAGCACTTCATAGCAAGGGAAGAAAGTATTTTCCTACTCGCATCGGAATGATCACTTTTTTCTTATTAGCAAGAATTCAATTTCATAGCAGGGGAAGATGTAACAACAATTTTCTTCGTAAAACTCCCTCATGTACTGATTGAAGTTGAATATGGCTTGAAGTACTTTTTTGAAGAAGTGCCGGGCGTAAAATGGAGGGGTTGATTTGAAAACGAGCTTGACTTTCGACAGGAGAAAGGACGACGCATTCAAATAATGGGGAACTCTTCGTTTCAGCAGCGAATCATCGGAGAAGTAGGAAAAACTATAAAGGCCAAAAAAATTTCTATGAGTATAGTCCGAATAATAATAGGGATTCGTAAAGTGGGGGACTACTATCTTAAGAATACCATCAGGCTTAAGGATTCTCGATAACTCCGCCATTAAGAGTCCCACATCACTGATATGTTCGAAAAAGTGGTGAGAGTGAATTTCGTTAATTGACTGACTGGAAATCTCCCTTAGCACTTCGAAGATGTCTCCCACGATATCCACACAATCATAATCGATGACATCGATCCCAACTGAATTCTTAACTCGCTTGCGATTCCCGCAACCTAACTCCAGCGTGGCATTTTTCAAATTGGGCAAGAGGTTTCTTTTATCTAAAAGGGTCATTTCCAGCCTTTGGCTACCAGAAAAACGATGAGTTGGGAATAAGCCATCACGGTTTCGTTGAACCTTGACCTAGAGAGGGAGAAGATGGCCAGGGAGATTCGCACCAGCATTTCGAGGGTCAAAGTCAATATCAGTAGAGCCAGAGCTTCAAGCAACGAGAAATGTTTGAACCCATACTGAATTCTACTTCGGAGAGAATAGAAAAGTCGTTTAGCTTTAATCTTTTCTGAACTTCCCCCACCTTTGTGATAGAGCAGTGCATCAGAGAGGTAGTAAGAAGAATACCCTTTCCTCTTTGCTCTCAGCGCAAAGTCAACTTCCTCAAAGTAGACAAAAAACCTTTCGTCAAAGCCGTCAATCAAAGCATAAAGACTTTTCCTGACAAGGAAGAAGGCCCCAATAACCTGGTCAACTGGCGAACTGTGAACACATTCTTGCGAACTCATCACATGGCTGGGAAAGGCCCTTGGTAGAATTCGAGACAGTCCAGTCGTCCTTCCGAAAAAGATTCTTACTGAGGGGAATCGGGCGCAGGATAGGGTCGTAATCCCTAAATCATCCACTTGCCGCACACCGCAAATCCCAATATGGGCATTTTCGGGCTGCTGCATAAATTGGATCGGCTTACTCAGAGTGTCGCGAAAGAGGCGGGTGTCGGGATTAAGAAAAAGTAGGTAATCTGCCTTGCTTTCCTTTGCCCCTTGATTGCAGGCCGCTGCGAACCCCCGATTTTCTGGATTGCGGATAACAGTCAAAGGAAGACCCGCAGTATGTATAGCATCCAGGGATCCATCCGTTGAGCCATTATCCACCACAACCACACGTGTCAGATTGAAGCCGGATTTTTCAGCATTTTTAATAGATAGGAGACAGTCGCGGAGAGGTTTCCCGGCGTTCCAATTCACAATGATGATATCCAGCGTATCGGTCATGCAGTCACCTTTTGGTGGAAAGAAAAAGATCCTTGGCGACGCTGTGCGCTCCATTTGAATACCGGTAGTAACGCAGGGTTACTAATTCTCTGATGACTCGGGGAAGACGATTGAATCGATTTTCTGGCATGTTATCCCGTGCCAGCAAATGATTCATTTTGGCTTCGATCTTGAAAACAATCTTGTCATGACTGGAATTGCCATACTTTAATAACCGTTTCTTAAGAGCAACCAGTTGATGGTAGTAGGTGGCATAGATGCTGAATTCTTGCCGCTGAGCCCTTGTCAACTGCTCGACGAAGGTCTTTTTCATTGCGCCAATCTGGTTCCTGGAGTGTTGGCGATACTTGACTAAAGGTTCGGGAAGGATAGAAAAATCGGAGAAGGCGGCTAGGACCAACGCGATCCAACCATCGTGCATCCAATCAGGCGGAATGGGTAAGATCAAATCTCTGAACTCCGCGCGGAAAGCCAGGGTGGCCCCAGCCACGACATTGTGTTTCAGCAGGACATCAATGGCGTTTCCTTTGATAACGTGCCTCTGTTCCGATGCAGTAAACT
>QHZP01000788.1 GCA_003224715.1 Acidobacteriota bacterium | reverse complement strand
ACTTAGTACATGAATTCATAAATACGGTAACCATAATGAAGTTGAAAAACCAGTTGACTTTTGGCACACTGATGATCCAAGGAGGATCATATAGTGCCAACAACAGGCTTGCACAAGATAGTCCTAACCCCAGACGAAGCTCGCGAACTGTCCACCCGAACCCAAAAATATACGTTACCGTATTTTCAGGTGCAGCGGGCCAAGATCGTGCTCTTGGCGGCGGAGGGCTTGGAAAACGATGAGATTGCCCGGCGTCTCGACACCCGGCGCAAAGTGGTCTGGTTATGGCGTAAGAGGTTTCTCGAAAAGCGCCTCGAAGGCCTGGACGAACTCCCTCGCCCGGGTCGCCCCCGGGCTTTTTCCCCCAGATGCCTCTTTCCCGTTGGAGTACGCAGGATTTGGCGGCTCAGGTACGCCAATCTGGGTTGGTGGCCAGCATCAGCGGAATCACGGTATGGCGATGGCTCCATGAGGACGCCATTCGACCGTGGCAGCACCGCTGCTGGATTTTTCCGCGGGATCCGGACTTTGGCGAAAAAGCCAGCCGGATTCTCGATCTCTATGAAAGAATCTGGGACGGACAACCCCTGAAGGACGACGAATTTGTTTTGTCGGCCGATGAAAAGACCAGCCTGCAGGCACGGCGTCGAAAACACCAGACCCTTCCGACACGACCGGGGGAGGCCATGAAGGTTGAGCACGAGTACACCCGCTGCGGGGCTTGGGCCTACTTGGCTGCTCTGGATGTCCACAGGGCAAAACTGTTTGGCAGATGCGAAAAGAAAAATGGGATTAAACCCTTTGATCGCTTGGTGGACGATGCAATGACTCAACCCCCCTACAATGAGGCGCGACGCGTCTTCTGGATTGTCGACAATGGTTCTTCCCATCGCGGGCACGCCTGCGCAACACGACTGCGGGCCAAATATCCAAGACTGGTCCTGGTCAACGGTCCTATTCACGCCAGCTGGTTGAATCAAGTCGAGATTTACTTTTCCATCCTGCAACGAAAGGCGCTGACGCCCAACGATTTCTCTTCTTTAGAAGCCCTTCAACAGCGCCTCATCGGCTTTCAGCATTACTACGAACGCATAGCCAAGCCATTCCAGTGGAAATTCACACGTGATGACCTGACCAGACTTCTAGAAAAGATACCGCTCGCCGCATGAGGCGCAGGCGTGAAAGATTTTGGTTACCGTATTTATGAACCAGAGTACTTAGCAATCAGCCACTGACTGCAGGGGGCTCCGATGGGGGAGTATGGAGATACGTGGTAAAGGGACGTCCCTCTGCATCCCTTCGAAGGGCTGAAGGCAGCCGACTCACTCACCGCGATGATACCTAAGTCAAAACTCGGCTAGTCCCGCGCCGAGGGTTTACCGAAATACGAATCAGTCGTAGTTGAGGAACAATATTGTTACCCAAGTAACATAAATGTGACTTCAAGAATATTGAGGGTAGGACCTGCTTATCCCGCAGAGAGTGTGAGATAACAATGGTCAACTGCTTTCAAATCCGGCTGATTGCTGTGATCTCGTAACAGAAGTGTTATCTCGTTCTGTTTCATGGCTAGGCAAACTCGCTTCGGTGAGATGCACTAAACGGTCTTCCGGTAAAGCAATTCTTTTGAAATAAATCAGATAGTCAAATTTCTTATCAGGAGGCTCGAAATGGGTCTCCGTTGGTTAATCGGTTGCCTTACTGCTGGCGTAGAAAATTTATAGCCAGAGGTTGCGTAAGAAGTTTGCCCACTCCGGCAGTTGCTGAGCTGGAGTTCCCTCCTGCCATGCCTTCTCCCGAGACTGTGCCAGTCAGTGCGTTCATGCTTTTAACGCCAGATCAGCCAATCTTGCGATTTCCGATTGCACGAGGCAGTTGAATTCTGGTTACAAGGCAACTGGGAAATGAGCTTTACAACCTTCGATGGTTTCTGGCGTCCTGAAACCGGCCAAGGGCTGCAGATGTAACGAAGTTGAGGACCATGTCGGAGTCATGGCAGGAAAACTGAAAGGAATCCCAGCAATAATGGAATCAATCACCAAAACCCGAATCAGAGAAGGCAGAGGGCCTAGCTCTCTATGGTCAATGAGAGTCCGTAGTGGCGGCATTAAGCGCTCCGCATTACTAGCCGCGGTCTGTTTACTCATGACGCTCGCATTCACCACGGTCGATGTCCTTGGCAAATCCCGCGGCTATATGACCACTCCCCAGGAACTGGTGGCAGTCGCTCAGAAGGCTGCCCTAGGAATGCAACCTTATAACGCAGCCAAAGACCAGGTCCTGGCATTTGCAGGCTCTCCCTCTTACTGGCCCTACGGAGGCATCAGTGGCGAGCAGGGTTGCTCTGGAACGCTTACACCCTCCTATGTCGGCAACGGTGCTCCTGTGATCTTTGCCAAAGCCATGGCCTATCATTTGACCGGCGATAGTCAGTATGCCGCCGATGTCCGCTCTAAGATTATCGACCTCACTGGTACTTATGGGTATGGGGGTAGCGTTTACTCTGGCGGTAACCAGTGCGTTTTAAATCTGGCCTGGTACATCCCGAGCTGGATCATGGCGGCCGATTTGATCCAGGACTATCCAGGCTGGAGCTTATCAGATAAGCAGACCTTTCAGCACTGGCTGGGCTCCGAAATTTACAAGAAGGTGGATTGGGCTTCTGACAGCCGCAGCAACAACTGGGGCGCCGCCGGTTCGGCCACCTCGGGAATGATTGCCGACTACCTGGACGGCTCGGGCATTCTCCTGACGGATCGCAATGGGACTCAACTGACAGCTGAGCAGGCTTACGCCCAGGCCAAACAGCGGCAACTGGACC
>QHZP01000158.1 GCA_003224715.1 Acidobacteriota bacterium | reverse complement strand
GGAAAGGCCGATCTTTTGTGCCTTCAGCATACGTCCCGCCTGAACGGCATAAAGGACACGACCGGCGGAGGAATTGAACGCAGTGAGTTGCAGTTCTCCACGAGTCGTGTACCGAACCTCAAAATTCTTAAACTGCGTAGGATTAGCCTTGACTTCGAGAAGAGCGTCGAAGCCTTTCAACAGCTCGGAAATCTCGTCAGAGTCAATAAACGATCGCTCCTTTCGATATTGGCTTTCAGTGACCTCGACTAATAGTCCACGCACAGCTAGTCCACGCACAGCGCTGCCCTTCGCATCGCGCGCTTCGCGGACATCGACAGAAACACCAGCGACACTCCCGAGATCGTCATAACCGAACATGACGACTGAGCCGGCTGCCGGTTTGAATCCTTCAATTTTGGTCGCCGGCGGCGGTGCAGGCTGAGCTGAACCTTGGGGTAACACGCCAGCTGGCGCTTGCGCTAAGACGCGCAGTGCACAAGCAAGTGTGCAAACCGCTAAGACCGTGGTGTGTTTGAAGTACTCTCGACCGATCACATTTTCCTCCTAAGGAAGTTCATGCTTCAATTGATCGCTGCAAGCCGCCAAGCGAGACGAGGCGAAAAACAAGCAAGTTGAGAAACCGTTTGGAGGCATTGTGGATAAAACTGGTTGAACTGAACCGCTGAGCAGACGTTACCGTTTTCTATGGGGATTGTAAAGCGGGAAGCTGTTGGGGGAGGCCGGACCAGGTACAGCGAGGGCTGCTAGCCGAAAGAAACAACGGTCAAAGATGGGGTCACATCTCATTATTCATTGACTGGAAGGCCGGGATGCTGACGGGAGTTGAGTGAAGCGGTGGAACTGGGCCACTATGCCAGTGTGGGGACGGCAATCAAGTATCTGGACCAACGCTGTCAGGCAGACCCCAAGCTGGCTCGATTCATGGACCGAGCCAAAGAGAGACTCTTCGATATCTCAAATAATAAATAGTTATTTTTGTTTATTATTCTTATTCATGGAGGAAGATGGGGAGTACTCAAGTCCCGTCAGCGTCCCGGCCTTGAGATGTGACCCCATCTTCTGCCCCCCATCTTCTACCCCCCATCTTCTACCCCTCTTGGTAGTCTGGCACCCTGGGGACGCTCTTTCTACCGCTTATCAGTGGTGCGACAGAGAGGGAGCGGCTATTGCCATCCATAAACTCGCGTCCCCGAATCTTGAGGAGCGGACTCACGGGCGGACAACCCACTGTCTTGCTCAAAGCCAGCGTGGCTTTCCAAATTTCTCGTTCGCCATAGATGTTCATATTCAAGACCTCTAAGCGCACCAGACATAAAGAACCTCGAATTTATTCGGAACAATTTTTTATTTGTCACCGCCTCGGGAACTTGAGGAGAGATGCTATCATGACTAGATAGATGTTCGAGGATCTCGTTTCAAGCATCCTAAGGAGTACAGTTTGAGGGACCCGAGTCCAACCACAACCGAACCCGAGGCAGACTTCCAGTGGGATGCCGGAGAGATGGGTTGCGGCGAACTGTTACTTGACCTGCGGTTTCGACTGAGAGAGATGAGGCCCGGCCAGACGATTAAAGTCACGGCGCTAGATCCCGGCGCGCCTGAGGACCTGCCCGCCTGGTGTCGACTGACCGGGCATCACTTAATATGGAAGCTACATCCGGTGTACATCATCCAAAGAAAGGAGAACTAGAAATGGCTGGAAAATTTTGCGTGAGTTTGACTCATGCCAAGGATAACACCGACAAGGCGACGGTGGCTTTTGTCGTTGCCAATGCGGCAGTTGGGTCCGACCAGGAAACCATGGTCTTTCTGAGTACCGAAGGAGTGCGTCTGTCTCAAAAAGGATATGCCGACGATATTCACAAAGAAGGGTTTGCTCCATTGAGAGAGTTAATGGAGAATTTCGCCAAAGCCGGTGGCAAAATCTTTGTCTGTTCACCTTGCTTCAAGAAGCGCGGGTTGAATGAAAACAAGTTGGTCGCAGGAGGGACCATTGTGGGTGGGGCAAAGCTGGTGGAGTTTCTAGCCTCCGGCAGTCCCTCCGTCAGCTATTGATTGTCGGTTAGAAACGCCTCCAAGATGAGCATTCAGCCCAATCTCCATCCTGATGGGATCTGTGACGGCGGAGACCTGGATTGTGGCAGCGGCCTTTTACTGATCATCCGAGAAGCGATGCAACCGCTTCCTCCAGGGGGAATTCTAGAAATTCGGAGCCGTGAGATCAGTGTCAAAGAAGATTTGCCGGCTTGGTGCCGCCTGGTGGGTCATAGGCTGCGCGCGATTGAACCGGGCGAGTCAGGCAGCACTTCCTACTTCGTCCAAAAGCAGAAAAATGATGAGGCGCTGCTCACCGACTTGGAGAAAGCTAAGGCGTTCACGTGGTCCGTCCGTGTTCGTTGGACAAGCGGGATGCAAGCTAAAGCTCTTGTGCGAAATCACTCGTTTCTGGTGGGCCAACCGGCCAGCTTTGACACCAGTGATGCGGCTCCCAACGCCTTGGAATATGTGTTGTCGGCACTGGGTGGCTGCCTGGCCGTGGGTTTGCAATGGCGGGCTTCCCGTCGCGGCATTGAGATCCGCAATCTGGAACTGGTGCTGAAAGCTCGGCCTGAGAATATTTTGGTTTTTCTAGGGCTGGAAGACGAAGGGAATCCAGGTTTAGCCACCATCGAAGGCACTCTTTACATCGACGCGGAGGTAGATGATGGTGTTATTGAGGAGTTGTGGCAAGAAACCCTCGCCCGCTCTCCGCTCACCCAGACATTGACGCGCCCGGCCCGGGTTCAAGTTGAAATCAAGAGAACATGATGACGGGTATGCCCCTTTTCCCCGTGACCGTGGTAGGTTCCTGGCCTCGGCCCTCCTGGCTGCTGGAAGCTGTCAAACGAAAGCGTCCGGACCTACAGGCGCTGCAATCTGAGGCCACTCTGCTAGCCATCAAATATCAGGAGGATGCCGGCGTTGACATCGTCTCTGATGGTGAACAACGGAGAGACAACTTCTATTCATTCATTTGCGAGCGCTTGGGCGGTATCAAGCTGATGACCCTGGCAGAGTTGCTCGATTATGTGGATGATAAGGCAGCCTTCGAAAACCTCCTTCAGGCCCTGGATGTTCCCGCCTTTGCCATCAAGAATCCCACGGTCATTGGAAAGCTCCTTCCCAATGGACCGCTCGTCTTAGAAGATTTCAAGTTCCTGCGCCGGCATACCCGAAAGCCGGTGAAAGTTACTCTTCCAGGGCCTTATCTGCTCTCGCGCTCAACCTGGGTGAAGGGCCTCTCGGATGGGGCTTACCCGACCCGTGAATCTCTGGCGGAGGACATCGTGCAGATTCTCCGGCACGAACTCCTGGCGCTTGCTGGGGCAGGAGCCGAGGTGGTCCAATTTGATGAACCCGTCTTGACCGAGCTTGTCTTTGCTGGCAAATCTACCACTCGCACCTTCATGTGCGCGGCGCTCGCAGCCAGTGCCAGTCCGGAGTCCATGTTGGAGTTTGCAGTTGATCTGATCACCCGGGTCGTGGAAGAGATTGATGGGTCAATCACCGCCCTTCATGTTTGCCGGAGGAATTGGAGTCAGAAAGAGGACGTTTTGCTGGCCGGCTCTTACGATTCTCTCGTTCCTTATTTCGCTCGAATGAACCTGCGGCAGTTTGTGTTGGAGTACGCCACTCCCAGAGCCGGATCCGTCGAAGCCCTGAAAGGATTATCTGGAAATGTTCTGATCGGATTGGGTGCCGTAAACCCTCGCACGGCGGAGGTGGAGTCCCCCCAGCAGATTGTTCAGAGAGTGGAGGAATTGGTGAACGTGGTTGGCGCTAACCGAGTGTACCTCAACCCGGATTGCGGCTTTGGAACCTTCGCGGATCGTCCCGTCGCGACCGCTAAGGTTGCATTTGAGAAACTTTGTGCCTTGTCTCAAGCCGCGACAATCCTGCGTCGAAGACACGAATAGAAGATCGGCGCTACTAAGCACCTAATACCAAGTTGCATTCATATCGTTGTCCTCGGGTTTTCAAGTTATGAGCAGAGGCACGATCCCTAGCATCGACAAAACGTTGTCGATGCCGTTCCGCTAAGCGCCTTAACGATGCTTTCCCAACTTCTCGCCCAAGCGGCCCATCGCCTGCAAAATGCCATGGAGCAAAGCTTGCGGTGGCGGCGGACAGCCGGGAATGTAAACATCGACCGGCAACAACTGATCGACTCCGCCCAGCGAAGCATAGCTACGGCCGAAGATCCCTCCACTGCAGCCACAGGCTCCCACCGCCACTACCAGGCGAGGCTCAGGCGTGGCTAAGAAGGCTTTCTTGAGGGGAACCTCCATGTTCTTCGTCACCGGACCGGTCACCAGCAGCATATTGGCATGACGCGGAGAGGCCACGAACCGAATCCCCAGGCGTTCGATATCATAAATAGGGCTGTTGAGCGCCGTAATCTCCACCTCACATCCGTTGCAGGATCCAGCGTCAACTTCGCGGATCTGTAGAGATCTGCTTAATATCCGATGAATTCTTTCCTGTAACTTTTCCCCGATTTGATCAATGGACTCGACGGGCCTTTCACTTCTATAAGTCATCTGCAGGAATTGCTGGTTGCCGGCGCTGTCCAACCGATAAAGAGCAGAGCTGACGAGTTCGGACCGTTTTCGCACTGCCAGCTCGAAATCTCCACTGGTGCGGATGGCTCCTTCAGGAGAGGCTTCTGCGCAAAGGCCGCAGAAAATACAGCGGCCATAATCCAGCGCTACCCGGCGGGTTCGCTTCTCGTCTTTGACCCTGATCGCTCCCGTGGGACAAACGTGTGCAGCCGGTAGAGAATCCAGTGCCCTTTCGAAATCAATTACCGGGCGCCCCCGAAAGTTCGCACAGGGTTCTGAGGGAACCTTGGGATACGCGGTAGTAACAATTCCGGTCGCAATAGCCTTTTTCAGGATCTTGAACATAAGCTTATTTTGAGTCCGACAATCGAATCGTCCCGCGACTCCTTTTCCCGGGGCGATCGCTGATCGCGGCTATAGAATCCTTCTACCGATCGGTGCCCGAGTAAGACAGATTGAAGCTCTTATTAATCACTGGAAAGTCCGGGATGATATTCCCTTGCACGGCCTCTGGCAAAGCCGGCCAATTATTCAAGGAAGGATCCTTGATGCGGCAGCGCGAAATAGTTCCTCCTTCTCCGATTTCAATCCAATGAAGAATCTCGCCGCGCCATCCTTCCACCCAACCCAGGCCGCATCCTCCTACCGGAAGTTCCGGGAGCGAGACCCTTACAGACCCATCCTTCAGCCTGGCGGCGGCTTCCCGGGCAATGCGGATGGAGTCTTTCACTTCATCCATTCTGACCTTCATGCGATGAAAGACATCGCCTTGAGAATAGACTACAACCCGCGGCGCAATTTCATCGTAAGCCGCGTAGGGATAGTCTCGACGGACATCGATGTCTCTTCCTGAAGCCCGCCCGGCTACTCCTACCACGCCCAGGTCTAGGGCTGTCATGGGCGGCAGAATCCCGGTGTTCTCCAGTCGATCGAGCGTCGACGCCGAGGACAAAATGAGGTCGCTCAAATCATCAAACTCTTTCTCGACGAAATCCAGCAAGGATTCCAGGGCCCTGAGTTGCTGGGCATTCAGATCTCTGCGCGACCCGCCGGGAACGCTCATCCCGCGCAAGAGCCGGTTTCCGGTCAATTGGCCATTTAAGCGCACGACACTCTCTTTCAGCCGCATGGCGTGAGCGTTGGCCACTCCGAAGCCCACATCGGTGGCAATGGCCCCGACATCAGCGATGTGGTTGTAGATTCGCTCCAGTTCGAGCAGAAGAGTTCGTATTAGACGGGCTCGACGGGGGACCTCCACCTGAACGGTATTCTCAAGCGCCTGACAAAAAGCCGTGCAGTGGCTGAAGCTAGAGTCGCCTGAAATGCTCTCTGACAAAAACACTCCCTGGTCTACGGATTTCTGCTCAAACAGCTTTTCCGTGGCTTTGTGGGTGTAGAACAACCGAATCTGGAGATAGAGGATGGGCTCTCCAGCCACGCTGAATCGGAAGTGTCCCGGTTCGATGATGCCGGCGTGGATGGGACCCACGGGTACTTGAAACACGCCTTCTCCTTCTACTGGACGAAAGACATGGCGTGGGCCGTGAAAGGCCGGCAGCGCCGTTGACAGGTCAAAATCTTTGCGAAGAGGATAGATTCCTTCCGGCCAATCGTCATGGATCGCGACCCGGCGGGGATTGGGGTGGCCCACCGGGCTCAATCCAAACCAGTCGTGAATTTCACGCTCCTGCCAGTTGACGGCTGGAATCAAAGGAGTCAGAGAAGTGAATTCGGGCTGCTCAGGGGGAATAGGCGTCCGGATTAGGAGAAATCCGCCGGCACGATCCAGGGCAAAAACATACTGAATATAAAAGACCCCTTCTCTCTCACGACCGTCGAGAGCAAAGACGTTGGTCAGCCGAACGTCTCGCAGTTGATACAGATGCCGGCTAATCGAATTCATATAGCGATCTTCTGTTTGAAGGTAGACCTCGCGGGTGCGTGGAGTCCCCAGGAGTTTGATTTTGCCTCCGAATGCCTGGCCGAGCCCCTCCAGGACCGGCTGCAGGCCGTCGACGAGTTGGCTCACGGCGTGCCTCCTACGATCCGGGCGGCTTGCTGCAATAAATTCAGGAGCGGAAATGGCAGCCACACTCCGAACAACACGGTCAGCGAGGCCAGAAGCAGCATGGGGCTAAGGCGCCACCAGTCGCTGTCACTTCGTGCAGCTCCGGGCCGAGCCGATCCCAGATTGAGATGTCCAATGTGATGCAGAAAACCTGCAAAAATGGTTACCACGCATCCCACAAAAATCCCTGCCACCCACAGGTTCTGGGCTTGGAGAGACGCGCTCAGGACCGTGAACTCGCTTTGAAACAGGCTGAAGGGAGGCGTGCCTGTGACGGCCAGAGTACTGGCCAGGAACAGAACCCCAGTGACGGGCATGACTTTTAGTACGCCTCCCCCAATTCTTCGAAACTGAGCCGTCTCAAACTTTTGCTGAACATTGCCGGCGCAAAAAAAGAGCAGTGGCTTGGCAATGGCATGATAGACCATGTGGAGCAAGGCGCCGAACGGACCGAGGCTGCCACCCACCCCCACACCGACTAGCATGATGCCGGTGTGGTCGATACTGGAATAAGCAAGAAGTCTGCGGAAGTTGGTTTGCACCAGGATGAAGGGAGTGGCGGTGAGCATAGACCCGATCCCAAACCATAGCAGAAGACCGCTGGAGAACTTGGTGCCCAGGCACTTGGAGGCCAGGATGTGAAAGCGAATAATCCCATACAAGGCGCAATTCAAAACAGCCGCCGCCAGCACCGCTGCAGAGGGGATGGGAGCTTCGCTGTAAGAATCGGGCTTCCACGTGTGCATGGGCGCAATACC
>QHZP01000157.1 GCA_003224715.1 Acidobacteriota bacterium | reverse complement strand
CCAGGATCTTTATTTTCGGCTCAACGTGGTCTCTCTGACTATGCCGCCGTTGAGGGAGCGTCGCGAAGACATCCCACTCCTGGAAAGATTTTTTGTGGAGAAGTACAGCAAAGAGTCTAAGCGGCGGGTGAAAGGGAGCTCGCCCGAAGCGCGTGCTTGTTTGATGAGCTACGATTGGCCAGGCAATGTTCGCGAACTGGAGAACGCAATCGAACGCGCAGTCGTGCTAGGCTCGACCGACCTCATCTTGCCGGAGGATTTGCCAGAAGAGGTCATTGAAGCCAGACCGGTCACGGACATTTCTACCACAAAATATCACGAGACGATCAAGCAGACAAAAAAGCAAATTATCCTTAAAGCGGTTGAGCAGGCTGAAGGCAATATCACCGAAGCTGCCAAACTGTTGGGTGTCCATCCCAACTATCTGCATCGGCTGATCCGCAATCTCAATTTGAAAACGGAGCCGAAAAAGTGAGATGAGGGAGAATACTATCGTATGCAAGCTGACTTAGACCAGGGCAACGCGAGGACGAGTGACGGGCAGACGGCCTACAGATCTCCTTTTTTCATCTGCTCCACAGCATAATTGGCAGCGCGAGCGGTGAAGGCCATGTAGGTGATGGATGGGTTTTGGCAGGCAGATGACACCATGAAGGACCCATCCGTCACAAAGAGGTTCTTAATGTCGTGGGACTGATTCCATTTGTTGAGCACAGAGGTTTTTGGATCACTACCCATGCGAGCGGTTCCCATTTCATGAATACCTTTACCCGGAGGCGACGGTCGGGCATCACCCCACGTTCCTATATTCTTGCAGCCACAGGCTTCCAGCATTTCCGCGGCTACGCTGCGGATCTCGCTGTACATCGCTAATTCATTCTCGTGCCAGGTAGCAGTGATATGCGGCACCGGTATGCCCCACTTGTCAACGAGGTTCTTGTTGATTTCCACTTTGTTCTCATAATGCGGCAGGCATTCACCGGCCCCTCCCAAGCCCATTTGCCACGGGCCCAGTTGCTTCATGGCCTCCTTAAACTGGACTCCGAAGCCAGGTGGGTACTGTCCACCCAAGGTAGCCAAGTGAAAGCCGCCCAGGAGACCCGTCCGGGTACTCTCCCCCTGAAACGCGTATCCGCGCAGGTACTTGGAACTGCTGGTCCTCATGTTTTGAAAGCGTGCGATATAGATCCCATTGGGACGCTTCCCGATGTCGCGCACATCCTCTAACCCTTCATATGTACCTACGGCACCCGAACCGGGGATATGATCCATCAGATAATGTCCCAACACCCCACTGGAATTGGCCAGCCCGTTGGGATAGCGGCTATTGGCAGAATTCAAAAGGATTCGCGTAGATTCCAGCGTTGAGGCACACAGGAACACGACCTTGGCCCTGAATTCCAATTCTTTGAATGTGACAGCATCAATCACGCTAGCGCCCGTGATGCGATCGGTCTTAGGATCATAGAACAAGTGCCGTACCACACTGTTTGGTCGTAGCGTTAGCTTACTCGTGGCCTGCGCTGCCGGCAATGTAGAATTGAGTGTACTGAAATAAGACCGGGTAATGCATCCGTGTTCACAAGGACCACAGTAATGACAGGCAGCCCTACCTTTATGATCCCGGGTCAGAATGGCACAGCGGCCAATCGTCAGAACACGCTCGCCTCGCCAGTGTCGGAGAAGCTTTTCGCGCATCAACCTTTCCCCTGCGCTCATCTGCATGGGCGGCAGAAATTTCCCGTCCGTGAGTTGATCCAGTCCTTCTTTAGCGCCGCTGACT
The DNA here is from genome assembly GCA_003224715.1 of Acidobacteriota bacterium. Taxonomy (GTDB): domain Bacteria; phylum Acidobacteriota; class Terriglobia; order Versatilivoradales; family Versatilivoraceae; genus QHZQ01. Next base: position 4,772 of record QHZP01000157.1, on the reverse strand, counting down.
CCGATAAACTCCTCTACATAGTTATACCAGGGCTCAATCTCTTGATAACTAACCGGCCACGGAATAGAGATTCCTTCCCTTTCGTTTGCCTTGAAGTCCAGATCGCTCCAGCGGTAAACTTGGCGTCCCCACATGATGGAACGGCCACCTACTTGGCGCCCGCGAAAATAGAGGAAAGGTTTATCCGGTGGGGTGGTGTACGGGTTTTCCTTGTCGTTTACAAAAAAATAGTGGTTGTACTCGCGGCAGGCGTAACACTGCTTTTGAATCGGATAGTTCTCATCCATGAATTTTCTATCGCCGAGCCCACGAAACTTAACGTCATAGGGAGCCAGGTGCTCTGAGTAGTCCACATTCGGATCAATGTTGCGGCCAGCTTCGAGCAGCAGTACTTCCAGGCCTTTTTCCGTGAGCTCCTTAACTGCCCAGCCGCCGGTCATCCCAGAACCTATTACCATGGCATCATAGATCTTCATGAGTCATCAACAGTCCAGCTCATGTCACAGGGGCTGAACCCTCGTAAGTTCCAATGCCGCTCGGCCCGGCATAACCGAGCTCCTGTTCAAGACCCTCTTTGGACGTGTAGTAGGCGAATACGGTCAGGTTTTTGATTCGGTTGAAAAAGACTTGTCCGAGCGCAGCTTCGGACGAGCCGGGTGAACTGATCCGAGTCAGAAGTTCGATCTGTTGCCCGGAACTCGCCCCCACAAAGACCTTCCCGAAAAGCTCGCGACTGCGTTGATCCAGCCACTTCAAACCGGCATTAATCTCCTCCTGCATCTGAGTCTCGCGCTCGGCTAACAAAAGATCTATGAACTGGGGCGCCTTGGCAGCACGAGCGCCAGGCGTTTTTGTCTGTGGGATAATCATTTCACAAATGACGTCCACGGTCTCAAATTGATGGGGCGTGAAGAAAGGGTGGGCCTCGGAAGCTGCTCTCAAAGCATCGGTGGAGCGAGAAGCTATGTGATGGTGGATAGCTCTCCCTTGAGCCAAGAGGGCTTGTGGGGAAAGTCCTTTGAGCAGGGGAAGGGCCCAGGCAGCTCCCAAGGCAAAAGTAATCTGCTTAAGAGCACGACGCCGGTCCAGACCGGTCGCATCTGACTCGTCTTCGATCAAGATAAGTTACTCCTGTTTGCTTATTATCGCATGATTCGGGCGGCTAAGACTGTTCTTGTCCGTTCCTTCGGAACTGAGCATGTCCCACCTCTCCTGTGTGTGGGAAGGCGGCGGGTTTCAGATGCTCTACCTCGCCCGAAGGGTCACAATTTTTCAAGGCCTGGCGAAGATATAACTTCTCATCTGCCGACTCTGTGGTCTCTGTGCCTCTGTGCCTAACTGCCGTTTTTAGGATGAATCAGTGAACGCTTTGAACAGTGTCTGACGAAGGGGAGATAGGAGGGGCAGTCAACTCTTGCTCGCCTTCAGTTGAGTTACTCAGGCCAGGCAACAAAGGATTTTGGGCTGCTTTAACTTTTTTGGCGAGCGTCTCAAAAATCCTCAGTTCTGCCTCGGCCTCTTCCCTCTGCCCCAGCTTTCTGTAGATCTGGGAAAGGCGGTAGTGGACCGTGTCTTCTTCGGGATCAAGCTCAGCTACCTTCCTGTACTCTTTGATGGCTTTTTCAAGTTCGTTCTTTTGAAAATAGGCTTTCCCTAAGTCCCTATGGGCCTGAGCCAGATTGGGAGCATATTGAATGGCCTTTTCCAAATGTGGAATGGCTTCATCCCACTTGCTCCGCAACATATAGAGGTTCCCCATTTTCCAGATGGCCATAGTGTTCTCGGGGTTGATCTTCAGCTCCTCCTGAAATTCCTTCAGACCTTCATCCGCTCTTCCAGCCCGCCAATAGACGTCTCCTAATCCATAGTGCAGCCCCGGCAGATTAGGTCTGCGGGCGATTGCCTTCTTGTATGCCTCAATCGCTTTCTCCGTATTTTTCTGGGCTTGATAGGATTCTGCCAGCACTTGATAGACTCGATAGGAATCGGGGTCAGCCTCAGCCATTTTCAGATAAGCGGCGCCCATCAGCTTGCCGTGAACCTGGCCCAACGTGTAAAGGACATCCACATCCTTTGGCGCAAGCTTCAGTGCTTCCTGTATCTCGTGAAGGGACTCGTCGTAGCGGCCCAAGTCCAGGTAACACCGGCCCAGGTAGAGGTGAGCCTGGAGGTCTTTCGGATTTGCGGCAATCGCTTTCTCAAGTGGTTCCAGCCCTTTCTCGGGTTGATTGGTACGGTAGGAATCGATGCCCAGGAATAGGTTTGCGCCCAGCAATCCGGGATCACGCTTCAAGGCCTGTCGGAACACCTCGATCGCAGCGCGGTATTTGGCCTGAAGGTGATAGACCAGACCCAGATTGTTGTAAATCACAGGCTCGTCGGGCTGCAACTTCAGGACGGCCTTGTATTCCGACACCGCCTTTTCGAGATCACCGGCCTTTTCAGCTTCGCGAGCGGCTTGAAAGTGGGCTCTCACCTGGCTCTCCAGGTCCGACGGGGCGGCCATTGAAAGCGCAAAACCCTGCGAGATAAGAAGCAAAGCTAAAGTCAATGTCCAATGGCACGGCATGGATAGTCGCTTGGTGGCGTGCATGTTCAGAAAGGATAGCCCAGACTCCCCGCAGTTGCAATACCTCTGGGATTGAGGATCAGGGACTCGTCACAGTGCGGTAACTCAACTGCGTTTAGGCCCCGCCCTTGCTGACGGGCTCCTGATTTGAGCCTCGGTCTGTTCAGTAGCCCGACCGTAAGGGGGGATCAGGGACTTTGACGGAGTACTGGGCTGAGGATCCTTAACGCTGGCTTGCCCCCCTTTCCCACGAGCCGGGAAAGGAGGGCAAGGGGTGGTGGTAAGGTTAGAAATTAACTCTCAATGCAAATTGGATTAGGCGGGGATTGTTAGCTTGTCCGCTGACCTGACCGAAATTGCCGGAGCTGAAGTTGCTCGTAATATTGCTCCCAAACCATACGCGGTTGAAGGCATTGAATAAATCAGCTCGAAATTCAACATTCCTTACTTCACCGAAGTAAGTGCGCTTGATGATACTGAAGTCCTCGTTTAGGAAAGGGAAGCCACGCATGTCGGGGTAAGTCCGCGAGGCATTGCCAAAGGCGAAAGGGGCCGGCAGAGCCCAAGCTGAAGGATTGAGGTATGCGTCTCGGTTCGGATCAAAGTTGGACGTTGAGTTCACCTTGGTCTGGCCCACCACGGCATTGGGACGTAGCCTGGCGTTGAATAACGGCAGGGTGTTATTGACCCGCAACCACAGCGGATACCCGCTCTGGTAGGTCTGAATACCAGAGAACGTCCACCCGCCGAGGAGCTTGTCGGTCATACCCCCTTGGTTGACAAATCGCTTACCCTTCCCGAAAGGCAAATCATACGTGTAGCTAAGCACGAGACTTTGCGGAATGTCGTTTTCACTGATGCTCTTCTCTGCTTTCCGGTTGAAGGCATCCTGGGCGCCCGCCGAGAAGTAAGCGGCCAGTTGTGATCCTGCCGCGTCCAGGGTCTTGGCGGCCGTGTAGGACACCAGGAAGTTGAAATCCTTCGAGAATCGCTTTTCGAATTTCACCTGCAAGGCATTGTAAGTGGAAAAACCTGCCAGCTCGTACTCGTTATAAACGGCCACATACTGTGGGAAAGGCCTCAATGCTTGAGCAATGCTACTGTTGAACCCGGCGTAAGGTATCTTCACGCCCGCAGCGATGGAGTTCGGACAGGTACCATCACTCAGGCAAGTCACGTTGGCGTTCAGCTCACTGCCCAGGGAAAGCCATCTGGGATCGACCTGGTCGGGAGTAGTCACATTGCTGGGCAGATGCGTCCCTTTGTTGCCCACGTAGGCCACATCCAGCATCATGTTACTGCCGAGCTGGTGCTGAACGTTAAAGTTCCAGTTTTGAACGTACGGCTGATTCTGACTCCCCGGCTCCATCCAGTTGGCCGCGTTACCATTCTGGAACGAGGGATCGATCAATGGCGGTCGTTTGAAGTCTTGGGGAAAACCGTTGTCCAGCAGAAAGGCGGGGGTGACACCGTTGTTAAGACTGCTACGGGTGATATCTGCGAAGTAACCAATTCCGTAGGCAGTTCGTTGTCCGTTGTCGAGGACTGAGCCCGCGCCCACATAATAAATTCCATAGCCTGCACGAAGCACGGTCCTGTCTCTTAGCTGGTAGGCAACTCCCAGGCGCGGACCGAACTCCTTCTTGTCAGCCGGATAGAACCTCGATTTTCCGTTCTGGCCGGGTCCTGTGCCCGTAAACTCGAGAGCTCCTGGAATACCACCTGCCTCAGGATTGGGCAGATTGGGGTTGAAGTTAGACATGCGATCATAGGGCTCGCCTCTGGGTATAGGAATCTCATATCGCAGGCCATAGTTGAGGGTCAGTTTGGGCCTCACCTTCCACGTATCCTGGAAGAACGTACTGTAATACCTATACCGCCATCCGAAAACCGTGTTATTGATAAACAGCCTGCCTGAATCCACCTGTCCCAATAGGAAGCTCGCAAAGGCATTGCCGGTGCCCCCTGTGTTGGGTAGACCGGTTTCAAGCGGGTTGAACCCGAACTGGCCAAGCCCGGAGCCATTGAAAATCATGTTCTCTTGATTCTTCCGGAAATCGATGCCGAACTTAAAAGTGTGATTCGACTTGACCCAGGTCATGTTGTCGACCCAGTCATAGCCATTCTCAATGTTCGTGTTCTCTCCGCCCCCGCTTCCATAGGGATGATAAATCTCCGAGAAGTTGATGCGCGGAAAGCCGAG
>QHZP01000787.1 GCA_003224715.1 Acidobacteriota bacterium | reverse complement strand
GGAACGTGAGCTCGCCAGTTGTCTTCAATCCGCAATCCACAATCCGAAATCCGCAATTTGCTTTATTCGTACCTCAACGCCACCAGCGGATCGACCTTGGTAGCCCGACGTGCCGGAATGTAGCAGGCCAGTAAAGCCACTCCAGCGAGTAGTAGCGAGACCCCTACATACGTCATCCGATCGGTAGCAGTGATTCCAAAAAGCAAGCCCGACATCAAACGGGTTAAGACCAAGGCTCCTATCAAACCGATTCCTACACCGATCAGAGCTAGCACCATCCCTTCTCCGACAATCAACTTGAGTACAGCCCGTCGCTCTGCCCCCAGCGCCATGCGAATGCCAATCTCGTGGATGCGTTGGGCAACCGAATAAGAGAGAACACCGTAGACGCCTGCCGCTGCGAGAAACAGGCCGACCAGGCCGAAGACACTTAGCAGGAGCATATTGAAACGCTGCGCAGACAGGGAGTCGGAGAGGAGCTGTTTGAAGGTCCGGACTTTGGAGATGGGCTGATCCTTGTCCACGGCCCAGACTTCCCGTCGCAGTGTGGGGATCAGGCTAGCCGGATCGATCGCCGTACGGACGACCAATTCACGAGGTAAAAAGGCAACATCCACAGTGGTCGGCTGCAGGTAAGGAACAAAGGCCTCGGCATGAGGCTCAGTCGTCAATCCTTCATGCCTTACGTCTCCCACAACTCCCACGATGGTCAGCCAGGGCATCATGCCCGAGTCGGCGGTCCCGAATTTAATCCGCTTCCCCAGTGGATTCTCACTGGAGAAAAATCGCTGCTGCAGGGTCTTGTTGATAATGGCCACCGGTAAGCTCGTACGCTCATCGCCAGAGGTAAACTGCCGGCCCAACAAAGGGATCTTCATGGTCTTAAAATAATCCGGACTGATAGCGCGGAACTCGGCATCGAGATCCCGCGTTTGCGGGCGCCCCTGAATACCGAATGAACCACCGCGAGACCCTCGCAGAGGAAGGTTAGTGACGACAGCGGCTGAGCCAACACCCGGCAGGACTTGCACTCGTTCCAGAACTTGCTTGAAGAAGGAGGCTCGCTGTTGTGGCTCGCCATACTTTGACGGCGGAGGTTCGATGTTCATGGCCAGCAGGTTTTCGGCGCGATAGCCGGGGTCGATGGCCTGGATGGCCCGGAAGCTTCTGACCAGCAACCCCGCGCCCACCAACAACACCAGCGAGAGGGCCACCTCCGCAATGACGAGCAGGCTGCGAAATCGGTTGCGGGACAAGCTCCCTGCCAAAGCCCTGCCCGTCTCTTTGAGTGACTCGTTCAGGTCCGGCTTAGAGATCTGCAGCGCGGGACCCAAGCCAAAGATCAGGATCGTCGATAGGGAAATCAACAAGGCAAAAGCCAGCAGGCGGCTGCTAACGCCCGCCTCGTACAACCGGGGAACGTCCGTTGGAGCCAGTGCCAAAAGAAGATCAGTTCCCCAAAGCGCCAGTAGAGTTCCCAACACGCCTGCGGACAAGGCCAGCAGCAGGTTTTGGGTCAGTAATTGCCCCAGCAGCCGAACTCGGCCGGCACCCAGTGCTGCCCGAATAGCCATTTCCCTGTGCTGTGCGGCTCCCTGCGCCAGTAACAGATTAGCCACATTGGCACACGCAATTAACAGGACAAACCCCACGGCCCCCAGTAAAACCAGCAGCGCCGGCCGATAATTGCTGACCAGATCCTGCTTGAGAGGGATGACCCGGACGCGCCAGCCCCTGTGTGAGTCAGGGAATTCTTGCTCCAGCCGGTGGGCAATGCCATCCAGATTTGCCTCGGTCTCTCTTAACGTGCTCGTTCTCCTGAGGCGGGCAACCACTAGCAGATAATGCAGCCCTCTCATCTCTTCTTGACTGCCATTGAACGTCAACGGGATGAGCAGACTGCTGCCCTCGACAGCGCCGAACTCGTCAGGTGACCTGAAGCCTGCCGGCAAGACACCGACCACCCTGTAGCTCTTGCCGTCCAGCGTGAGTGACTGAGCCACGACTTGAGGATCCCCTCCGAAACGCCTTTGCCAAAGGCTGTAGCTGAGCAAAACGACTTGATCGTGACCGGGTTGCTCCTCTTCAGAAAGAAAGGACCGCCCGATGGCGGGGATCAAGCCGAAGACCTGAAAGAAACCCTTCGACACGCGCTTACAGTTTAATTGCTCAGGTTCATTGACCCCGGTCAGCGTTAGGTTCTGAGATTGCCAGGCCGCTACCTGATCGAATAGCTCAGGCTCCTGGACCCAGGTGAGAAAGTTGGCAGGCGAGACAGAAAACTGTTCGATGCCCTCTTGAGGATTGTGCTCCCAAATGCTGACCAGCCTTTCGGGCTTTTCATAAGGCAAAGATCGAAGCAAAACGGCATGGACAACACTAAAAATCGCGGTACTTAAAAATGGCGGTATTTCCCCCTATGCCCAAAGCCAGCGTTAGCACCGCTACGGCGGTGAAGCCGGGACTCCTGAGCAGCATGCGCAAGCCATGTCGTAAGTCATTGAGCATCTTGGTCGGGGGTTAGTAGTTCAAGGTTCAAAGTCCAAAGTCCAAGGTCCAAGGTCCAAAGGTCTAAGGTCCAAAGGTCTAAGGTCCAACGGACAGCGGTCTCGACGGAACGTGAACTCGCCAGTTGTCCTCAATCCGCAATCCACAATCCGAAATCCGCAATTTGCTCGTCGCTCGTCACTTCCTTCAGTCTCCTGGCACCTGACACCTGACACCTGAAACCTCACACCTGACACCTCGCACCTGAAACCTACTCATAACGCAACGCGACGATCGGATCGACCTTGGTGGCACGGCAAGCGGGCAGATAACTCGCGAGCAGAGCGACAGCTAAGAGAAATCCAGGGACAAAAAGGAATGAAATGGGATCGTGAGGACTGATGCCGTAGAGCACG
>QHZP01000156.1:7841-15968 GCA_003224715.1 Acidobacteriota bacterium | reverse complement strand
TCTTCGCTCCGTCCTGGGAGGTGGCTTTGGCATCAACCTTAGAAAGACGGACAGAATCCAGCTCGACATTTTTGGAGGAGGAGACTTGAATAAGGAGTTTTTCTCGACGGGACTCAGTCGTAGTTCGGCCGAAATGCAATTCGGTCAAGAGTTCTTGATCAAGTTAAGCGGGAAAAACTCGTGGCGGGAAAAGCTTATCGTGTTTCCAAATCTCGATGAATTGGGGGAGGGATCAGTTTTGATTCTTCGCTGGTAACGAACATAAATCGGTGGCTCGGTTGGCAATTGACGTTGAGCGACCGTTACCTGAGCAATCCGGTGCCTGGAACCAAAAAGAATGACGTCCTCCTGACGACAGGACTTCGTTTGACCTTTGCGCGCTAGCGCTATTGCCCGGTGCAAAAGGTAGGGGCAATGCTCCGCATTTACGCTAGAGTTTGGACATTTTTTTAAGCCACGACCAGCGGTCGCGGCTTCCTTCAGCTTCGCCGCCGCATCGCGGCGCTTGACAGTAGGCCGGCCTTTCAAGGCTGGTACCTTGGTGCCCCCGTCGGGAAGCGACGCCGCGTCAGCGGCGCTTGAATCTCGCACCCCGTTGAGGTTTGCCGTCTCATCCGTCGCTCCACGACGGGGTATGGGGTTGGGTTGCCGAGACCGGCCTTGAAAGGCCGGCCTACCCTCAGATGCCGCTACGCGGCAATGAAATGCCCAAACTCCAGGGGCCTGCGTCAAAGCCGCAGGCCAACAAAGCGCTGTCAAGCCAGCGCACTGCCAAATGCGAGGGGGGTAAAGTGCCAATCAGGCAGCTCAGGCCGAACTCAGGATATTGAAGGCCCGCGACGACCGGCGTCTCTGTGGATGAAAAGGGAAAGCCGTGATCTGTCCTTCAAAGCCGGAAGCCCAGCGGCCAGGAATCTTCTTACCACAAGAAGGACAGCAGCCCGAAGAAGTCAGCTTGTACCCTTGAATGAAATAGCCGTAGCGTTCGATCAACAGGGTCTGGCAGTCTGGACAGCGCGTGTTTTCCAAATCGCCAACGCTGCCTGGAATGTTTCCTGCATAAACATAAACCAGGCCCGCCTGCCGGCCGATTTTCGCGGCCGCCATCAACTTTTCAGCGCTGGTGTTTTCCGGGTCGGTCATCTTGTAATCTTTGTGAAACGCGGTCACATGCCACGGGATCTCGGGTGAGACGCTGGCCAGAAACGCTGTCAACTGCTTCAGTTCCTCTTCAGAGTCATTGAATCCCGGAACCAACAGGGTGACCACCTCCAGCCAGAAGCCCATTTGATGGAGCTGGCGAATCGTATCCAGGATAGGCTGCAAGCGACCGCCCAGTTGGCGGTAGTGCCGGTCATCGAAGCTTTTGAGATCTACCTTGTATAAGTCGACCCAAGGTCGCAAATATTCCAGCACCTGCGGTGTGCCATTTCCGTTGGAGACGAATCCGGTTAATAAGCCGGCGGCGCGTGCTTCTTTGAAGACGGCCACAGCCCATTCACTGGTAATGAGTGGTTCATTGTAAGTACTGACGATAACTTGAGCGCCTTGACCGGGGCCACTGCAGCGGGATCGCGAAGCGCCTGCGAGGTCACCCAATTCTGACAATAGGCGCAGTGCAGATCACAACCCAACATCCCAAAACTATAAGCCAACGCACCTGGGTAGGCGTGGAAAAAGGGTTTCTTTTCGATGGGGTCACATTGGATGGCGCCAACATATTCCCAAGGCACGTAAAGCGTTCCACCCCGGTTGTATCGTACTTTGCATACCCCCACGTGGCCGTCCGGGATCGGGCAGCAATGCCCGCAGGCATAACAGCGAACCCGGTCACGGTCGAGTTTTTCGTAGAGTTCCCCCTCCCTCACCTTTTCAGAAATGATGTCGTTCAAGGTAGCCACAGCGGCCTCCTCCGAAAATTCCCCTATCACTGTCAAGGGGAAGCTGTGAAAAAATCAGGTACCGAGAGGATTGCACTCGCCCCCTCACCCCTGGCCTCCCTCCCTTCACTTTTCCTCACAAAATAAAATATTTTCTCGTCGGTTTGGGCCCTAGCCTCACTAACTATTATAACGCTTCTTGAACGCGTTCACATGATAGAGGGGGAAATTTCATCGAAGGTGTGAATGACGGGATGGGAATGGCTCTGTGGAAAGGGGCTCCCAGGTCGAACACATAACCTTGTCTCCATCCCTGCCGAGGTGGCGGCGTCCAGTTCAGCGATGACGTCCGAGATGAAGAGGATTTCCGACGGTGCTTGTCCGAGAGCCCGGGCAATGCGACCATAGCTCTCGGGCTCCATCTTAGGTCCGGTGGCGGTATCGAAATATCTGCGAAGAAACCGGGTCAAGTCTCCTGACGGCGTATGTTGAAAGAGCAACTTCTGCGCCAGCACGCTCCCGGAGGAAAAAATGTCGATCCCTTTCTTTTGCTCCGACCAACGCCGAAAAGCCGGCGGGACATCGGCGTAAACCTGGCCACGCAATTGGCCGCTTCGATATCCTCGCTCCCAAATCTTTCCCTGAAGGGATTTCAAACCGGTAGATTTGCGGTCCTGGTCCATCAGCCAATGGACATAGGTTGTGATGGATTCCACTCGGGAGTCGATGGAATCATCCTGCCAGACGGGAGGAGTCAGCTTTTGTTGCTGATCCAACGCCTGTTCATTTCGTAATTGTCTGATATCGACCTGCACCTCCTCGGTCCCATAAAATTGCGAGAGGAATTCTTTGACGTGCTGGCGAGCGTAAGGAAACAGGACTTTGTAGACAAAATCTACCGGCGTGGTCGTGCCTTCAATGTCGAGCCGGATGGACTGCATGGGTAAATTATTTCGTGGCTAGGCTGACATATTCTAGCCTTGATTGGCACTGGGTAAGCAGGAGTAAGAGCGAAAGTAAGAGCAAGAGTAAGAATACGAGCGCGAAATGCCGTGTTCTGAAATGGGGTACTTGGGTGACAAAGCGGAGAGTGCAGTTACGCCAGCGCGGTTGGAGCAGGGAGGTACGCCGGCCCGAAACAGACCGGCTGGTAATTTTGATCTACGCCACTATCGGTGTAATGCGGGGTCCAGCCCGCACTGTCCTGGAACAAGCGGATAGCTCGAATCCTTCGATCAGGGCAGAGATCAAACCAATGCCACGTCCCACGCGGCACACGGATTAAATCACCCGCCTCAACTTCGATGGCCAGCACGGGTCCTTCTGGTGGATGGATATGAAACAAACCTCGTCCCTGAATAATGAAGCGGACTTCGTCTTCGTCGTGCCAATGCTCGCGATTGAATCTTGCCAGCATGGCTTCCAACCCAGGAGTACCCGGTTTGACATCGATCACGTCCGCCGTAACGTAACCCCCTCGGACCTTGAGTTTTTCAATTTCAGGGGCGTAGGCGGCCAGAATTTCCTCTGCTGAGGCATCGGTTGTCACCGGGTGCGACGGATTCCAGCGCTCGTAATCAATTCCGAGGCTGGCCAGGTGCCGGGCCACGGCCTCAGAATCAGAGATGGTTTGATTCAGTTCGGGAATATTGACGATCGCCATAATTCTCTCCTTTCCGCCTCATCATTGTCTATTATTAAGTGATACGTAAAACATGATCCGTGAAGGCTTGACTTTCACGTATCACGTATCACGTATCACCTGTCACGCATCACGTTTTATAGACCCTTGGCGGATGCAGACATTGTTCGTCCCACGACTTCAAACAGGAATTCAAGGATTTCGACATGCCGCTTGGCCTCGACCAAGTCCTGGCCCCAGGTATAGAGTCCGTGTCTCCGTATTAGAAATCCATGGCAGTTGGGATGCTGCTCCAAGGTGTCTTCAACCGATCGGCTCAACACTGCTACATCCTGGGCGTTCTCGATGAGTGGAATCCATTCCTTGTGGGCATGAGTTCGAACTCTGGCTAAACCTTTGAGCATTTCATAACCTTCAAGATCAATCCCGCCTTCCTTGGCAAAGATTTCAGAGAGCAGGGTAGCCCATATCGAATGAGTATGCAGCACTGCACCTGCCCCGCGCTTGCGCACGATGGCGAGATGCAGCCTGGCTTCGTCTGAAGGTCGTCTGGAGCCTTCTATCGTTTTGCCCGCAGGGTCAATTTGAACAATCTGTTCAACACTTAGAAGACCTTTGTCCGCGCCCGTGGAAGTGATGGCTAGCCGTAACGGATCTCGACTGACTACGGCGCTGAAGTTTCCACTCGTTCCCATCACCCACCCGCGATCATAAAAATTCCGGCTGACCTCAGCCAACGCTCGGGCCAGTATGGGGAAGCCTGGCGCGGCTAGTTCGTCCTTCACATCATGTTCCCTGACCGGTACCGTCTTGGTCATACTCCCTCCCCGCTTTTCTTATGAGTCCTAAAGGTAACGCCCAAAAATTAACACAAGCCCGTTGCAGCGTCAACGATTCCCATAGATGAAAATCCTGTACCGAGCCGCGACCGTCAGGAGCGACCCAGGCAAGCTGCCAAGTCCGCTCCTCCCTGACGGTCAGGGCTCGGATTTTTGTATTTTCAGGACAGGGGAGAACGCCTTCAGGCAGGCTTCAGTAAATCTTTTCCGGAGGCGTAAGCGGGGAATTCTCCGTGTTGCTTGAAATAATCTGCGTACTTTGCTACGCGCTGGCGATCGAGGTTCACACCCAGGCCGGGGCCCTCGGTGAGGCGCAAACATCCTTTACTAAATCTTGGGATGCCCCCCTCTATGACATCATCTGTCAGGAAAGCATAGTAACTCTGGTTGGCCCGGCTGAAGTTCGGGGAGCTGGCCATGACGTGCATGGCCGCTACGGTCGAAATTCCCAGATCGCCGAAACTGTGTTTGATTATGGGTATTCCGGCAGTTTCGAGCATCCAGGCGACGTGACGGAAACGAGTGAGGCTTCCGAGTTGGTGTGGATCGGTGAGTACGAAGTCTGCCGCTCCTTTCTTGATTATCTCTAGAACATCCTGTTCAGTCCAGGCGCTCTGATTGGCGGCCAGGGGAAGCCCGGTCGATCGCCGAAGCTGGGCGGCGCCGTCATGGTCATGATAGAGCAGCGGCTGTTCAAAAAACTCGATGTCATACTGGGCCAGTTGCCTCATCAATTGGGCGGCACTGCCATCGGACCAGGCCTCATTGGCATCCACACGAAGCTTGGGTCCGGGCCCAAGCGCCTCGCGCAAAGTCCGGACCACCTCCAGGTCGGGCGCAAAACCCGTGCCCAACTTAACGTAAAAGGTCTCGAACCCGGCGGCGACGCCGCGTTGAGCGTCCTGTGCCATGACATCCAACTCGCGAGTGAGGACATACCAAAAGTAAGGAATTTCCTTACGGAAAGCGCCTCCCAACAGTTTGTAAAGAGGTTGGCCGGAAGCCTTGCCGACCAAGTCCCACAATGCCATGTCCACGCCGCCCAGAGCGCAGTTTCCAGAGTGGCGAAAGTGGTGCCAGCCGTATACCTGTGTCAGTTCATGCACCAGAACCTCATAATCCCAAGGATCACGACCTATGACGACGGGCCGCATGGCATTGAGGATCTCCTGCGTGACGCGGACGGTAGGAAATCCCACCGCCTCGCCGAGCCCAACCAGCCCCTGGTCTGTCTCTAGCTCGAGAATAATGTTGGAGATGCCCAGCCTTTTTCCAAAAGCCCAACGCTCGGGCTCTTTGAAGGGCACAGAAACGATGGTCGTGCGAAAGTCGGTGATTTTCATGGTTAAAACTTTCTCCTGTGTCGATCCGATGCGGCTTTTCCCGGTTCTAGCCACCGCGGAAGGCTCACGGCTTCTGTCCCTCCCAGGCGAGGATATATCACTTTGATTAGGACCACACAAATTTTTTGCACCTTGATCCTCTCGTAAATTGCCAATACAATCCGGACGTTTTGCTAGCAGGTTGCCGATTGGAGAAAATGAATTTGCGCCCAGGGGGAAGCTTCGGCGTGGCTCTGATTAGCGCGGCGTCAGGTAGTCCAAAGGTGCGTTTGACGGCATATTCGTTTTTCATTAGCCCCGCGCTGAGCGCGGGCTCTCGAGTTTGATTTTGCGGCACCGAAGAACGCGGTTGACCCTCACCCGTCGCTTCGCGCCACCCTCTCCCGCAAGGAGAGGGAGAACAATAACTGGGGGTGTGGCTCAGATCGACGTTTCATGTCACGCCGTTGCCACTGTGTCATGAAACGTCTGTTTGGGCCTTCAAGCCAGCGCTCTAATCCGTGGATCTCTCCCTCGCCCTTGGGGAGAGGGTGGTCCGCCGGACGGCGGACCGGGTGAGGGTCAACCCACGGGAATTGCTCCTCAGAATGTCCAAACTCCAAGTCCCCGCGCTGAAGCGCGGGGACAATGAAAGCCCGACGAAGGCTAATCTCAACAAAACCGGAGGAACCCATGAAGTCAATCTCTCGACGTTCCTTTTGTTGGACAGCGGCAGTTGGTTCTCTAGCCCTGCCCTCCCTAGCGCGGGCTCAAAGCAGATACGCTATGGAGCATGTCGTCATAGAATGGTCTTACTCCTCCCAAAAGCCTTACAAAGATCCTTTCAATGAGCTGGAACTCGACGTCGTCTTTACAGACCCTCAGCGGCGTGAAGAGCGTGTCCCTGCGTTCTGGGCGGGTGGGCAGGTCTGGCGGGTACGCTATGCGCCTCGCTCCACCGGGCGCTATAGCTATCGCACGATTTGCAGCGACGCTTCAAACCAGGAGCTCCACGGCCGTTCCGGATCGTTGGACGTTTCGCCCTACCAAGGGAAAAACCCTCTGTGTCTTCACGGTCCGGTGCGCGTGGCGACTGATCGCCGACACTTCGAACACGCTGATGGGACCCCCTTCTTTTGGCTTGGCGATACCTGGTGGATGGGACTTTGCAAGCGCCTGCGGTGGCCGGACGATTTCCAGTTGCTGGCGGCTGATCGTCTGAGCAAAGGTTTCACGGTGGTCCAGATTGTTGCCGGTCTCTACCCTGACATGCCGCAATTTGATCCTCGAGGTGCCAATGAGGCGGGTTATCCCTGGGAGTCCAATTATGCTCGAATCAATCCTGGTTATTTCGACATGGCGGACCTTCGCGTTCAATACCTGGCTGATCGCGGCCTTGTTCCCTGCGTCGTGGGTTGCTGGGGATATTTCCTGCCGATCATGGGAATGGAAAAGATGAAACAGCATTGGCGCAATCTGGTAGCTCGCTGGGGCGCCTATCCAGTGATCTGGTGCCTGGCGGGAGAGGGAAGCATGCCCTACTATCTTTCTTCCACCAAGCAGCAAGACGCGGCCCTGCAGAAACGCGGCTGGACCGAAATCGCAAAGTATGTGCACCGTATTGATCCCTTCCATCACCCGGTGACCATTCATCCTTCCGACGCCGCCCGCAATACCGTGGAAGACCCTTCTGTTCTGGATTTCGATATGCTTCAAACCGGTCATGGTGATCGTACCAGCATTCCCAATACCGTCAATCTGGTGACGGGTTCATTGTCGCGAGCGCCCGAAATGCCCGTGCTCGTTGGGGAAGTGTGTTATGAGGGTATCGTTGAGGCCAGCCGGCAGGAAGTGCAACGATTTATGTTTTGGGCCAGCCTACTGAGTGGTGCCGCGGGACATACCTATGGGGCCAACGGAATCTGGCAAGTGAATACCCGGGAGCAGCCTTTTGGCCCCTCTCCTCACGGGCGCTCCTGGGGGGACACACCCTGGGACATCGCTTACCAGTTGCCTGGCTCGCAACAACTGGGCTTTGTCAAGGCTTTGTTGACGCGGTATCCCTGGTGGCGCCTGGAGCCGCATCCCGAGTGGATGGAACCTCATTGGAGCAAGGAGAATTACCTACAGCCCTATTGTGCCGGAATCCCAAGAGAACTCCGCATCGCCTTTCTTCCATCAACCTGGGACCCACCTAAGATAAAGCAACTGGAAAACAGCATTTCTTATCACGCTTTCTATTTCAACCCTGCCAGCGGCAAGCAGCACGATTTGGGGAAAGTAACACCTGATGCCAATGGAATTTGGCAGGCCCCCAATGCCCCCATCTTCCAGGATTGGGTGCTAGTGCTGGAAAAGAGCGATCGCCCTCAGCCTTAAACCCTCAGTCTGGCGAGGCGCCTAATTTCACAAATCCATTTGAAAAGGTTCCCAATCGGTTTAGG
>QHZP01000156.1:0-7820 GCA_003224715.1 Acidobacteriota bacterium | reverse complement strand
TGGATTCGCCATGTATCGGAGCCCAACCATGAAACACCCGTTTTGCCGAGAGGTGAGATTTGCTGGGCACCGAACCGCCGGTTTCGCCGCCGCATCGCGGCGCTTGAATCTCGCACCCCCTTTGAGGTTGGCCATCTCATCCGTCGCTCCGCGACGGGTTGGGTTGCCGAGACCGGCCTTGAAAGGCCGGCCTACCCTCAGATGCCGCTACGCGGCAATGAAAATCTCCAAACTCCAGAGACAGGCATTCTTGCCTGTCTTGAGCTGCTTCAGAGACGAGCCTGACAGGCAGGAATGCCTGTCGCTAGCGCCCTTGCCGCCGGAATCTCAAAATGTCCAATCTCCAAAGCGCCCCGATTTGTCGAGGGACTTTGGTGGCGGCGAGGAAAGCCGTTGAACTGAAATGGTTAGCGCATAACCTGACGTGAGGTCCCCGCGGAGCATTGACCCACCAGACGACTAGATAAAAAATGTTGACCTAAAAAATTCGTGGTATAGAGTTTTTCCCCCGGAAAGGAATTTTTTTAATCAGGCCATATTGCCGCTCCGTCGGAAACTGGTCCCCCACCCGTTCCGCCGTCCGGCGGACCACGCTCTTCCAATGGCCCAATGGGAGAGGGGCTGTGAGAGGCGACGGCAGGTTCACAATGACCGAAGGGTGAACCTCCTCGCACCGAGAAGGGTTCGGCAAGAGGCTGTATTAAAGGGCGATGACATGCCGAAACGAGCGCTCACTTTGCTGTCGAGCAGGCGTTGGCCCTACTGGCTGACGGTCACAATGGTCGCCGCCGCTTACCTGCTCGCGGCCAAATTTGGCTTTACGTTAGCCGTGGTGGCCAAACAGGTGACTGCTGTCGGGCCTCCGACGGGCATTGCATTGGCAGCGCTGTTGTTGTTTGGACAGGACCTCTGGCCGGCCATATCTTTGAGCGCCTTCCTGGTGAACCAACAGGCGGATGAACCCTGGCTGACCGCCTGTGCCATTGCCGCGGGAAATACCCTGGAAGCCTTACTGGCTGCCTGGCTGTTGCGCCGGGTGGCGGGTTTCGAGAACAGGCTGGAGCGGCTGCGCGACGTTTTCGCCCTGATCGGTTTTGCGGCTCTGCTCAGCACCGCTGTCAGTGCCACCATTGGGGTGACCAGTCTGTGTCTAGGTCAGGTCGTCTCCTGGTCTAGCTTTGGCTCGGCCTGGCTGGGCTGGTGGATGGGAGACGCCCTGTGGGACCTAATTGTCGCTCCTTTGCTGCTGACGTGGGCTGCAAAACCCCGCCTCTACCCACGAGCCTGGCGGATCGACGAAGCAGCGGCTTTTGTCCTGGTCCTGGTCATTATCGGTGTGATTTTTTTCGCCAGCCGCTGGGCCGCGGCCGACCCTGATTACCACCTCTTACGATGTGGGCCGCGCTGCGCTTTGGCCAACGGGCCGCTATCACAGCCGTCTCTGTGGTGTCGGCCACCGCACTCTGGGGCGTGACGCACGCGCTGGGTCCCTTCGCAGCCGGGACCCTCCATGAGCGTCTGCTCTTGTCACAAGCTTTTATGGCGGTGCTGGCCATAACGGTGCTGGCTATGGGGGCAGTCACCGCAGAGCGCAAGCGGGCCGAGGAGGCACTGCGCGAGAGCGAAGTGACTCTTCAGCGCCACCGCGGAGAGCTAAGGGCTCTGGCGGCTGAATTGATCACCGCTCAGGACAGGGAGCGCCGGCGGCTGTCGCGAGAGCTGCATGATGATCTGAACCAGAAGCTGGCCAGCCTGGCCATTGACGTCCAGGGGCTCCAACATAAACTCCCTTCCTCTCGCCGCCTGATGCAAGAGCAGCTTCAGGGGCTTCGAAGCCGAGTGTTGAAACTCTCAGAAGGGGTCCACCATCTGGCTTATCAGCTTCACCCTTCAACCCTCGATGACCTGGGGCTGGTGATCGCAATGGAAGACTACATCCAGGAGTTCTCGCTCCGGGAAGGGATTCGGGTACGATTTCAGCAGCGGAACTTGCCGGAATCCTTTCCACAGGACATCGCCTGCTGTCTTTACCGGATAGCTCAGGAGAGTCTTCATAATGTGAGCAAGCACGCCTGCGCCACCCAAGTAGCGGTCAAGCTGGCCAGATACAACCACAGTATCCACCTCTCTATCAAAGACTGGGGTCTTGGCTTCAAGCAGGACCTCGTCAACGGGCAGCGGAGGGGCCTGGGTCTTCTCAGCATGCAAGAGAGGATGCGCTTGGTGAACGGCAGTTTTTCGGTCAGATCAAGCCCCGGATGTGGCACCAAAGTCATCGCCCGGATTCCTTTGCCTGGAAAGACATCATGAAGCGACCGCGCGTTCTCCTGGCCGATGATCACACGTTGCTGCTTCAGGGAATTACGAAGCTGCTAGAATCGGAAGTGGACCTGGTCGGTGCGGTCGAAGACGGGAACGCTTTGCTGGCGGCCGCCGAAAGGCTTAAGCCGGATGTAATTTTGCTTGATATCTCCATGCCTCTGCTCAACGGGATGGCAGTAGCCCGGCAGCTAAAGAAAATTCTGCCTGATGTCCAGATTATTTTTCTGACCATGCACGCGAACCCTGTCTATGTGACCGAGGCTTTCCGGGTGGGAGCCTCCGGCTATGTGCTGAAACAATCGGACGCCTCAGAGTTGTTGCTCGCCATTCGTGAAGTGCTCAAGGGCCGTTCCTATGTCACACCTCTGGTCACCAGCGACGTACTGCACTCGCTACTCAAACCGTCTGATCAGTCCACTCCTGAGGCTGTCTCCAGTCAACTGAGTCCGCGCCAGAAAGAAGTGCTGCACCTGCTGGCCGAGGGTCGTTCCGCCAAGGAAATTGCCTCCCTGCTTGATATTTCCGTGCGAACAGTTGAGTTCCACAAGTCAGCGCTCATGGAAAAGGTGGGCGTCCACACGGCCGCCGACTTAGTCAAATATGCCATTACCCATGGCCTGGTGTGATCAGCCGCTCTGACCTTCTGACCGGCAACCAAGTTCCAGGTTCGAGGTTTTCCATCTTGAACCTGGAAACTTGAATGATAGTCCCTTCAGTTCCTCTTCATCGGGGAGCCCCTTTTTCCTTGACAGAACTGCTGCGGGTCGCTTTAATGGCAGCCCATGACCCAGCCGAGTAGTGCACAAAAATTGAAGCAGAAATTGAACGGCGGCAAAGTCGCTCTGGGACTCTGGGTAACTCTGGAATCGCCGTCAATCACTGAAATTGCCCTCCGATTAGGCCTCGATTGGATCTGCATTGACACAGAGCACGGTCACCTGGACTTCAAGGAAGTGGTAGAGCACTTGCGAGCCGCCAGTCGCAGCAACGTGGCCTGTCTGGTGCGGATACAGGAGATCGAGCAAGGTGTTATCAAGCGAGTACTCGATCTGGGTGCTGATGGAATCGTCGTTCCCCAGGTTCGCACGGCAGAAGAAGTGGAGCGCGCCGTATATTTCGCGAAATATCCGCCTCGCGGATTTCGCGGGATCGGGGGAGAGCGATCGACCTTCTGGGGCAGGGGACTGCTGAAAGCACGCACGGGTAATGAACATACCCTTGTCATTCCCTTGATTGAAAACGTAGATGCCGGGAGAAACATTCAGTCCATCATGGAGGTACCCGATGTGGATGGGTTCTTTTTTGGACCCGCTGATTACTCGGCGTCCGCAGGTTATCCAGGTGAATGGGAAGGGCCGGGAGTGGCCGATGAAATTCTTCGAATTAAAGATCAAATTCGGGCGCGAGGATTCACCTGCGGCATTATGGCCACCGATTCCAAAAATGGGCAGGCGAGACTGGATCAGGGATTTCAGATGATCGGGATTGGCGCCGACGCCGGTCTCCTGATTCGTGCCATGACCGAGATGATGCAGTCTTTGGGACGGGCCGTGGATCCGGGCACGTGGACTAAGTAAGCCCTTGACGCCACTCCGAGCCAGACCGAACATCGAGGTCTACCCCAAAGACATCCAAACACGCCAGTCAGATAAGAAAAAATTGAGGTTAGAGACGGGAGGATCGATATTTCGACCGGGTCATCTCCGATCCTCGACCGGTTTCGAAGGTGTAAAAGAGGCCAAGTAGAAAAATTTTCCTTTGTCAATCGAAAGTTTTACTCTAAGTCAGGACGGCGGACGACTCCTGAATCCTAGCAAGCTATTTGGAGAAGCGAACATAAGCGCCAAAGGTCAAATGGCAGAATGATTGCTACGAGGAAAAAAGCGGGTAGTTGCTGACGACTTGCCTGGAAGGGGAAATTTTGGCTGGTAAAACACAACCAAGACTGGAGAGCAATGAAATGACACCTAAACGCGTAACAAAGAAGGTAGGCAACGCGCTCGAGACTGTGGGTCAGGGAGTCGTAACGCTAGTGCATCATGGACATCGCGGAATCAAGAGTATGAAAAGGCCCGTAAAGCAAATGTACAAAAGCTGTGAAGGAGCGACGAAGAAGGCCGTTTCCTTTGCCCGCAAGGAACCCGTGACTTCCGTCTTGATCGGAGTAGGAACGGGCATGCTGATGGGTTATTTAGTGGCAAGAGAGAAATAGGAAGACCCCCACTGCTTACAATAATTTAGGGCAAAAAGGCCTAAAAACAACCCGGGTCCCAGCCCCGGAAAGATCGGGCAAATCGTCAGCTCCCCGCTGAAGGAGAGGTTTGCACTGCTCCGCACACGGGCTGAGGAGGCTGTTTGTTTAAAGCAACCTGTGTCGCTTTTGCCCTGCTGTTCAGTCTCACGGCAATCGGGCTCTACTTGTACGTCGGCTTGCATGGTTTTAGTGCGCGGGATAAACCGGCGCAACTCGAGCAGTGGCTGGCCAAGCGGGCGCGGCGCCTGGCAATACCTCCTAACATAAGAAATCTCAAGAATCCGGTTAGTCCAACCCCACTCAATCTGGCCCAGGCCAGAGACCACTTTGCCGATCATTGTGCGCTCTGTCATGCCAACAATGGAGCTGGTAACACTGTAATTAATTCAGGTCTTTACCCTCCAGCTCCGGACCTGCGCGCCGGAGGCACTCAAGAACTCTCTGACGGAGAAATCCTCTACATCATCAAGAACGGGATTCGATTCACCGGAATGCCTGGCTGGGGCGGGGACGGCCAGGAAAACTGGAAATTGGTTCTGTTCATCCGCCATTTACCAGCACTGACAAATCAGGAAATCCAGCTTATGAACGCGATCAATGGTCTGGAAGATAAAGGTGCGAAAGCACATTCGCACGCGACTGACGAGAGAGAAAGTAAGCAGCACGCACATTGATCGCTCCAGCCTCCCAGAAACAGCACTAAGAGTCACCGCTGAGAGGCAGAGAATTGTCCTCCGGGAACTGCCGGCAGTCATGAATCCATGAAAACTCTATTATTCACCCACTGCATGAAAACGAGCAGGTTGAGATTATGAGAGTTCCTATGATTCTCTCTCCGCGTCTCTGCGGTTGTTGACAGCTTTTTTGGGTTATTGACAGTTGACTCAAAGATGGCTATGCTACGGCATTCCTAACTGTATAAAAGGAGTGTAGCTATGGCTCCACGGGCTTCTTGGACTGGCTTTCTAAGATTGTCATTAGTGACAATTCCCGTAAGGCTCTACAATGCGATCAGCAGCACCAGTAAAGTCTCTCTCAACCAGTTGCATAAAAACTGTCATCTTCGTCTTCGTCAGCAGATGGTCTGCCCGGCGCACGGCAAGGTGGAGAAAGAGGAAATTGTCAAGGGCTATGAGTTTGAAAAAGACAGGTACATCGTCATCGACGATGCAGATTTGGAGAAAATCAGGCTCGAAACTACCAAGACCGTCGAACTGATTCAGTTCGTCGATGCCAAGGAGCTTGATGCGATCTATCTCAACACCCCTTACTACGTGGCTCCAGACGGTCCCGTGGCCGAGGAAGGGTTTCGAATCGTACGCGAAGCGATGCGTCAGGCCAATAAAGTCGCCATTGGTCGTGTTGTCATTTCTGCCAAGGAACAGGTGGTCGCCCTTCAAGTCAAGGAGAAAGGTCTTGTGCTGAATACACTGCATTACGTCGAGGAAATCCGTAACTCAGCCGCCTACTTTGAGGATATCAAAAATGGGAATGTTGATAAGAACCAGCTAGCCCTCGCCGAACAGCTTGTGAACAGCTATACAGGCCCCTTTGACCCCACCAAGTTTACCGATCGCTACCAAACCGCGCTGTTAGAAATCATCAAGGCCAAAATTGAGGGATCGGAACCCGTTGTGACGCAGAGGGCCGAGGTGGGCAAAGTGATTAATCTGATGGATGCTCTTAAGCAAAGCTTGGCTCAGAATGTCGCCAAGAAAAAACCACCGGCTGGAAGCGTGAAGACGGTGGCGCAGAAGCAAAAGAAGTTAAAGAAGGCTTGAGCAAAGAATAACAGGAATCTTGACTTTCCGAGACGGCAAAGCGGGAGGAAATAACCCTGAACCCGGCAACGTAGAGCACAGAGCAAGTGGAGAGCCGGTGGCTTTTCAGGTGTCTTATTCTCACCCTGGGGGTAATAATTCTACAAAGCTTTGGGCAGATGTACCTGCTTACCTACCCCCTCGGTGGTCTCGTTCCCCTGTGGCTGCATTACGGGAACAAGAAAAGTTGTCACACTCCGTTTGAGTTCGTCTCATTCATGTCAAGACATTCTCAGTAAATCACACCTCAATGGCAGTGGCATGCCAGATTCTCTGAATCATGCCCGAGTTACCTTCACTGGGAAACTTGCCAGCCTGACACGGCAAGAGGCCTGCCAGATCGTGCGAGACGCTGGTGGGGAGCCAAGTTTGGGAGTATCGCGCCGAACTTCCATGGTGGTCGTTGGCATGGAAGGATGGCCGCTGCTTCCTGACGGGATGGTCAGTAACAAGCTCAGACGGGCTGAGGAGCTGCTGCAACAAGGTCATCCGATCCGCATTATTTCAGAGTCCGCTTTTTTAGAACTGGCGGGTCGTAAGGATCGTCAGTCATTTCTCCAAAAGACGTATCCCGAGCAAGAAGTGTGCAAGCTTTTGAGAATCTCAGCAGAGACTTTGCGGCGGTGGGAGCAATTTGGCCTGGTGCGGTCTCAACAGGGATTATACGATTTCCAAGACCTAGTTTCGCTCCGGACTCTGGCGGAATTGGTGAATCGAGGAATTAAGCCGGCAAATATTGCCAAGAGCTTGCAAACCTTGGCCTCAGTGCTACCCGGCACTGACAGACCATTGGCACAACTTAAAGTCGTTGTCGAGAATCCCAAGGCCATCTTGTTCAATTTAGGGGAATGCCTCATTGCTTCCAATGGCCAGCTCACGATCAATTTCGATGCCGAGTCAAAATCTGGAGGCAGGGTTATTTGCCTCGGCTCAAAGAATCCGACAGACACGGAATGGTTTGAATTTGGCCAGGCCTATGAGGAAGAGGAGTCTTATACGGAAGCAGAAGATGCTTACCGCCAAGCCATTGCGCTCTCGCCCCATTTTCCCGAGGCCTACTTCAACCTGGGGAATGTCTTGCGCGTAACGGGCAGGCCTGAAGCGGCGGAGGAGCTTTATCGAATAGTGATTGTGCAAGATCCGGCCATGGCTTGTGCCTGGTACAACCTGGCTGACATTCAGCAAGAGCACGGGCAGATTAAAGAAGCTGTTGCCAGCCTGCACTCGGCCCTAGCGGTTTGCACAACCTATGCAGATGCTCATTTCAATCTGGCCCTGTGCTACGAAAAACTTGGCCAGAAACCAGAGGCCGACAGACACTGGTCTGCTTACCTTAAGCTTGATCCTTTCAGTCAATGGGCTGAAGTGGCCAAACGTCATCTTTCACCTAAATCAAGATGATGTCGCTACCCAGAGGTGGCTGG
>QHZP01000786.1 GCA_003224715.1 Acidobacteriota bacterium | reverse complement strand
TGTACTGTCTGCCATGGGTTACGGCGTCAAGAAGGAGGTCTGGATCTTCACAACCGAGCCTCTATGCTCAAGGGTGGTAAGTCGGGACCGATCATCGTGCCGGGCAAGCCCGACGAAAGCTTGATCATTCAAAAAATCCGTTCCGGCGAAATGCCGCCGAAGAAAAGGATGCTGGAAATGGGTGTCAAGCCCATTACGCCCTCCGAAACCGAACGGCTGGCCCGATGGATTGCCCAGGGTGTACCGGAAGGAAATGTAGCACCCGATGTTGCAACAACTGAGCCTGATTCACTGGTATCTGACAAAGATCGTCAGTTCTGGGCGTTTCAGCCACCTCGGCCTGTTGTGGTCCCATCAGTCAGCCATGCCGCACCGGTTCGAAATCCGATCGACGCGTTCGTCCTGGCTAAGCTTGAAGAGAAAGGACTCACTCTCTCTCCCGAGGCCGATCGTCTGACGTTGATACGGCGGGCTTGCTTCGATCTGACCGGATTGCCACCAGAACCTGACGAAGTTCAGTCATTTCTACAGGATCAGGACCCCCGGGCCTACGAGAAACTGATCGACCGGTTGCTTGCCTCGCCTCGCTACGGAGAACGCTGGGGACGCTACTGGTTGGATGTGGCCGGCTACGCCGATTCTGAAGGCGGGAAACTGAGCGCCGACCATCCTCGTCCGGTCGCCTACCGCTATCGCGATTATGTGATCCGCTCCTTCAACGCAGACAAACCCTACGATCGGTTTTTGCTGGAACAGATAGCCGGTGATGAATTGATCGATTATGAAAATGCACCGGTCATTACTCAGGAGATCATGGACAGCTTGATTGCCACCGGCTTTTTGCGCCTGGGACCCGACTCGACCAGCGAGCGTGAAGTGAACTTTGTGGAAGACCGGCTGGATGTGATCTCCGACGAGATTGACGTCTTCAGCTCAGGTGTGCTGGGCCTGACCATCAAATGTGCCAAATGCCACAGCCATAAGTACGACCCCATTCCGCAGCGTGACTATTACCGTTTAGCTGCCCTTTTCAAGGGTGCCTATGACGAACACGACTGGCTGATGCCACAGCATGCCGGTGATGGTGGGAAAGTGATGGGTACGCGGTATTTGCCTTACGTCATACCCGGGGCCACACCCGTCCAGCTCATAATTGAAGAGGGGAAGCGAGAAGCTCTGGAGCAAAAAGCAGAACCCATCAAAAAGAAACTGCTAGACCAGAAACTGGCTCAGCTGCCAGCGACGTTGCACGAAGATCTACGCAGAATGCTGGTCACCCCGCCGGATAAGCGTAACGAGCTGGAGAAGTATCTGGCAGAAAAATTTGAAAAGATCTTGAAAATCGAACCCGAGGAGTTGAAGAGGTCTGATGCCGGCTATAAGAAAGAGGCGGAAGAAAGCGAACGGCAGGTCAAATTGCTGGAGTTTCGGAAGCTTCCCGAGCCCAAGATCACGGCTCTTTGGGATCGTGGGGTGCCTTCGCCCACCTACATTTTACGCCGAGGCGATCCCGCCAGTTTCGGACGGTTAGTCGGACCGGGCGTTCCCTCGGTGCTGACAGACGGCAAGACCCCGTTTGAAGTACAACCTCCCTGGCCCGGTTCCAGCAAGACTGGACGTCGCTTAGCCTTGGCACGCTGGTTGATACGTCAAAACCACCCGCTGACCGCGCGCGTCATGGTGAATCGTATCTGGCAACACCATTTTGGAACGGGGATAGTAAAGACCCTGGCGAACTTCGGTAACACCGGTGCTCGACCCACCCATCCAGAGCTGCTCGACTGGTTGGCCTCCGAGTTTGTCCGTCAAGGCTGGAGCATCAAGTCTATGCATCGGCTGATGATGACCTCCAGCACGTACCGCCAGCAATCGACTGTCACTCCGGTTTTGGAGAAGATGGATCCTGAGAACCTGCTTCTGTCGCGAATGCCGCTAAAGCGCATGGAGGCCGAGGTGTTGAACGATACTCTCCTGCTGATTTCAGGCCGTTTGGATGAAACGCCTTATGGTGTCCCTGAACCCGTGCTGGTTCGGGACGACGGACTGGTCACTCCCATCGAGACCGAAAAGGGAATGCGCCGCAGCATCTATGTTGCACAAAGGCGCACCGATCTGCCTACAATTCTTGAAAATTTCGACCTGCCCCCGATGAGCCCGAACTGCGTAGAAAGAAATGTCTCGACGGTGGCCCCGCAAGCTCTCCATTTGATGAATAATGCCATAATCCATAGGCTGGCCGAAGCTTTTGCTGGACGAGTGAAGAAAGAAGCAGGAGCCGATCCTGAAAAACAAGTCGAAAGAGCTTATTGGATCGCCTTCAGCCGTCCCCCCACCGATGAGGAGAAAAAGATTGGGCTGGAAGCACTGAATCGACTCAAAATCGAGCAGGCCAAACAATCCCTGGCTGAGACAAAGGAGCAAAAAGCAGAGGCTTTGCCGGCAGGACCAAAAGCGGGTGTGGACATTAAGGTCAGTGCTCCAAAAGCGGAGCCTCAGGAAGCCCTATCCGCCCTGTCAAAGGTTTGTCACACGCTGATGAACTCTGCGGCGTTTCTGTACATTGATTGACAATATTCAATGGCGGACTAGTCCTCACCATCAAGCGAGAAGTACTTGTTAAACCAGCCCGATGGAGATTCTGGTGCTTATCTGGTCGCCACATAAAAGCAGCAACGACGTGAACGATGACCCCTGAACGATACAATCACTACAATCACATGGTCAACAGCACGGTAATAACCCGACGGAACTTTTTTGAACGGGTCGTCGATGGTATTGGTGGAGCGGCGTTGGCCACACTGCTAAGCCATGACCTCTATGGAGGATTGGGTCGGTTGACCACCGAGGCTTCCAAC
>QHZP01000163.1:8728-9156 GCA_003224715.1 Acidobacteriota bacterium | reverse complement strand
CACCTGCCGCAAAGGGTCACCCGTGGCCGCGACGATCGAGGGGTCGTGCGCCGGGTGAGTCACATCGTGCAAGTGCCAGCACTGGTGTCCCACACAGTGGGACTCTGTAAAAACCTGCATGAAGAAATCCCAACCGCCCTCTCGGAGGAAATGCCTTGTCAGGTCTGCTTTAGTATGCACTCCCTGGACCAAGGCATCGCTGAGAGCCCTGTAATGGTCGGGCGAACGCCAGACACCGTCGCAACGCGGGCCCAGCGGATGCTTGCCGAAGCGAGATCGGATCGTTGCGGCCACGTTAGAGGGCCATGCTTGGAATCCGTAAACCGCATCGTGGCCACCCCATTCCACCACCTGGATGCCGTTCAGCGAGGGATCGATGCGGCTGAGCGGTACGTCGAGAATAGCGACGCGCCGTCCCGACTGGCTGA
>QHZP01000163.1:0-8622 GCA_003224715.1 Acidobacteriota bacterium | reverse complement strand
TCTTCCCCACGAGGCCACGGGCGAGCAGCGCGCGGATGTTGGGGAGGGTACCGTCCTCCGCCCAGAGCTGAAGCAAGCAAGGGTTGGCCGCGTCAATCCCTAGGACGAGGACTTTTGTTAAAGGCCTTGGCATCGAAATCAGAATCGCAGTAAAGCATAAACCAAACGTAGGGTGTGAGGGAAATAGCGCCAGCCCCCTGGCTCTCGGAGCGACTGGAGGTGCCAACCCCAAGCCTTTTTCAAGTTACCCTCCTGCAAATAAAGACGGGCGATGGCGTTGCAGGCGTCTGACACTCTGCTGCGGAAGTGAGCTTGCACGTCCAGTGGCAGATCGAGCTTGAGGATGCGGCGAAGCGCTGCGGCTTGGCCGACCACGTACGCCCGAGACTTAGACTCCGACAGCGGTGTGTCCGTATGCCATATGACGGTTGGGCAATCGAGAAACTTGATCCGACAACTGGTCGCGAGCCGCAGGGCGAGGTAGGTATTCTCGAGGAACCTTGGCATGCCTTCGAACACCTGGGGTCCGACGGTGTGGGTCCGGCATAGCCATGCGCCCGGCAGCATCCAGTTATGGCAAAGTAGGGCCCGGAGGGGGTCCCGCTCTACGAAGAAGACGTCAGAGATGTTCGGTGTGTCACCTGCCGAGTCTCGCATGAAACCGTTGGTGACCACCGCGTCGAACTCGGGTCGCTGTTCCAACGCCTGTACCCGGACAGCCAGCGCTCCCGGAAGCAGGACGTCATCGTCGTCGAGCTCAGCGAACCAGTTCGTGTCGACCATTTCCCGTCCGGTCCGGAGGGCATTGGGAAGGTCAGCGTCTTCGAGCGTCACCACTCGAAGGCGACGGTCTGCCTGAAGCTCTCGGGTGAGCTCCGCGTCTCGGTCCGACCCGTTGATGATGACAAGTGGGACAACAGAGACAGCCTCCTGAGCCAAAACGCTATCGAGAGCTCGGCGGAGGAGTACGCGTCGCTGGCGAAGTGCTCGCGTAGGCATTATTACCGAAACGTTGCGCGCGTCAGACATCGCTAATTCCCATCCGGCCGCAAGTAATGAATTCACCTGAATCAGTTCTGCCTTATGGTTCTCATGAGATTAAAGGGAAACCCATTCTAAAACAAGCGTCTATTGATCATGAAATAAAAGAAAACGGAAAGGCTCCTCCGTTGCAAATTTATGCACCGAATGGTCAGGGTTGATTCTGATTTCGAATCTATCCGGAAATGCCGGATCCCTTTGGTATTTTTCGGCACAACTGCGACCGCTTCCTCGTGAACATCCAACCCAAAGTACATGGTACAATCCATGACTTGCCTCCGTTGTTCTCGACCTGTGTTCGCTGGGCCTTGCGCCTCTGAAAGCATGACGCACATTCTTCGAGGCTGACGGTTCACCACAATGTCCACGAGAGCGACATCCGCCGTTTATTTCGAGAGAGGTGGGGAGACGAACCTATGGAGTTGGACGCGCGTAGGATTCCAGACGGAACCGTGCTCGAAGCCAATATCTGCATCGTGGGAGCCGGGCCTGCCGGAATCGCCCTGGCCCACGAGTTCATCGGGCACAAGGTCGACGTCTTACTACTCGACAGTGGCGGACTCAAGCCGGAGGAACACGTTCAGGAACTCAACGAGGGCGCAGTGGTGGGTGATCCCTATGCCGGCCTGCGCAAGACTCGTTGTCGGGGCGTGGGAGGTACGGTTTGCCTTTGGAATACCCCCGTTGGCAGCGAACTCGGTGCCAAGTACGTTCCGCTCGATCCGTGCGATCTCGAGGAGCGGGCAGACTTCCCGCATGGTGGGTGGCCGTTCGACTACTCACACCTGGAACCGTTCTATCAACGCGCCCAGACGCTCTGTGGCTTGGGTCCACTCGCATACGAGGGGAAAGATTGGTCCCAGGGAGAGCACGCCTGCCTCGCTCTGGATGGTGAGCGCCTGGCCACTAGGGTCTACCAGTTCGGTGTCGCCCGCCTCTTCACTCGCTCGTATCCACGCGACGTTGGCAGGAGTGTCAATACCTGCCTCTGTCATCACGCCACGGTCTACGAACTGGAAACAGAGGGCAGGGGCAGGAGGGTTGTTGGAGCAAAGCTTGCGGGCTTGTCAGGGGGGCAACTCCGCGTGCGTGCCACGATCTTTGTGCTCGCCGCCGGCGCTATCGAGAACGCGCGCCTCTTGCTGTTGTCGAACGGGAGCAGTTCGGACGCTTTGGGGGACCGGCATGGCTGGGTCGGGCGATGTTTTATGGAGCACCCGCGGGATTACGCGCTCACGCTCATTCCCCGTTCCCCGGATTTATTCAAGGCAGCCGCCTTCTATGATGCCCACCCCGCCCGGGACGGCACCATTGTAGGGGGACGGGTTGCCCTCGACGAGCGGGCAATCCGGACCGCGCGTCTGCCGAATGCGTCGGTCACCCTGCTGCCGCGGCCTAAGATGGAGCCTTCGTCGATTGGAGTGAGGGCTCGGCTGCTGTCTCGATTGCGCCATCTTGTGGGGCGTCAGCCGAGGAGCGGCTACGGGTGGTCGCGAATTAGTGAAATGTCGCGCACGTTCGACGCCTTTCAGTTACTGGTAAACTTTGAGCAGCGACCGAACCCGGAAAACAGGGTCGCGCTTGCACGGAAACGTGATCTCCTGGGTCTGCCACAGGCCGAGGTGCATTGGCGCTGGCGCGAGGAAGAACAAGCGAACCTCGAACGTTTGCGGACGGTTCTTGCCTCCGGGCTGGAAGGGGCAGGCCTCGGCCAAGTCGTGGTCCACACCGGTCTTAGGCCTGATCCCAACGCTCACCACCACGCCGGCACCACCCGAATGAACGCAGACCCTCGCTATGGTGTGGTCGACGCAGACGGTCGCGTTCACGGGACGGACAACTTGTACGTCACCGGCGGCTCGGTCTTTCCTAGCGCTGGCTTCGCCAATCCGACCCTCACGATCGTCGCCCTGGCCCTGCGGTTAGCTGATCACCTCAAACTGAGGATCTGACGGCCTGTGTTCACAGGGGGGGCCCACCAGGCGAATTGAGCTCGAGAAATCCGAGCGCGACCGAATCCAAGGGTCGAGATGGGGGGTGGCGTTGTAAGTGACCTTTGCCTTCGGATGATAGCAGCGGGGCGTTTCTACGAGTTTTATGGACTCGGCCCTAGCGCAGATTCCGCGTCAGGCGTCAAGGCCCTGCCAGTTGAGACACACAACGCGTTAAGAATTCGAGGCCTACTTCCATCTGGTTGTGTAAACATTTTTACTTGACATTGAAACGCGCTTCGATACTAATCGATTTAGCGAAAGTGGTCTCACCCATATTTTAAAAAGCGGCCTGCTGGCAATCCTATGTCGAATGAGTCATCGCCCTGTCGAGCTCCGCTGCTGCTGAAAAGCCGCCAAGTCATGGGCGAATGACAAAAGATTTAACGCAAGACCGGGAAGTCTTTTGAGGCGATTCGGAGAGGTCACACGGAGTCGGCAATGCGTGAGCAGCTGCAAATGGTTGGTTTGAACCTAATCTCTGAAGTAAAACGATAGACGGTGATCACCGCTGAACATCGTTCTTGTTAAGTCCATGCTAATCAAAAATGATAATGAGGAGGCGAGTATGGAAATGCAGAATAGGAGCACGAAAAAAAGGTGTGCTGTCAGGCTGTGGACAATCTTGGCATTGCTCCTCATCGCGGCGCACCGAATGGACGCCCAGACGACCTACGGGACCATTTTGGGGACTGCCCGTGATCCCAGTGGGGCGGTAGTTCCCAATGTTAAGGTTACGGTCACAGACCAGAACTCCGGTAGCGCTCATGTTTCCGAGACTGATAGCTTAGGATCCTATCATTTCACAACGTTGTTTCCCGGAGTGTACAACATCAATGCACTCGCCTCGGGCTTTCGACCGATTGACATTCGGGGAATTGTCCTCCAGGTCAACCAAACCGCCCGATTTGACTTGGCCCTGAAAGTGGGAGAGCTCACAGACACGGTGAACGTCGAGGCCACTGCTCCGGTGCTGGCCACGGACAAGTCAGATGTGGGTCAGGTCATCGACAACCGCGAAATTGTCAATCTTCCTCTCAACGGCAGGAATTTCATGCAACTGGTTTCCCTCACCAGCGGTGTAATTCTCACCGGTAGCACGGAGAGCGGAGGACCGAATTTCCTCAGCATGGGAGGGCGGCCCACACAGAACAGTTTTTTGGTCGAAGGGATAGAAACCCGCATTCAACGTGAGGGGGGCTATGGGCTAAATCTTTCTATCGATGCCATTCAGGAATTCAAAGTTATGCAGAATGCTTTCTCGGCTGAATATGGTCGAGGGACAACTATTATTAATGCTGCCATCAAGTCGGGAGGGAATGCGATGCATGGCTCTCTGTTTGAGTTCTTGCGCAACGAAAAACTGGATGCCCGCAACGCCTTTGATTTGACGGGCACGAAACCGCCTCTTCGCTTCAATCAGTTCGGTGGAAGTGTGGGCGGCCCAATCAAGCGTGACAAGATTTTCTATTTCGCCAATTACGAGGGTCAACGAATTAGAAGAAGCACCACCAACTTCACCAACGTCCCAACACCGGACATGCTGGGGGGAAATTTGCTTGGTGCGGAGCGTGTCATTGATCCACTGACCAGACAGCCCTTTCCCAACAATCAAATTCCCGAGGCTCGTATCTCCCAGTTCGCCAAAGCGGGCAGCGCTTACTATCCAGCACCCAACAGCACCGCATTGGCCAATGCCAACTTTGTAGCGGTGTTGCCAAATCCCACCACGATGGACCAAGTCACCACTCGAATTGATGCCAACTTGGCTGCCAAGGACAGGCTCAACGGAAACCTGACCTTTTTCAATTTCGACCATACCGATACCGGAACGCTTCCCTTTTCCGGATATAAATCATTCTCCAAAGTCAGGCCGATTTTGAGTGTCCAACACACCCATACATTCAATCCGAACTTGCTCAACGACTTCCGATTTGGATACTCCAGGACCCGGACCTTCGTAGGAGCTGACCAGCTCTTAGACAAGCCGGTAGTGTCGGACTTTGGTATTAAGAATCTCAGCCCCGAGCCCGTTGCCTACGCGCCGCCCGGGATTGACATTTCCGGTTTTGGATACCTGGGACACCCGGCCTGGGTCCCCAATGGTGCTACGGACACGGTCAACCAGGTGAGCGACGGGTTGACCTATATTTCCGGCCGGCACACCTTAAAGTTCGGCGCAGACCTGCGATGGTTGACTTATGACGACTTGGGTTACGCCATTCAAAACGGCCTCTACGGCTTTTACGGCCAGTACACCGGTTCTGCCGTAGGGGATTATCTGCTGGGACTGCCCACTTATGCGTTCGCCCACCAATCGGGAGGAAAAGGGTATACGGAGTTTCTTCGGAATGGTGAGTACTCTTACTATGCGCAGGATGATTTCAAAATTAATCCCTCTTTAACGCTCAACCTTGGTCTTCGCTACGAATACGTTCAGTATCCGCTCGAGATAAACAATGAATTGGCCACCTGGAATTTTCAAAAAGGGGGCCTCGACTTTGCCGGCAAGGAGATTCCGCGAAGGATCCTGGCTGCAGATCGCAACAACTGGGCGCCCCGTCTGGGCTTGGCTTACACGCCCTCGTTCCTGAAGAAAACCGTGATCCGCGCTGGTTCTGCGGTGACCTATGGCAATTTCCGGCAGTGGGAGATTTCCCTGTTCCATTTCGTTCCACCGTTCATCTACGAGAATTTCAGATTCAATGACGCTACCAGCCCTTCGTTTACGACTGCCACGCTCTGGCCTGCTGTGGAAAAGGATCTCTCAAAAGTCGACTTTAAGAACGTCACAGCCAACTACCAGTCTCCCGACAAGGTGGTACCCATTACTTATCAATGGAACTTCAACGTTCAGCACGAAATGCTGCCGAACCTGCTCTTCGAGGTGGGATACGCAGGCAACCGCTCCGATCACCAGCCCAATCGATGGGATGCCAACGCGGCCCATCCTGACGAGGACCTCTCGAACCCAACTCCGATTCAGTCGCGACGGCCGTACCAGAACGTGGGCTTTGTCAGCGGCAACACCTCGAGAGCTTGGTCCAACTACAACGCACTGATGGTACGAGTGGAGAAGCGCTCCTCCGGCGGACTCTCTCTGCTCGGGACCTACACTTGGTCCAAGGCGATGGGGATCAGGGAGTGGGACAACTGGACCGTCATGGACATCAACAATATTCGGTTCAACTATGGTCCGATAAACGATTTCACCCACAGGGCAGTGATCAGTTATGTTTACGAATTGCCCTTCGGCCGTGGAAGGAAATTCCTGAATGGGGCGGGGGGAGTGATGAACCATGTCCTTGGAGGGTGGCAGTTGAACGGTATCACCACCTTGCGCAGCGGGGTAGCGCTCAGTCTCAGCTCCCCGGTGTCCAATGATCTCGGCAATCGTGCCGGCAACCGTCCGAATCGCATCAAAGATGGAAACCTGGAGCCCAGCCAGCGGACAATCGAGCGATGGTTCGATACCGCCGCCTTCACTGATCCCCCGGCCGGAAGTTACGGGAATGCCGGCGATGGGATCATCCGCGGGCCTGGAGCTATCACTTGGGATACCTCTCTGTTTAAGAATATTTCAATCGCTGAGAGCCGAACCCTGCAATTCCGCTTTGAATTCTTTAACGCCTTCAACAATGTGAACTTGAACAATCCGTCTACCGACACCGGGGATGCTCGTTTCGGGGCTGTCTCAGATTGGTTTGAAGTTTCTCTTCTGATTTGTACGTGAGCCCGCTGAAAAGCGGGAGCCTTCGAGGCGAGCCCCTCGAAGTGAAAGCCGATACTGCTTTCCGCACTCACCATCAAGTAATTGGTCCCCTCCGCCAACCGGTGTTTCTGGTTCTCGAGGCGGGACCATGGTGACGGCGATGGAATACGGAGTGGAAAACAAAATCCTGCTGGGTTCGGACTTCCCTTCGGGGACCATTGGCAACGTCATTAACGGCTTGCGCACGTAAACAAGCCCATGGAAGGCACCCATTTGTCCCAGATCTCAGATGACGTGCAGGATCAAATCATCTACGAGAACTGGAAGGGTTTTTTTGACGAGTGGCACTGAATGTGGGAGGCTCGCTCCGCGCGGCGATGTCCTGTTGTTTGGCCGGAATGACTCTGACTTGTGTCCTCCCTTAGAAAGTAAGCGCAGCAGGAGGAGGCATCATCACTCAAAGAAATGCCTGGCTAGTAGTTGGTTTCATGTGGATCGCTTTCTTTCTCAACTATAGCGACCGGCAGGTTGTCTTCTCCATCTTTCCCCTCCTGAAATCCGAGCTGAACTACAGCGACACTCAACTCGGATTAACCGGCTCCATTTTCCTCTGGGTTTACGCTTTCNNNTTCCCGAAACGCGCCCTCGTCGTTATAAGTTTGCTTTTGTGGAGTGGAACGACAATCTTAACGGGCCTGTCCTTCTCGGCGCCGATGTTGCTTGCCTGCCGGGGCCTGATGGGAGTGACGGAGTCCCTTTTCGTCCCGGCGGCATTCCCATTAATTGCCAGCCTGCATCGCCCGGAAACGCGTTCGCGGGCGATTGCACTCTTCAGCACTGCACAGCTCGCCGGCGTTGTCATGGGCGGATGGTACGGAGGCTTTATTGCTCAGCATTTTCATTGGCGGCTGGCATTCTACCTGTTGGGACTTTTCGGAATAGCTTACGCCATTCCCTACCTGCTGTTTCTAAAGAAAGTGAATGAGGGTGTCCGGGTCGAAACCCGCCAATCGGGCGCTGGGCCCCCTGCCGTCGAGCTTATCAAAATACCTAGTTATCTGTTTCTCTGCTTAGCTTCTGCTTCCTATGTCTTCGCGCTCTGGTTACTGTACACATGGCTGCCGCACTTTATATTTGAAAAGTTTTCGCTCAATCTAGCTCAGGCAGGGTTTACGGCCACAGTATACCTGCAAAGCGCCACTCTGGTGGGTGTGCTCCTGGGAGGCGCCATCGCCGATTGGCTTTTCAGCCGGACCAAGGCGGCCCGCTTCTGGTTGGTATCTGCAGGGTTGCTCCTGGCCGCGCCCTGTCTTCATTTGATTGGGAACACTGATTCCTTGTCATGGGTCAAATTGGCGGCAGTGGCATTCGGAGTCGGTGGCGGCCTGCTCATGGCCAACTTGAATGTCTCCTCGTTTGACGTCGTCCCTGCCAATACACGGGCTTCAGCAGTTGGCTTCCTTAATTTGACTGGAGGCTTTGTTTCCGGGTTTGCCGCACTCTTGGGCGGTATGTGGAAACAGAGTCTGGGCATCGAAAGGATGATGAGCTATGCGGCCCTTATCTGTTTTGTGGCGGGGATACTCCTCATCACTGCCATTAGGTTCTACTTCCAGTCGGACTTTAGCAAAGTACATTGAAAAATTCATCATTGTCACAACTGCGGGCCTCCGAATGACCATTGTGCCGGAGGTCCCACATTCATAACAAAAATTAGACTATACTCATCCGATCATTCAATTTGACTTATGGACCGTTTACTTCCATGATCTCCGTCATCCTCAATCGAAAGCGGCCGAGGACGAGACCCAGTGTTCAGGGGTCTCGCACCTGGCCAGGAGATTATGTTCCGCATCTAGACAAACTTCATTTCAGTCT
>QHZP01000162.1 GCA_003224715.1 Acidobacteriota bacterium | reverse complement strand
ATATTGCAACCAGACTCAAGTAGAAACTGCCTGACTAGCAGGTGGCACAAGCTTCTACCCATCCAAAGCGCTCCAATCGATCTTCGTGCCGCCGGAGGAGATAGCAAATCCATTCGGCAAGTCAGCTATGGAGAAGCGAAGAAACGTGCGTAGTTTCGAGCCACCGCAGCTGAACGGCAAACCTCCGAGGTAGTGGCCGCCATTACAGTGGCGAATTCGCGATTGCGACTGTAGTGATCTGATCACCTGTTCCGAAGTGCCACCCTGGGTTCCAGCATGGCAGGTTGATGAGCTGGCAGGTGCTAGAAGCTAGGGCTACGACGGCCAAAAGGGCCCTTGCCGATATCATCGTCGCGGGGTCATTTGACTGCAGGCCGAACAAGAGTGTGGCCGCGCTACGTCCTGCCCAGAGAGCAAGTACCATAGCGACCCAAAGTCCCACTACCAAGGGCGCAAACGTGCCGGTCCTGTACAAGGGCAGGTGCTAAACGAACCCGGATAATACTCGCTGAAGCGCCACCCAAGAGTTCTCAAATTCCCGGGAACCATTTCACTGCATTTTCATAGTAGATCTTCTTGAGCACTGGCGCTGGAAGGGCCAGTCCGCGCACCTTGAAGTTGGCTCGGATTTCAGGGAGTTCAATCTCCTGGTCAGTGGCGAAATAGCGATAATCCCTACGGTACACCTCCTCGCAGCCTTTCAGGTCGTCGGCCAGATCAGTTCCGCCTCTTCCGACGTCGTTGTCGGTCCCATAAAGCAGTCGGTCTTGATATTTCAAGATGAAGTTTCGAACCTTTTCCCGATCTTGCACCTGAAAGTGGACAATTCGGGCCGCCGTGTCCACGGCAAAATGAGGATAGAGATCCAGACGTTTGGCCAATTCATCGACGCTGAATTCCAGGCTCCCCAAGTGACAGCCAACGACCCGGAGGCCGGGATGTTTGGCGAGAACGTTGTCCCGCGCCTTGATTTGCTCCCAGTAACCCGGAATTTCGGGGTGCAAATATCCGTGATACTGGGGGTGTTCCTTGAAATAGCGACGGTCGCCGTCGACGGTCATCGAGTCCAAGGGAAGCCAGCAATTGTAAGGTTCCCCGATGTGAGCCACCGCCGTCTTGCCGTTCTTTTGAATCAAATCGAAGAGGGGATCAAACCGCGGGTCATCAATCATCACGTAACGGCCATTGGGATCCTTGAGCACCATGCCAATCTCCTTCCAAAATTTCACGGCAACGGCGCCCCGTGCAAATCCTTGCCCAATCATGGCCAGAGCCGATTTTTCCCACGCGGGGTTCCCCCAGTTGGTCAAATTAAAAGAAGTCGCCCAGGCAATACGGAGGGGATAGGTTCGATGGAACATCTCGGCTAAAGTCACTTTTCTTTGCAACTTCTCCCATTCTGTTCCGACTACGCAAATGTCCAACCATTTGAAATTGTGTTTTTCCAATAACGCAATGAACTGCTCTTCGCCTGTGTTGCCAAAATCCGAAATGTGGGCATGGACGTCAATCTTCAGCATTTGCTGCAGTTCTTCCAATGACATTCCCCTAGGTTCGGGCGACTTAGATGCCTGTCGTGAACAACTGATCAGGCTGAATGCCAGCAACACCAAGGCTACCAAGCTGTCGACACGCTCGCAGCAAAGCAATCTGCCCTTCTTCAGCTCCATAGCTACCTCCTCTAGATGGCGCACCTCGTCGCTTAAAGATCAATGCTCACGTCGGTTGAAGTGTCATTCCCGAATGGTGGGTCGAATAGCTTCCGTAGGTTCCTAGGGACTCCCAGGTCTTCATTCGGTTCAACTGTACACGAATCGTGAACAAAACAAAATGATGAACATCTCTCGGGAACTTCTCAAGGAGGCCGGAAGATTCATTCCAATAAACACCGCCCACGTGGAACCAGTCCCCACCACGTACTGGAGTGTTGCGAGGAGTCTGACCTGCCATTGCGGTCCCAACGAGGATCACTTGTTGCCAAAAAGTTCAGAATCGGTCAATTTTGTCCACAGGCGAACGCTGCGTCTTCGAGAACTTTCTGATAGTGGATGCAATCAATCCTCGAGTGGAAGTATCGACTTCGACTCTAGACACACTGCAGGGTCGTTTTCGCGAGGTTACCTTGAATAATTAACCCACCCTGGCAAAAATTTCCCAGAGCCCCCTTTTTTACTTTTCTATAGCAACGTCCTCAATTCTCTCGAATGGGTTGCGATATAAGGTAAGATAAATCTGGACGGAAGTGTGGAAGAAGAATTGCACCTGCCAATTATCGTGGTAGGACAACTTGGTTTTGTCCATTCAGTCGCCCTGAATTGCGTAAGCCACAACCCTCGGGCGCTCCCAAAACAGTCGCGCCCAATTAATTCGGTAAAAGACTTGCCGCGCCTGCGGGAACTGAATAAAGCCGGCACGTTTCGTAGGAGGCAAGTAGAGCGCGAGAAAGCCAGCGCTTGAAAAGGAGGCATTCATGCGTCTAACTAACGTGCGACTCGATATTGTGTTGACAGGTGTACTTCCATTGCTGTTTTTTATCTTTTTCATCTTGATGAACGTGTACGGCGATGAGCGTCCACTGAGGCATATCCCTTCCAAGAATGAAGTCCTGGATGATCCAGATGTGAGGGCCAGCTTGGCGCGGTTGAACAAAGCCTGCCCTAATTGTGAGGTTTATATGACCGTTGGCGTGCAACTCGCCCCGGGTGATCCTCCCGAAGAAGTTCCTACAGCCTTTCTCTTTGTCAAGGATTATGGCTACAAGGTCAGGATTTGCCAGATAGAGACCGGCAAGAAACTGCGGCTCATCGCTGTGCTGCTGCCGGGGAAAGTTCTGGACTTGGACTTTAGGAAGTTTGCTAAGAAATTAGTCGAGTAATTTACCCCGTGGTTCTGTCTCTTCTGGGCAGGTTGACAGAAAAATTTTATCAAATAGGCGCCCATCTTTTCTCTCTTTGCTGTGGACAAACCGTTGTCAATCTGACAAAAAAGACAGCCTTAAAATCCGCCCAGAGATTCTTGCTTGGTGTTCCGGCGTCACAGCGTGTCTACCCGCGTGCCAGGCTATTTGTCCTCATACTGGCCGCAAAACCTACCCCGGTTTTGGCCTCTAGAGCGGCGTCAATTTGATCTTGATCTCGCCAGCGACCGTTCTCGCCACCTCACTCTGCAAGGCCAGGATATCTTGCAGGTCGCGCTCATAACTGTCAGCCCAAAGTTTGGTATCGGTGCTCGCATTCATCAGATGCGCGATGATCCGTACCTTCTTTCCAGAAAATGTCACCGAACCTGTCACCACCGTCTTCACGTTTAACTCGCGCACAATCTCCGGCAGTGACTTCCGTGTTCCCTTATAGTGCATGGTTGAAGTCCGAGAGATCACCCGGAGCCCCTTGATCTTGGACAGTTCGGTAATTAAGGCCTCGGTGATTCCGTCGGCGAAGTGTTCCTGCTCTCGATCATCGGAGAGGTTTTCAAAAGGCAGTACCGCAATAGTGGAAACCGGCCTGCTTCCTTCCTGCTGTCCTTGCGGAGAAAGATTAAGCCAATAGGTTACACAGAAAATGACGGATGCGGTAAGTACCAGTGTCACTGCCAGCGCCATCGCTTTCCACTTCCTTGAAAGGCTCAGAGATTGGCTCCCCACCGGGGCTGTAGCCAGAGGCTCGCGTCTTTGGAAAGCTGGGATATAGCTACCCTTGCGGTAGGTGATCAACACATGATCATCGCGCCCTTCGGTCTCATAATACTCTTTCAGCTTGGTGCGCAGTCGTCCTGCTTCCACCCGCACAATAGGATCAGTGCGGGGATCATAGGATTGCTTTCTGTCAAAAACCTCAAGGCCGACTAGATACTCCTTGATCTGCTCTCCCCGTCCCTGGACGGTTTGCGCGACGGTGAAACGCAAGAAACGACTCGAGCGCTCAGCGCCTGCAAAAGCACTACTTGCCAAGATCTTTTCTAGCTGAGCCTGAATCGATTCAATTGAGACCCCATTCAGGAATCTCGCACCCTGCTCTCTGTCAGGCCCGTTGCCTTTGTTTGAAGAGGAGACGAGGTCCATTTGCTTTTCCGCCGGATATTCCGACTCTTATATAAACTAACCAGAGGTTCTTTGCCCATCATACCCCATAATTCGCATGGGAGTTCAGCGGATTCCTGACGACTAGCCGGTTTTTGGAGGAATCTACGGTAACAAACCGTTACATTACTGAACCGTACTTGCAGACGCTCCAACCCAGCGGTTAGACTCTGGGCAAATTCAATAACAGGAGGAAATACACATGCACACCACAGCATTTCATCGGTTGGGGTTTCGCTTGGTACTTTTAGCAACACTCTTCACATTTGCAAGCACGGCGGAGGCCGGCCCGCCACTCCTCTGTCACCCATTTGAGATTGGTAATGCTAAGTCGTTGCCCTGGGTGCAGAGTCAAGATTGGAACTCACCCAAGATCGGTTATGATATCGCAAAACTCAATGAGGAAACGATCGCATTGCTTTCCCCGGACGTGCCGGTCATCGTGCGGATGGAAACCCTCCGTCGGGCGGTCATTTATAGTGAGAAGGATGAACGCGTCGCCTATGGACTGCTGTCCCGACTGATGGCTCGAGCACTTGACGCTGGGTCCAGCGGAAGGGCCGACGCCCTTGCGTGGTTTGATGCCGGATATCTGGTGGAGACGTACAAGCAAGCCAGGTGGATGTACGAAAAGCAGTCAAGCTGGCTGTCCAAACAAAACTTGATCCAAGGGATGAACGGCTATGCCTGGGTGACGAAAGCGCTCCAACTGGGCGGCGACGCGGCAGCCATGGAATTTGCGGCGTCCCTAATGAAGGAAGGCGCATGGCCAAACGAGCACTTTCAAAAGGCATTAGCTGGGGCAGCCGATGGTTCACTGCTGGCTCGGAATCTTGTGGCACAATTTGGGAATCAAGCCAAGAGTGTTGCCGAACTTCGTGCAAAATTCGGAAAGGGAAAGAACTAAGCCGGACGCCGCCAAACAGACATGCGATAAGGATCCTGGCTGCGATGCCCAGAGTCAGGATCCTTCATATTAATGCCCCTGAGTTCTTTGATTCTTATCGTTCTGCTTTTCTAGTTCCACGACACTGTAAATTTTGTCTTTCCGACAAATCTTGCGGAAGAAGAAGACCCCCTCTGTATCAAGCCCCCCAAGCCAGGGAATTGCGAAAAAATTGAAATCGCTGACCCTCTCCTCCTACGGCCGGGCCACTCCCAGGCACTCCAAAACCAATACCGCGATAGTCAGGGAGAGGCCAGCTATAGAACCGGCACCAATTTTTTCACGGCTCCAGGGGGCAAGCGAGACAAAACGGCGCCTTTTCTTTGCGCACGTCACAGAGCCGTAAACGCAAGAAACATCGTCTTCCTAAAACATTATGGACTCCTATCGAACTGTATAGGTCTTTTCGTGTCGATGAGGCGTAAGCTCACCCTCCTCTTACCCTGAAGCAGTCACCAAATCCGGTCGTAGTGACTGACGGCCCTTGATAACCGAAGCCCATCTGAAGCCAATTCCAGGCAGGACTCAAACAATGCCGCTACACTTTGTCAAGCTTCTCCCCAGGGAAGTGAGGGAATTGGTATTTTTCAAGCGACATGTACAAAATCAACTAAGCAAACAACCATTAATGTCTTGACAAATTTTTTTGACTTGCCGATGATACGTTCCTGATTTGGTGGAATTCTATATTTATAGAATTACAAAATCGTCGACTGGACGACGCCTCTTTCAAAACTCCAATGGGAAATCAACTTACATAAAGGTTGATTCTTGAAAGTGCATGATCACGTCACTCATCTCTATGAAGGGTGGCACTGCCAAGACCACCACAGCGGTCAATTTGGCTGCATATCTTGCTCTGACCGGGCTCAGGGTTTTGCTAATTGATTTGGATCCGCAAAATTTTGCCACGGTATGTTTAGGAGTGGAAACAGAGAAGGTCAAGGTTTCCATTTCGGATGTTTTGTTGGATCAACATAATCTCTCCGACACGATCTACCGGACGAATGTTCCCCATTTGGATCTGATCCCTGCCGACCGGCGACTGGCGAGCAGCGATGTCTTGCTGGCCGATGCCCCCGGCAGGGAAAAAATCCTGAAAGAAAAATTGGAGAGGCTGCGAGGGTGATATGACCACATCTTGATCGACAACCCTCCGTCGTTGAGCCTGCTCTCCATTAATTCTCTGGTAGCTTCCGAGAATTTCGTTATCACGGTCTCACCTGCTTTTCTTTCCCTGGTGGGTCTCCAATCTCTGCTGGAGACGGTCGAAGTCATCAAGAGAAACATGCATCTGGACATCGAATTGTTAGGGATCTTGCCGACCATGGTCGACCTGCGAATGAGGGTAACCACGGAAATCCTCGATTTGCTCAGGGAGCATTTCAAAGAGAAAGTTTTCAACACCGTCATCCGCCAGAATGTCAAATTGCTGGAAGCCCCCTCCCACGGGAAGACTATTTTCGAGTACGACAGTGGAAGCGTGGGTGCGTTGTGCTATATGTATTTTGGAAAGGAATTTCTCGCTCGTTGCCAAAATTAGGTAAGAAAGATCTCTTCAGCCCGACGTTAGAAAGCAAAGGCCCTTCCGCTACAGATCTTCATGTGTCTGCCCCACAGGGAGAGGCCGAAAAGGTCATGGTGATGTTGACCCCTCGCCAGGTGCATGAGTTGGACAAAGTCTGTCTGCAGATCCGGCAAACGACGGGGATAAAAGTCAAGAGATCAATGCTGCTCCGTGCCCTGATCGATGGTTTTTTGGAAACGTCGATTAACTACAGGGATGCAAGGTCCCTCGCCGATATCACCCAGAAGCTGATCCGAGCCTTTAACCCACGACCCTAATCTTGCCTGGTTCTCTTTCACGGCCACAACTGACGCGGCTTTCAAAGGATGGTGGTCGACTCCAGCGCCGATTTTTCCATGGATTTTGCCCAAAGCTTCATGCTATAAGTTGGGGTCTCTGTGTGACATTGGTCCAAAGGCAATGCCACCAGAGGAGTTCTTTCCATCCAAAAGAGAGGCCTTCATTCAATCTGTATGAGGTCGCCGGGAAAGGGCCTTCTATAGTAAGCCATTTCCCTTAAGGA
This sequence comes from Acidobacteriota bacterium, assembly GCA_003224715.1. Lineage (GTDB taxonomy): Bacteria > Acidobacteriota > Terriglobia > Versatilivoradales > Versatilivoraceae > QHZQ01. Next base: position 2,772 of record QHZP01000162.1, on the reverse strand, counting down.
GAGGTGCCGGAGTGGCCGAACGGGGCTGCCTGCTAAGCAGTTGTACGGGCTAAAACCTGTACCGAGGGTTCGAATCCCTCCCTCTCCGCCAGTTCCAACCTGCCCTCCACTTGGTGTCGCTATCCCCTTCGCGTGTCCTCCCAGTGACATATTTGAGTAGGGCGAGGGGAGAGTCAATCTAATTTCCTTGTTCCCTCTCCTCGTGGGAGAGGGTGCCCAAAGGGCGGGTGAGGGTGGCTCATCGGCAGCGCGTGACATGCTTTTCATGCCCATAACTTCTGAATTCGGGTTTATCAACGCCAGGCAGACGGCTTGCGTCAACCTTCCTAAGAGGAACCTTTACTCAGCCTGCTGTTTCTGGACTCTTTCTAACGCTCCCACGGTAAATATCAAGGGATAGAGTTTTTCGAAGTACCAGAGCTTGGCAAAATAGAGGCCAATGGGTGAAGGGGTGATTTGATTGGGGTCCCGAGTGTGCTCAATCAACCGGGAAGTGCCCTTGGAAATCGCGGATTCCAGCCCTTCCACACTGATTGAAGACCGATGACGGTTAGAGACTTGGACCGAAGCGCCGCGGCACCGCCCGCTCAGAGAATCCCAGGCTGCAGCCAAGGCATCGAGAGCCAGAGCGGTCTCTTCGATAGACGAAGGCAGCAGATGGGCACCGCCACTCCAGCCTCCGTCCGCGTTTTGAGCCGAGAGAAGCCAATTAAGCCCCCGTTCGACTATGTGAGAAATGCCGGGGACCGGATGCCATGCAATGCCTGCAAGGCCCGCAACACCCGCGCGTAACCAAGCTATTTCTTCCCCATCAAGACCCAATCAATCGTTTTGGCAGAAGTTTCCTGAAGGCGAATCAATACCTCCACGGCTCGGACCGCTGGCCTTCTTGAAAACTTGGGGTGCGCCTATTTGCTGACCGGATTGGTATCTTCGACGATGAAGTCGAAGGGACCGTCCGTATAGAACAGCAGTTCCGTCTCTTCCATGGCCGTGAAAGGACCATGCCGCTCGTTTATGGCCGAATAGATGAACATGCCAGGCGTTAAATCACCCTCGGGCGAATGTAGGCGGCCTTTCAGGATATAGAGCGAATGCCCGCAGGTCGTGTGATAGTGTCGCGGCTCGCGGTAACCCTTGGGAAATTTGACAATCGCGGATATTAACTTTTTGTCTTTTTGGTCGTGCAGGACCCGCTGCTGGACTCCCTTGGGTACACCTGGCAGTTCCATGGCCTGCCACGGTAGGCTCGACGAGCGGAGCCGAAACGATTTGGTCTCCTCAGCCCCCGCAAGACGCACTGAGGCGAGCAAGAGGGCAAGCATGATCAATTTCTTCATCGTCATCCTCACTTTTCTTTCCTCCCATTCTTCCCATCTGATTAGAGTTCGTTCTTCCCTTCACCCGTCAACAAGCAGTCCATTGATTCCTCAACAAAATTTCTGCCCCAATTTCCACATCCCCACGCTCCGTTCTTAATCACCCAACATGTTAAAATCTCGGGGGAGAGATTGACAAGCGAATGGAGCACATAATGTATGAATATGACGTTACGGTAACTCGGGGCTCAACTTCCTTAAAAGTGAAAATCGAGACGGACATTTCTCACGAATCGCCGAGGGCGCTCTACCCCCAGGAAATCAGCAGCCGATTCGTTGGGCTGTCAAAAGAGGAACTGACGAAGTTCCTCGGCGGCGGTTGGTCCATGTACTTCGAAACCAAACGATACAAGATTGATCCTGTCGTTCGATCAGGTGGAGAGTTCCGCGCGCTAAGGGATTGGAATTGAAATCTCGTGGCTCCAGATCATCCGCGGCCAAATACTTCTTCCCCATCAAAATCCAATAATCAACCTCCACAAAGCGTGGTTCCAAACATTTTAGAATAATTTTAGAAAATTTTTATCTCCCCAATTTGCCCAAATCCCTCCAGACCTTACAATCAATGCATTCCCGGTAAGTGTGCCACCTCTCGCGGCGCTCCGCAAGAAAAGCAAGGACGTAGTCGCGTCCTAACTAACAGTCGCACCACCCGCAATACCTAAACCCCGACGAAGCCCTGAAAGGCCAGGCCGTGAATCGTCTCACGCTCAAAATCTGAACCGCAGGTGATGCCCCAAATCTTGGAGAAATATTCTCGACCGCGCTTCGCAGTTCTCTTGCCGCCGATCTGACCAACGCGGGCGGAGATCAATTCATCTGGGATAGGCTTGCCGCAATGGGGACATTTTCAGCTTAGACTTATGCTACTATAAGCCCTGCTCAAGATTCAGTACTCAGAAAGGATAGATTCGTCATGAATGAGTCTTTCATGAATGAACTGAAGAAGTACGAGAATGGCCGGGTTCTTCTGGACCCTCCCGTAAGGTCTATATTAAGGGGGGTAACAAATTACGAATGGGTTGTAGTGAGTGTCGATAATAAGATCGTGAAACTTCAAAGCACCCCTGGAGATTACGGACTGGTGTTCTCCCCCTCCTTCATTCTCGAAATCAAAGACCTTCCACAAAAGTCTGATGAAATTAAGCGAGCGACCCTAGTTTTAAAGGACTATATTACATATAGCGGAAAAAGATTCGAGTCTAACCTATTCCCAAACGAAGTGTTTTGAAATTATTCCTATCGAAGCGAACCCGACAAGTGTGGCCACATGAGCGAGCCATTGGTCCAGTTCTCGAACGGTGTCGTTCGTTTACCAAGCACGTTCTGACGACCCAATCTATTGACTCAAGAACCAAGGAAAAATGGGAAAGCCTACTGCTGATCCTGGAGG
>QHZP01000161.1 GCA_003224715.1 Acidobacteriota bacterium | reverse complement strand
TCCCGTGGGGAGAGGGACTGCAGGTAGGGGAGGGCTTGGCTCTTGGCACAAATTTGACCGAACTGTAAACTTTTTCACCACCAAGCACCCCTAGCAAGCTCGAGTGTTGTTTTCATTGCCTTCAAACTGTCATTCCTCTTTCTCGTGTGACTCATGTGCGCCGTTATGTCATACCCACCGTACCGGGCGTTCGACCGCAAATTGGAACAGCTCCTCATAGAGAAGCATTTCGATGGCAAGGATTTGTTCGTGGGTGACGGGAGCACCCTCCTTCACACCCGATGGACACTCATGAACGAAGGCCACACTGCCGCAAACGTGATGCAACGCACTTGCCAGATTGAAGGAAGGTGGAGGGAAAGTAGCGCCATCTTCTTCAGTTTCGGGACCTGAATCCCGGGCTGGCAGGGCGGCAGCACGGTAGCGTGCATAGAGGCGATTCGCAAATGTTCGGATGGTCTCCTTGACGGTCCGCGGAACGTAGGCCGTGGGCTCTACCGAAGGGCGGCTATTATGCGAGTGAAGCAAGACAATGAAGAGGTAAGCGCCTGTTTCCGCTGCCATCGGCTCGAACCAGTCGTCATGCATCAAATTCATGCCGTGGTCGTTGAAATAACTGCCTAACTGACCGACCCGAGCTCCCTGCATCGGGTGGAACCGCTTGACCATCGGCCATACGTAGTTGGTTCCATCTGCCTGCGTACCCATCCCGATACGTTCATGTACGTGAGGATCCGCTCCTACCCAACTATCTACAGAACAACGAGCGCGCCCGTCCGGGTTACCGACCGGCACTATGAGGAGGCGACATCGGGCCAGGTTAGCGGCCAGATCGGGCCAATCACGACCATATAAATCCAGACCCGTCTCGGCTACGGCGAGCAGATTCATTAGTCCCACTACCCCCTCAATTTCCTGCCCATGTACTGGACCTAGCAGGAACACCACGGGCTTTTGTTTGCCATCTTTCCGGCGATACGAAGCAGGGTCATTACCGCCACAAGCAGAGTTGTAGTTGGCGGTTGATACAAGGTTATCTTTTTGTCCATAGGTCACAAGGTAGATATCACGTTGTCCGGCGGATTTTGCCAATAACTGAACGTGGCCTTTCTTGGCCTGTTTCATGGCTCGATCCACATCCGGCAGGCGATTTTTCCAGAAGGATGGAAGCAGGTCAGTCCTGGCAGCAAAACTCTCTCCTGCAAGTAGGGTTGCCCCTCCGAGCCCTCTTAAATAGAAAAGGAGTTCACGACGAGTCATGATTGCTTCCAGAAAAAGGCGGCCACCATTAAGCGAAGCCCGTGCTCTTCCAAGGCTGGAGAAGATTGGACATTTGCATGTTTTGGATGCGTTCGTTGTGGCTACGGCCTGTCACCTATGAGCCCGCTCCTGGTGGGCAACGGCACTTGGGAACGGTTGGAGGCAATCGGCCGGGTCTGCCCCTCCCTCATGGTCGGGGCTCGGATTTCTGCTATTCTCACGGGAACCTCAACGCTCTGCCTGAAGAAAGGCCAGGAGGTCGGTGAACTCTTGCTGGGTCAGGCTGGTATCCAACCCTTCGGGCATCAACGAGACTGTAGATGGTTCCATAGAGGCGATCTGATCCCGAGGGAGTCTCAACTCAGCGTTAGGGCCGGAAATCAATGTAATCGCATCCGAGTCTTGCTCGCCGATCACCCCTGAGAGTATCTCGCTGGACTTCTTGGTCTTCACCCGATAAACCTCATGGCCTGGGACAAAGCTGGCACTGGGGAACACGATGGCTTCCAACAAATCATGTCCGGAACGGATGGAACCGATCGAAGTTAAATCCGGGCCCACGTGGCCACCTTCCCTTCCGATGGTGTGACAGCTCGAACACGCAACCTTCTTGCCGAAAAAGATGCTGCGACCGCGACCGATGTCGCCCCCGGCCGTCAGCAGGTGTTGGAGCTGTGCCAACCGGTCCAAGCGCGCGGCCTGTTCTATCCTGAACCGCTCCTGGAGCGGCTTTGCAGCTAGCTGAACGGTTTCCGAAAAGGCCTGAAAAAGTGGTTCGATCCGTTTGCTGCCAATCACATTCAGGTTTGTTTTGGGGTTCCTTAGCGCGTTAACCAGAGCCTGTCCAACTTGCTCGTCTTTAGCGGAGTGAAAGGCATCAAGCAAAGCGGACAGGATAAGAGCGTCTGCCTGAGGCAGAAAGCGATCTGCCAGAAGCAATAACTGGTCGTTGGTGAGGTCAGCCTTGCCTAAAACCTGGGCCGCCGATAATCGCAGAGTTGCTTCCGTCCCGGCCTGTAGCTGCGCCAGCAAGAATTGAAAATCGGAGTCTTCCAGCTTGGCATGGTGATCCACCCGCACGCCCAAAGCAGCCGTGCGAAGGTCAGCCGATTCACTGTTGTTGGAGGCCATACGTCGCAATGTTTCGTCCAAACTCTGAATCCCGCGCGACCGAATGAGCCCGATCGTTCGTAACCGAACACTGGCGTCCGGATGAGTAAGTTGCCTTGCCAAGGGCTGAACCCAGGCTTGTGGCAGTTCTTTCAACGAACAGCGATCGATCGTGTCCAGGAGAAATAGTTGGCGTTCGGCTTTAACGTCCGGGTTGCCGAGTACACCCGCAAGCATTTTTTGGACTTGTGTGTCACCACAAAAGGCCAGCAGGACCTCGCGCACTGAATTGGCCTCATCAACCGGTAGTTCCGCTGTTCTCAAATGAGCGTTCAGAAAATCGAGTACCGCTCCGGCCCAGTTTGGGTGGTGCGAAATCACCCACAAGGCGGCTTGTCGAAGACCCCTGTCCTTTGAGTTAAGAAGGGGAGCGGCCTGCTCCCGTTTCAGCTGGCTGCCGTCGGTCTGGTCTAGAACGATGAGCGCCGCTTTCTGCACCAAAGGATCAGGTTGTCTCAAGGCTCGAATTAACTGCGAGGAATCCTTGAGCTGGATTAGGGCGTAGAAAATGGAGTGTTCGACAAACCGATCCTCTGGATTGGCAGCGGCGGAAACCAGGGCAGAGGTAGCACGAACATCACCGATCTGTCCCAGGGCCGTGGCGGCCTGCCGGCGGACGGCCGGTTCCTCCTTCTGAACCATCTGCAGAAGCCGATCAACGGCCTGCCTATCTCTGCCTAATCCCACAGCTCGGGCAGCGGCCACCCGCACCAGGAAGTCCGGATCATCCAAAGCCTGGCGGATGGCTTGCTGAGCCGCTGCTGATCCAATCCTGGACAAGGCAAACACCGCCTCGCAGCGGATTTCTGGGGAAGCCGCCTTCTGGCGGATTTCCTTCAAAGTTCCGACTGAATTTTCTCCGGTTTCGACCAGCAATTGGAGGCTTCGGTCTCGAACGGCGGTCCTCGAGTCCGCTACATATCGCGACAACTCCGCGACGGGCAGATGTTCGAGCTTAAGTTTCTCCCCGCGCGGATCTTCGATTTTTGGGGCACTGATCTTACGAACACGGTAGATGGCACCGCGGATCTGGGGTTTCGAAATTCTCGAGATGGGGCAACCATGAATAAACCATGCTCCCGTATCAACCACCAAAAGGCTGCCATCGGCATCCTCCATCACGTCGGTCGGATGGAAATCGGGGTCGCTGGAGGTCAGGAAATCTTCATCCTGGGTACGGAAGGTTGCACCCTCTCGGACGACGATGTGGCGCTGGACACGGTGTGGATTGAACTGTGCACTAAACAAGTTCCCCTGATATTCGGGACCGAAACTCGTGCTGCGGTAGCGGAGCAGCCCAGCCGGAGAGATCCGAGCAAATTTGGTCATGACAGGCATCAGATCCCCGGTGCGTTTGAACTCACTGACGGTCGGGTGCCACTTCGGATAGACGCCACCCTCGACGAAGTGTAGCAAGGCGTCCCGCTGTCCATTCTGGGGATCGGTGAAATAGGTCATGGTGCCGATGGCCTCGCCGGCCGCGGTGAAGATGAGCTCCACGGGATTATCGAAACCACCCCCACTCATCCATTCCAACCGCGAGCCATCCGGGCGGCAACGCCAGATTCGCGATGCCTTCCCCTCCACCACAGAGCCCTCCTTGGTTTGAATCTTGTAACCGTGGCGACCATCTGTCAAATACAGCCAGCCATCCGGGCCCAGAAATGGACCGTGGAGGCTGGCGGCGTTGGAAGAGAGATTCCATCCCGTCAATACAACTTCACGTCGGTCGGCAATGCCGTCATTGTTTGTGTCATCGAAGCGAATGAGATCGGGTGGAGAAGCGACGTAGAGGCTCTTCCCGTACCAAACAGCCCCAGCCGGCATCGTGAGTTTATCGGCAAAGACCTGGCTCCGATCATAGATCCCATCCCCATTCAAGTCCTCCAGAAGGCGGATGCGGAATTCAGGGTTCGCCTTCATCTCTTCAGTGGTGACATTCTTCCCCGAAGATTCGCAAAGAAACAGCCGGCCGCGCTCGTCCAATGTGCCCAGCATGGGATAAGCCACCAAGTTCTCGCCCGCTACCTTTTCGACGGCAAAGCCTCCTGGTACTCGGATAGCCTTCAATCCGGAGACGGTCGGCGTCGTAATCTCCCGACCCTTTTTGAACATCGCCCAAATTAGCAAGGCTATGAAACCTGCCAGGAGAGTTAGCCAAAGAAGCTTTCGTCGGCCAAGGGATGACATTCTGTTTATCCTAAAAACAGCGGTCCAATAACCGCGACGCAGAGAGCATCATATAGGAAACCTATAGAAACTCTAAGATCTCAACGTTTTCTTCTTCACCGCCTGCGGAACGAAGCGAGAATTTTGTTCTTGTCTCTCGGCGAGTTTGAGAGCCCGACGCGCCAGCGAGGGGCCGAGGCTGTTATACCCTCGCTGGCGCTTCGGGCTTTCAAGGGGTCATACCCCAAGAATACCAAGGGCGACAGCGCTCGCCCAGTTAGCGGAGCAGCTTCCTTATGCCTCGAACGGCTTGCTGAATGCGCTGCTCATTTTCCACCAGAGCAAAGCGTACGAAGTCATTGCCGTATTCTCCAAAGCCAATCCCCGGGCTGACGGCGACCTTGGCCTCCTTCAAAAGTAATTTAGCAAATTCCAGAGAGCCCATGGCTTTAAATCTTTCAGGTATTTCTCCCCAGACAAACATGGTTGCTTTGGGCTTTTCAATGATCCAATTGGCCCGCTTCAAACCCTCGCAGAGTGCGTCTCTCCGACTCTGGTAGGCGTTCACGATTTCCCGCACGCAATCTTGAGGGCCGCGCAGAGCGGCAATGGCGGCGATCTGAATCGGCTGAAAGGTTCCATAATCCAGGTAGCTTTTAATGCGCGTCAGAGCGTGAATGACTTCGCGATTTCCGGCGCAGAAGCCAACGCGCCAGCCCGCCATGTTGTAGCTCTTGGAGAGGCTGAAGAACTCGACTGCCCGTTCACGGGCGCCTGGGATTTCTAATATGCTGGGGGCTTTATAGCCGTCGAAAACCAGATCGGCATAAGCCAGATCGTGCAAGACCAGCAGCTTGTGCTCCTCTGCAAATTCAATGACCCTTTGAAAGAAGGCTCGATCCACCACCTGGGTGGTCGGATTGTGGGGAAAGGAGAGAATCAAAAGTTTAGGCAGCGGCCAGATCAGTTTGATACGCCTCTGCATCTCTTCAAAAAAGTCTCGCCCGGGCAGCATGGGAATGCTTTGAACATCGCCACCGGCAATCAATACGGAATAGAGATGAATCGGATAAGTCGGGTTGGGAACAAAAGCTGTGTCTCCCTGCCCCATCAGGGCCAATACCAGGTGCGCCAATCCCTCTTTGGCACCGATCGTCACAATGGCCTCGGTTTCCGGGTCGAGTTGGACCTGGTAGTGTTTCTTGTACCACTCGCAAATCGCCAATCGCAGTTGAAATATCCCCTTGGAGGCCGAATAACGATGGTTGCGCGGGTTCTGGGCTGCCTCCACCAGTTTATTGACAATGTGCGGAGGCGTGGCTAAATCCGGATTGCCCATGCCCAAGTCAATGATGTCATCGCCGGCCCGGCGCGCCTTCATTTTCAGGTCGGTGACAATGCTGAAGACGTAAGGTGGGAGCCGTTTAATGCGTTCAAATTCAGTCATGATTTGCGGCAAGCAGCAGCGCGGCCGAAAAAATTATTCCTCTGAATGGGAGGCGTGCAGTGAAAAACAACTGCGGTCGACTCCCCTCGCCCCAGCGGGGAGAGGGGCCGAGATTCTAATTTTTTCACACCTTCCCTGCCAGGAAGCGATTTTCACGGTGGTAACACGCCAATCATTTCTCCGAACGTCAATAGTTTTCTGAACGATAACTCTGGAACGCCAGATAGGCCGCGCCAAAGATGCCAGCCTGGTTGCCGAGGTGCGATTTCAAAATCTTGCGCGGGTCATTGCGATAGATATAAGAACGTTTCGGGACCTCTTCGAACATGCTTTTTTCAAAGGCATCCCATGCATCCACGGCGCCACCGCCTAATACGAAAGTGTCGATGTCAAAGATGTTAATGAAATTGGCAATGGCTAAACCCAGCGCCCTGCCTACTTCTTCAAAAACACAAATGGAAGAAGCATCGCCTTCTTTGGCCAATCGGTAAATGATGGCCGAGGTCAGCTTGGTTCCGGCGGAAGCTGCCGTTTGCAATCCGGCGCTAGCCTTGCCGGATTCTAAGATTTCCAGAGCGGCTTTGACCACTGCGGAGGCGGCCGCGTAAGCCTCTAAACAGCCATAGTTGCCACAATTGCAGAGTCGCCCGTTGGGGTAAATCGTGACATGCCCTAATTCTGCTGCCATGCCTGCCACGCCATGCCAGATTTTCCCATTAAGTATCAAACCGCCCCCAATACCTGTTCCCATGGTTAAGAAACAGAGATGGTCACAAGCTCTTCCGGAACCAATCCATTTTTCACCCAGGGCGGCCGCGTTGGCATCGTTCTCTAAATAAAACGGGCTGTTCAAGCGTTTGGCTATCTGAGCGCGAATATTGAAATTCTCCCATCCTGGAAGATTGGGCGAGGCCACCAGTATTCCTTCTTTCATTTTGATGATACCCGGGATCCCCACCCCAATGCCCGCCAGTTGATAGACGTTTTTCCAACGCTGGACTAATTGCAGGATTCCGTTACAGAGACGGTCAACCACATCTTCTCTACCTTTTTCAACCTCGGTCAAGAGATTAAGCTGGTCAAAGAGTCCGCCATTTTCATTAATAGCGGCCACTCTGAGGTTGGTGCCGCCTAGATCTACTCCGATTGCGAAACGAGACATGTGTTGTCCTTGGCACTGAGAATCAACCGCCGAGACGCAGGGACGGGCGAGAATAGAGGATTGAAGATCGAGGATCGCAAATATGGGATCACACAGCAATCCTCGATTCTCTATCCTCAATCCTCAGTCTTTTTCCTTCTCTGCGTCTTCTATCAAAACCAGGCTTTAGCGCTCCATACAGCGAGCGATAAATTTCATAATACTCGCGGTAGCGATTCCGATTCTCCCGTATTGGCTGTGTGAAGTTGGTCAAACTGATAGCTTGACTGCAAGCCTGCTCTACGGAGTCGAAACTCCCGGTGCCCACCGCTGCCATCAGGGCTGCTCCGAAAGCAGCTCCTTCATCAGTGGCTACTGTGCAGATATCCGTATCAAAAATATCGTCCTGGATCTGTCGCCAGAGCGCACTGCGGCCACCTCCGCCTGAAGCTCGAACCTGGGTCACAGGGACGCCCATCTCCTTAAAAATCGCCAAGGAATCTTTCAGACTATAGGCTACTCCTTCCAGGATGGCACGAATCACGTCGGCGCGGGTGTGACGCGCGGTCAGGCCGAAAAGGACTCCCTTGGCATTGGCATCCAGGTGAGGAGTCCGTTCACCCATTAAATAGGGCAAGAATATCAGACCTTCGCATCCTGGCTTGGCCAGAGCTGCCTGCTGAGTTAAGAGTTCGTAGGCATCCCGTTTAAGCAAGGCCGCAAGGTTCACTTCCTGCGCGCCAAAGTGGTCCCGAAACCATCGCAGCGATAAGCCTGCCCCCTGGGTCACTCCCATGACATGCCATTTTTGCGGAACCGCGTGACAAAAGGTATGAACCCGACCTTTCTGGTCGCGCGCTGGCTTTTCCATAAAGGCAAAGACGACACCAGAAGAACCAATCGTACTCGAAACGATGCCGGGCGAGACAATACCATTACCAACCCCTCCAGAAGCCTGGTCTCCACCGCCGCCCACGACAGGTGTCCCCGCTTTGAGTCCAATCTCCCGGGCCACCGAGGGGCTCAATTGGCCAGAAATAGTGATCGATTCATGCACTTCAGGAAACCAGTCGGCGTTAAATTCAAGCGCCGTTATCACCTCCGAAGACCAGCGGCGCTGCACGACGTCGAAAAGCGTTGTTCCAGAAGCATCCGAAACTTCCGAGGCGAATTGGCCGGTAAGACGAAACCGAATGTAATCCTTGGGCAGAAGCACTTTACGAATTTCGGAGTAAATTCTCGGCTCGTGAGCACGCACCCAGACCAGCTTCGGCGCCGTAAAGCCCGTCAGGGCAGGATTGCAAGTAATCTCGATCAGGTGGTCGTATCCGATGACTCGAGTAATCGAGTCGGCCTCAGGCTGGCAACGCTGATCACACCAGATAATCGATGGCCGGAGAAGGTGCTGGTTCTTGTCCAACAGCACCAATCCATGCATTTGCCCGGACAGCCCGATCCCTCGGATCTCCTCGGCTTTGACCTGGGTGTCTTGCAACAGCTTGACGACGGCCAGTTGGGTGGCATCCCACCAATTCTCAGGGTCCTGCTCTGCCCATTGTGGCTGTGGTGTGCTGATGGGCTCATGCTCTGCCGATTGGCCGCCACGCACCTTCCCTGCCTGATCGATCAGGACTGCTCTTGTTCCAGTGGTGCCAACATCA
>QHZP01000160.1 GCA_003224715.1 Acidobacteriota bacterium | reverse complement strand
GAAATACGCGGGTAGCGGGTTAGATTCACTCTCGTGCGCGATAGCACTTGAGGCGCTAGGGTATGGATGTCACGATGGAGGGCTCGTCTTCTCTCTCTGCGCTCATCTTCTGTCCTGCGTTGTGCCGCTATGGAAACATGGGAATGAGGAACAGAAGAATCGCTACCTCCCGGGTCTCTGCGACGGGACGCTGGTTGGGGTTCATGCCATGAGCGAGCCTGGTTCAGGCTCAGACGCATTTGCCCTGCAAACGAAGGCCAAACGGGACAATGCCGGGTTTCGTCTTAACGGCACAACGACGTTTATTACTAACGGGCCTGTCGCGGACCTGGTAATCGTGTTTGCCCTCACGGATCCCGCAAAAGGCTATTATGGAGGCGTCAGCGCGTTCCTGGTTGAAAGGGACACACCGGGATTCAGACAGGGTCAGAAGTTTGAGAAGATGGGTCTGCGAACTTCGCCGCTCGGGGAATTAGTTTTTGAAGATGTTTACCTTCCCGCTGAGGCTGTCTTAGGGGGTGTCGGTGGTGGATCCACCATATTCACGCAGGCCATGGACTGGGAGAGAATCTGTCTCTTCGCCAGCAACTTAGGCGCAATGGAACGCCTCTTGGAGAAGTCAATCGAATATGCGCGCCACCGAACCCAGTTTGGCCAGCCGATCGGAAAATTCCAGGCGGTCTCCCATCGAATTGCCGATATGAAGGTTCAACTTGAGGCCGCGCGCCTGCTCACGTACAAGGCGGCATGGAGCCTTGATCGCTCAAGAAGCGTTTCAATGGACGCATCGATAACCAAGCTTTTCGTAAGCGAGTCGCTGGTCAAGGCGGCTTTGGCCAGCGTTCAAATCTACGGCGGGTACGGCTTCATGACGGACTACGAAGTGGAGCGTGACTTGAGAGATGCCGTGGGAAGCACGATCTATTCCGGCACTTCAGAGATGCAAAGAAATATTATTGCTCGGTGGCTCGGTCTCTAGTGGCGTTCTGTCCATCATTTCCCTCGTTTGAGGTCCGGTTCTTCAAACTTGCCGCTACTTGGCGATTCTTCACCCCGGGTTCCGCTGAAACCTTCGATGAATTCGACCTTGGAGGAGAAGCAACTACTCCCTGGGCCGAGAGCTGTGTACAATGCCTCATCGCTATGCGCACATAAAAAGGGAAGCACTCGTTTTGCGAGAGAATCTGGCAAGTACCGCGTTCTCTTATTTGTCTTGGAACTCACCAATTTCTCGCTGATTAATCCTGCTCAAATCATGGCTTAGAGTCCTAAAGGAGGCTTAACAAGATGCGGATATTAGTAACTGGAGGAGCGGGTTTCCTCGGATCGCATCTCTGTGAAGTCTTAGTCAAAGCTGATCATGAGGTCTTATGCCTTGACAATTTTTTTACCGGCTCAAAGAGAAATATCTATCACCTGCTTGATTTTAAGAATTTTGAAATCTTGCGTCACGATATTATCAATCCAATTGATGTTGAAGTGGATCAGATCTTCAATTTGGCCTGCCCCGCTTCTCCGATTTTTTATCAATTCAATCCGGTCCGTACCATTCAGGCAAACGTTCTGGGGGTGACCAACATGTTGGAACTAGCCAAAAGAACGAAAGCGAGGATCCTTCAGGCGTCTACCTCTGAGGTCTACGGGGATCCCCAGATACATCCTCAGAGAGAAGATTACTGGGGCTACGTCAATCCTATTGGAGTTCGTAGTTGTTACGATGAAGGGAAACGGGTCGCTGAGAGTCTGATGATGGATTATTATCGCCAAAATAAGGTGGATATCAAAATTGTGAGGATATTTAATACTTACGGTCCGCGGATGGCAGTCAACGACGGTCGAGTGGTGAGCAACTTTATCGTTCAGGCTTTAAAAGGTGAGGACATAACTGTTTATGGCAACGGAGATCAAACCAGATCTTTTTGTTACATCTCAGACATGATTCTTGGATTGATAAGTATGATGAATCTAGAAGATTTTATTGGGCCTGTAAACCTAGGAAACCCAAGTGAATTTACCATCCTAAGGCTAGCAGAAAAGGTGATCAAGCTGACAAAGTCCAAATCGCGAATCAACTTCAAATCGCTGCCTTCCGATGATCCCAGCCGACGCCAACCGGATATAACCTTGGCAAAATCAAGACTGGCCTGGGTCCCAAGAATTGAAATCGATGAGGGGCTGGAACGGACTATCGAATATTTCAAAAGAATCATTTAAAGATGTCGGTTCAAACCCTCAGATTCCCTTCTTTGGTTTGGAAATGGGCTCCGCTCGTCAGCAGTGGAGTGTTGGCTTCACTCTTTCTATTCTTGTTTTATTCGACACTCAAAGGAATGGTTTTTGATTGGTGGAGTTATTCGCCTTACTCTCATGGGTTCCTGATTCCATTAATCTCTGGCTACCTTCTGTGGTGCCGTCGAAAGGATCTTCGAGAGTGCCCGAGAAGACCTAGCCTTGGTGGCCTAGGCATATTTTTGTTGGGACTGGGTTTCTTTATGTTGGGTTGGTCAGGAGAGGAAGAGTTTATCCAACGTCTCTCCCTTCCCGCAACACTTATCGGTCTTATTTACTTCTTAGCAGGGAAACAGATGGCCAGGCTGTGCCTTTTCCCTGTCGGATATCTTTTGCTCATGATCCCGATTCCCTTCGCGTTATACAAGACCGCCGCGTTGGATCTGCGTCTTTTGGATGCGAAGCTGGCCACCGCCTCGGTATCTTTCCTGGGTATTCCAATCTTTAGAGAGGGTTATCTGCTCCATCTGCCTGAAATTAAACTAGAGGTGGCAGACGCGTGCAGCGGCTTCTTGTCAATTGTCACGATGTTGGCAATCGGGATCCTCTACCTTTATCAGCTACAAACAAAATGGAAATCGTTGCTATGGGTGAGCATGATCCCCATTGCGGTATTGACCAATGTAGTCAGAATTGTGTTAATTGTCGTCCTGACCTATTTTTTTGGGGAATGGGCCCTCAGCTCGACCTTTCATCGCATGAGTGGAACCTTTAATTTCTTGTTAGGCTTTATGACGCTCGTGATCTTAGGAAATGGGCTAAACCGCATCTCCTTGCGAAAGGAGATCAGGAGATGAATGGGCCTCTACAGTGGTGGTTGGCAGCTGCTCTTCTCCTCATGATTGGAATTTACATTCGCCAAGGACCTCCGAGTCCTTCTAGTGATAATGCTCGGACGATTTTGCAGGCCTTCCCCTCAGCACTGGGGTCGTGGCAATGTCATCCGATCCATCCTCAGGAAGCGACGTATAAGGATCCTAACGTCGATGAGGACTGGGTGGGTGTCTGCAAGCGTGAAGGAGGCTACCCGGTTGAGGTCTACGTCGGGTATGCAAAAGCCCAAAGGGGAGGGAGAGCGCTGCTTTCTCCTAAAATGAATTATCCCAACGGCGATTTTGGTTGGAGCTATACATCAAGCCATTTAGTGGACGTTTTTTCTCCTTCAAATCGTACTTCTTTGTTCAGTGCTAACCAAATCCAGTTGCAGCACTCAACGGGGCAAAAGTTGGCCGTCCTTTACTGGTATCAGACGAATGGCCAGGCCATTTCGGATGAGTACAGATATCGAATTGCTTTGATGATTCAGAGACTTAGAGGAGGAAAGACGGACGGGGCCATTATTCATTTCTCAGTACCCGTTCTGGAAGAGGGGGTAGATAAGGCCTTTTATGAAGAGGAAAATCTAGCCACGGTCCTTTATCCTGAGATTGTGAAGTGCTTTCCTTAACCGAGCCTCAGACTTTTCTTGGTAAAGGTGTTGATAAGAGCAGATGCTTAGCACAACATCTAAAGAAGGACAATATCTTAAGTGACCTTTTGTCCGAGAAGGCTGACTCAAGATGTATTCGGGTGCTGCACCGATGGCTGGTAACCCCATTCTATTGTTTCTATGATTTTCTTGACGTTGGGAAGCCGCCGCAAAAGGTCGACGTCATTTTCGTGTTCGCAGGCAAGCCTGAGCGCAAGGCTTATGGAATCGAGCTTTGGAGACGGGGTTATGCTAAAGAGTTAATACTCAGCGTGGGTCGGTTTGAATGGCGAGGATATTACAAGTTGGACCTCCCCACAGATGGCGGGTTAAAGCAGTCAGTAGAAAAAACTCCGCCCGAACAGCGTCACTTCTTCGTTACTCTGAGTGTGCCGGAAGCGACTTGTTCCTTGGTTAAGATTGGGAACTTTGGAACTATGAGCGAGGCACTCGCTTTGGGAAAAATAGTGCAAGACAAGGGGTATCAGTCGCTAATGGTTGTCTCAACTCCTGTCCATTTGCGGCGTATAGCCCTGGCTTTGCGTCGTACCTTTCGTCGGCGAGCCATCTCAGTGTCCTGTGTTGCTGTTCCGGAACAGGTTTCATCAATCAAACGACAAGACTGGTGGGCGACTCCGGAAAGCCGCTATTTCGTACTCAATGAGCTTTTCAAATATCTTGTCTACTGGCTTTTTTCCCGCTGAGGATGTTTTGTTTTCCTTTGTTCGAGAGTGACGGAAGGGTGCCTGCTTTGTTTTCAATTGGACTCGATTATGAGTTGTTCAAGCAAATCTGAAAGATGGAGGCAGGATGTTTAGGGGCTTTAAGTTTCCAGTGGCTTTAGGGAAGGGTCTTACATATTTCTTGGTCATTACCCTCCTGAGTGCTTTAGCCTGCTTGCAGAATCCACAAAGAGCTAAGAAAAAATACTTTGAAAGTGGTCAAAAGTACTTCAATGAAAAAAAATATCACGAAGCGGTCATCCAATTCAAAAATGCGTTGGAAGCCGATTCAAAATACGTTGAAGCACACTACCAGCTCGGGCTTGCGTATCTGAATCTTGCTCGATACAGGGAGGCCTACCAAGAGTTTGTTAAGACAACGGATCTTGACAATAGCCACGTTAACGCTCATCTCAATCAAGGGAATATGTTGTTGCTTTCCCAGAAATTTGACGAAGCCAAAGCCAAAGCAGAGCTAATCCTAGAAAGAGATCCACAAAATATCAAGGCGTTGATATTGCTTGGCAATAGCTACGCTGGATTAAAGGACTTGGACAGAGCGATCGAAGAATTACAGAGAGCAGTGGAGGCCGATCCCAATCAAGCGTCTTCCTACCTCAATTTGGCTGCAATCCAATTCACCCACAAGCAGCCTCAAATGGCCGAGGAGACCTTCAAAAAGGCAATTTCCATTGACATGAAAAATGTTCAACCGCACCTAGCCATTGCTCAGCTCTATTTGTTCACGCAGCGAACCTCTCAAGCGGAAGAGGCCATCAAGGTGGCCATTAACGTTAATCCCCAGTCTGTTGAGGCCTACCAGGCTCTGGCCTATTTTTACTTCCTGATGAGAAATTTTGAGCAGGCTGAACTAGGATACAAAAAGGTTGTTGAACTCAAGAAAAATGATGTTAGCTCTCGCGTCCTGTTGGGAGACTTTTATGTTGCGATAGGAAAGACGAACCAAGGTGTTGAGATCTACAAGAGTGTTCTAAAGGATGAAAGAAAAAATGCCTTGGTCAAAAAGCGGCTTGCAAATCTCTATTTAAGCTTGAAATCTTATGAAGAGGCCGGTAAATGGGTGGATGAGATCCTGAAAGACAATAACAAAGACACCGATGCCCGTCTTTTTAAAGGGAGATTGCTTCTAGTTCAATCCAGGACCCAGGAAGCCACCAATGAAATCTATGCGGTTGTCAAGCAGGCTCCGGATTCCGTGGTGGCGAGACACTATCTGGGCCTGGCATATCTCCAGGCACGAAATGTTGAGCAAGCGAAAATGGAATTCATAGAGGCCATCAAACTCAATGAGAAATATATTCCGGCCTATCTGTCTCTGGCAGAGTTAAACTTGAATGCTGGAGCTAATGCCTTAGCCATTCAATACGCCCACCAGGCTCTCGCAATGAATCCGAAGATAGCTGCCGCGAAGCTTATTCTCGGCAGTGCATACGGCAACATGGGCGATGCGAAGAATGCTCAAAAAGAGTTTAAAGAGCTAATAAAACTGATGCCAAATAGCGAAATTGCCCATCATCGCTTGGGATTAGCTTATTTGTCAGACAAGAACCCTGTAGCAGCAGAACAAGAATTCGAAGCGGCGCTCAAAATCAATCCCGTATACGCCGACTCCCTCTCGGCTCTAGCCCGAGTCTTCATTTCTCAGAAAAAAATGGTGAGGGCCATAGAACGCGTCGACCAGCAAATTGCCGCACAGCCTAACCAGGCAAGATTCTACGAAATCTTGGGACAAGTCTATTTCACCCAAAAGGACTATCTCAAGGCTGAGGAGAATTATCGCAAGGCCATTTCCATCGACAAGAACAGTCTGGCTGCCTATTCTTTGCTCGGCCAGCTTTTCCTTGTTCAAAAGTCTCAAGATAAAGCTATTCGAGAATTTGAAAACGCCTTGAACGTAAACCCAAAATCGGCTCCGGCTCATGTCATTTTGGGTTCAATCCATGAATCCCAAAAAAATATCGAAAAAGCCAAATACCATTACCAGGAAGCCTTGAAAATCGATCCGCACTTTCCTGTGGCCGCCAATAACATGGCATGGCTAATATGTGAATACGGCGGGAACATTGATCAGGCCTTAAGTCTTGCTCAGGCAGCTAAAGAAAAATTGCCTGAGGTCCCTAATGTGTCTGATACCCTGGGATGGATTTATTACAAGAAGAATGTTTATGAACTGGCAATCCAGTTACTTAAGCAATGTGTGGAGAAAGTCCCTGGAAACCCGAATTACCAATTTCATTTGGGGATGTGTTACTACAAAAACGGAGAAACGGAAAGAGCAAGGAATTTTCTGAACAATGCAATCAGGTTGAACCCTCAATTTCCTGGGGCAGACGAGGCGAGAAAGACATTAGAAAG
>QHZP01000159.1 GCA_003224715.1 Acidobacteriota bacterium | reverse complement strand
GGGATCGATTCGATCATGATGATGCAATTGACCAATCAATTAGAGAAAAAATTTGGGTCATTGTCGAAGACGTTATTTTTTGAATACCGGAACATCGCAGAGATAAGCCGATATTTTCTGGAAAATTATCGGGAAGAATTGACTGCACTATTGGGAATAGAGGAAAGCGTGCATTTCAAAGATTCTGAAGACGTGAGTAAGCCCATCCGGTCAGGTGTCCGCCGACGCAGCCGCGCCCGATTTAGCCCGGTGCCGGAAGAACAAGGGACAATCGAGATTGCCATTATCGGAGTTTCGGGCCGTTACCCCGGGGCGAGAAATATCCAAGAATTTCTGAAAAATCTTCGCGATGGGAAAGATTGTATCAGCGAAATTCCTAAAGAGCGGTGGGATCATAGCCAATACTTTGATGAAGATAAAAATAAACCCGGAAAAACCTACAGCAAGTGGGGCGGATTTTTGGAAGGTGTGGATCAATTTGATCCGTTATTTTTCAACATTTCTCCTCGGGAAGCGGAGATGATGGATCCGCAGGAACGATTATTTTTGGAATGTGTTTATGAAACGTTAGAGGATGCGGGGTATACGCGAGAAGATTTGGGCAAACACCGGGGGCATGGCTTGAGCGGAAATGTCGGAGTCTACGTCGGCGTGATGTATGAGGAGTACCAGCTGTACGGCGCGCAGGCCACATTGCAGGGCCGGCCGATTGCGTTATCGGGGAATGCGTCATCGATCGCGAACCGGGCATCGTATTTTTGTAATTTTCACGGGCCGAGTATGGCGGTGGATACGATGTGTTCATCGTCGTTGACGACGATCCATTTGGCGTGTGAAAGCATCAAACGCGGCGAATGCGAGCTTGCCATAGCCGGAGGGGTGAATGTTTCGGTACATCCCAACAAATATCTGATGTTGGGGCAAGGGAAGTTTGTTTCAAGCAAAGGGCGGTGTGAAAGTTTCGGCCAAGGCGGCGACGGGTATGTGCCTGGCGAAGGCGTAGGCGCGGTGCTGCTGAAGCCAAAGAGCCAAGCGATTGCTGATGGAGATCATATCTATGGCATCATCAAAGGGACAGAGATCAATCATGGTGGGAAAACGAGTGGATATTCCGTGCCGAATCCGAATGCGCAGGCGAGTGTCATCGGACGCGTATTTAAGAATGCAGGGATCGATCCGCGGACAATCAGTTATCTGGAAGCGCATGGGACCGGGACGAGCTTAGGGGATCCGATTGAAATCACGGGATTGAAAAAAGCATTCGAGGTCTACACGCAAGACAAACAATTTTGTGCAATCGGGTCGGCAAAATCGAACATCGGACATTGCGAGAGTGCGGCCGGAATAGCGGGTGTGACGAAAGTGTTGCTGCAGTTGAAAACGCAGAAACTATTTCCATCCCTTCACGCGGAGACATTAAATCCGAATATCGATTTTAAAAATACGCCGTTTGTGGTGCAGCAAGAGCTCGGGGAATGGAAGCGATCAATGGTGCAAATCAATGGAGAACACCAGGAATATCCACGTCGAGCGGGGATCTCGTCCTTTGGCGCCGGCGGCGCGAATGCGCATGTGGTGATTGAGGAGTATATTCCACCAGATGAGACGAGACCTCAAATAAAAATTACGCCACAGAATCCGGCGATCATTGTGTTATCCGCAAAGAATGAAGAGCGACTGAAGGAGCAGGCCAGGCAATTGATAGATGTAATTAAGGAAAGAGAAATCTCTGATCACAACTTAGCGGATATGGCTTATACGTTGCAGGTGGGTCGCGAAGGCATGGAAGAACGTCTGGGTTTGATTACGGGTTCTATTAAGGAAGTTGAGGAGAAGCTGAAACGTTTTGTGGCAGGCGAGGAAGGCATGAATGATGTGTATCGAGGGCAAGTGAAACGCAATAAGGAAAGTCTGGCCGTGTTTGCGGCAGATGAAGATATGGCAAAAATGATTGATGCGTGGATTGCCAAAGGAAAATACGCCAAGCTTTTGGATCTATGGGTGAAGGGACTGATATTTGATTGGAATAAACTCTACGGTGACAGCAAACCTCGACGTATGAGTTTACCGACGTATCCGTTTGCCAAGGAGCGGTATTGGGTGTCTTTGATCGACACCAAAGCGAGCAATGGAACAATACCTTCAGCCGCCATTCATCCTCTGTTGCAACAAAACCCATCAAATTTATCGGAGCAGCGACCGAGTAACAAACCCTCGCATATCGCCCTGAGTTCTTTATCGGAAGAACAAACGTTTTTTACCTCAACAAATAAGGTTCAGCAAACTCCGGAAATACCGTTAGTTGAACCTCAAGAAGACCACGTTTTAGAAGTTATGGAAAAATTAGAAAAAGGGACTTTAAGCTTGGATGAAGCCATATCCAGGCTTTAAGTGAGTCGTTCCTAGTTTCCGGTTACACGCGACTTAACCGGCCAAGTGAATGCAGTCAGGCCTTCTGCTGGACACTTTGCAGCCCTCCACTAGTGGCGTACCGATCACATTCCCCTGCCACCTGGGGGATTTGGGTCTTCATTTGACCGGCTTCCCGTCCCTCTCGCACCGAATCTTTAGAGACTCCGCTCATGCTCCCTTGTGTTTCCCCTTCTTGATTTTGTGGTCACAACTGCCCCAGTCGGGTTGGGGGCTTCCGTTCTCACGGGGCGCGCAATTTGTGTTGACATGAAATCGCTAGTCCAATAGAGTTTCGTCACTCCTCAGCTCAGCTAGAGAGGTGCCCCTTATGTTCAGTTCAGCGGCGCAGCTGTTTTCGCTCACTGGGCTAGCCTCAACCGCGCCGCCAAGAGTGCTCGAACAGCGTGCGCGCCGCCCTGCTGGGCCGACAGGCACTGAGGTGCAACGTGTCGTTTGAACGCGCGGGACGGCGATGGCAGAATCAAGCTAAGTGATGGAATGACAGTCCATTCCAAGTAACAAAGTCAGAGCACTCAATATTGGTTAGGCTGCAGGCGACCTAGCCCATAGCCAATGCTAGTTAGGTTCTGTTACAAGAAGGGGTTGTGGTAACGGAAGCTGAAGGATAAAAATATGAATAAGAATATCAGTGAAATTATCTCGGCGTATAAGACAGGGACGTTGGGTCGTGAGGAATTCAAAAGGATGCTTCAGGAACTTAAAGATACGCCTCCCAACGTAAATCAAATTTCGAAAGAAACGATACAAAAAGAATTGGCGGCGAGTTTAGCCAAAGCTTTATATATGAATCCGAGTGACATTGATATCGACAAACAGTTTATCGATATGGGACTGGATTCGATTGTGGGTGTCGAATGGCTGCAAACGATTAACAAAAAATTTGAACTGAGTTTAACGGTGACCAAAGTTTACGATTATCCGAATATTAAAGAATTGACCGGGTTTTTGAAAAAGGAATTGGATAAAAATGGGAAAGTGCCCAGAGGCTTTCCCAAGGGGGAACAGCGACTCGTGAATGCGGAAGCATCAGGGATCCAACCCACACCGGGAAAAATGGAATTCATCAGGCCAATGCGTGAGCTCAAAGAAATAAATGATAATCGCATTCAAGATATCAAACCGGAAAATTTGGGGAGTCCCATTTTTCAGAAACGCTATGGCTGTAAGTTCAGTTATTTTGCCGGTTCGATGTATCGCGCCCTTTCTTCCGAGAAATTCGTTATCGCAATGGGACAAGCGAATATCTTGAGTTTTTTTGGCAGTGCCGGTTTTCGAGTTAACGAATTAGAAGCGCGCATTCAATTCCTCCAGTCTCAACTGGGATCAAATAAGCCTTATGGGATATGTTTAATATCGAACATCACTCATCCGGAAGAAGAGATGGAGCACGTTGAGTTGTTTATTAAATACGGAATACCCGTCATTGAGGCTGCCGCCTTTTCGGCATTAACTCCAGCCATTGTGTACTGTCGGGTGAAAGGCATTTCTCAGAGAGAAGGTCGAATCGTGTTTCCTCGACGGATCATCGCCAAATGTTCCCGGTTGGAAGTCGCGCGATTATTTTTGGTGCCGCCACCGATGGATGTTGTAAAGGGATTAGTCACCTCAGGAAGGATTACCGAGGAAGAAGCTCGGCTGTCGCAATCGATCCCATTGGCCGACGATCTCGCTGTGGAGGCCGATTCCGGAGGTCATACGGATCAAGGGGTGTCGTTTTCTTTATTCCCTTCCATCATGGCTTTAAAAGAATCAATGCTCCGAGAGCATATTTATCCAGAGGAAGTTCTCGTCGGTTGCGGTGGGGGTATTGGAACACCTCAGGCGATTGTTTCGGCGTTCGCGCTAGGCGCTGATTTTATTTTTACCGGCTCGATTAATCAATGCACCGTGGAAAGCGGCGCGCATGATGTGGTTAAAGAATTATTATCGACGGTTTCTCTGCATGATACAACCACAGCGCCGGCGGGAGACATGTTTGAAATCGGTGCGAGAGTTCAAGTGGTAAAGAAAAACACGCAGTTTGCGACCAGAGCCAATCGATTATATCGGCTTTTTCAACAATATAATGCGCTTGCGGAAATCCCGGTGTCCATTCAGAAAGAGATCGAAAAGGATTATTTTAAAAAGCCTTTTTCTGAAGTGTGGGACCTAGTCTGTGAGTATAAAAAGAAAAGGAATCCGGAACAAATCGGGGAAGCCTTAGAGAATCCGCGCCTGCAAATGAAATTAATGTTTCAATGGTACTTTGCTCATACCAATCAGGTGACTTTCAATGGCGATATGTCGGAGAGAGATAATTTTCAAATTCATTGCGGGCCGGCCATGGGCGCGTTTAACCAGTGGGTGAAGGGAACAGATCTGGAAAACTGGCGGAATCGCCAGGTCGCTCAAATCAGTGAACTGTTGATGAATAAGGCCTGCGAATATCTTCAGAGAAAGCCATTGTTGATCGCTACAACTACGCAAGAACGCAGTTCGGTTGAGAATTTGGAGCATTCCTTTGCATTACCTCCTAATAAACAAATCTCCATGGATGAAACTGCGATTGCGATCATCGGAATGTCGGGACAATTTCCACAAGCAAACAATTTGGATCTGTTTTGGGAGAATCTTGCTCGCAGGCAAAATTGTGTCACGGAAATACCGGCGACACGCTGGCCGGTTGATCAATATTACGATCCGGACAAGGAGGCTCCGGGAAAGACGTATAGCAAATGGATGGGGGTTTTAGAGGATGTAGACGAGTTTGATCCGCTGTTTTTTAATATTTCCCCGGCCGAGGCGCAATGGATGGATCCGCAACAGCGATTATTTTTAAGCAACGCCTGGCACTGTATGGAAAGCGCCGGAATCCATCCGGCGTCTTTATCCGGAAGTTTATGTGGCGTTTTTGTGGGATGCGGCGGCAGTGATTATGGTCAGTTTATGAATGGCGTAGGAAATGGAGACGGATTGAGCGCGCAGGGGTTGATGGGGGGAAGTTCTTCCATTTTATCGGCGAGGATTTCTTATTTATTGAATTTGAAAGGTCCCTGTCTGTCGATTGATACGGCGTGCTCTTCCGCTCTCGTCGCCATCGCGGAAGCCTGCAATAGTTTGAT
The DNA here is from genome assembly GCA_003224715.1 of Acidobacteriota bacterium. Taxonomy (GTDB): domain Bacteria; phylum Acidobacteriota; class Terriglobia; order Versatilivoradales; family Versatilivoraceae; genus QHZQ01. Next base: position 5,321 of record QHZP01000159.1, on the reverse strand, counting down.
GCTGAAGACGAGCGATCTCGCTTTCGCCGGAGGCGTGTGTGTGTTGGCCGGGCCTGCCATGCATATCATGACGAGCAAGGCCGGCATGTTGTCCGAAGATGGGCGCTGCTACACCTTTGATCAGAGGGCCAATGGGTTTGTTCCCGGCGAAGGGATTGGCGTTATTTTATTAAAATGTCTCTCGGATGCGATTCGTGATGGAGATCCCATTTTTGGCGTAATCAAAGGATGGGGGATCAATCAGGATGGCAAGACCAATGGGATCACGGCCCCGAGTGTGAACTCACAAATATCTCTCGAAAAAGAAGTGTATGAACGTTTTCAAATTAACCCGGAAACAATCTCCTTAGTTGAAGCCCACGGGACCGGCACCAAGCTGGGCGATCCGATCGAAGTGGAGGCGTTGACGGCAGCGTTTCGATTCTTTACGGCCAAAAAAGAATATTGCGCATTGGGTTCCGTGAAAAGCAATATTGGGCATCTTTTGGCAGCGGCAGGGATTTCCGGAGTAATCAAAGTTCTGCTTGCCTTGCGGCACAAGATGCTTCCGCCGACGATTCATTTTGAAAAGCTCAATCAGCATATCCGTTTAGAAAGCAGTCCATTTTATGTGAATACGGAATTGCGGCCTTGGAAAGAAACCCTCGGGAATCCCCGACGGGCCGGCGTGAGTTCGTTTGGATTTAGCGGGACCAATGCCCATGTGGTGATTGAAGAATACCTTCCCCAAGAAAACTCAGCAGGTGCGGTAGATATGTCAAGACCCGTGATCATTCCTCTTTCCGCTAAGAACAGAGATCGTTTGAAAGAATATGCGGAAAAGCTTTTGCAATTTGTTCAAAAAGGCAATGACGCAGGTTCGCAAGGCGAAATGAATCTCCAGGATCTCGCTTACACCCTGCAGGTTGGGCGAGAAGCGATGGACGAGCGATTGGGCATGATTGCGCATTCCCTGCGCGAGTTGGAAGAGAAGCTGCAAGATTTTATGGAAGGCAAAGAGAATATCGAAGATTTCTGTCTGGGACAGGTCAAACGTAACAAAGATACCTTAGGTGCGTTTGCCGCGGATGAAGACATGGGAAAAATGATTGATGCGTGGATTGCCAAAGGAAAATACGCGAAGCTTTTAGATTTATGGGTGAAAGGACTTCTGTTTGATTGGAATAGGTTTTACAGTGACAACAAACCGCGACGCATAAGCTTACCGACCTATCCTTTTGCTAAGGAAAGGTATTGGTTACCGGAAATCGAAGTACAGACGTCTTGCTCGAAAGCCAATGCAGCGACGATTCATCCTTTGATGCAAGAAAACACCTCAAATCTATCCGAGCAACGATACAGTTCAAGCTTTACCGGACGGGAGTTTTTCCTGGCGGATCATGTGGTGAGAGGAGAACGGGTCTTACCCGGCGTGGCGTACCTTGAGATGGCGCGGGCAGCGGTCGCTCAAGCAGCGGGAATCAGGGAAGACGGTCAGAGAGGAATCCAACTCAAAAACGTGGTTTGGGTGCGGCCTATTGTCGTTGGGAACGAGATGGCTCAAATCCACATTGGTCTCTTCCCGGAAGACGAGGGACGGATTGCCTATGAGATTTATAGTGAATCTCAAGAAGGAGAGGGAGAGCCGGTCGTGCACAGCCGGGGCAGCGCGCTATTTTCCTTCCCTGGAGGAAACGGAAATCCGCATACCAACGAAGTTCCCACCCTGGATTTGGTCGCGTTACAAGCGGAGTGTAACCAAAATAATCTGAGTGCCGCGCAATGCTACGAAGCTTTCCGGGCGATGGGAATTGATTACGGTCCCGGACATCAAGGAATTAAGGAAATTTATGTTGGAAGCGGACAAGTGTTGGCGAGGCTGTCATTGCCGCCGTCTGCCGCAGATAGCCTGGAGCAGTATGTGTTGCATCCGAGTCTAATGGATGCGGCGTTGCAGGCGTCGGTTGGATTCATGAATGGGACAGGTGACGGAAAAGCCGCGCTGCCGTTTGCCCTGGAAGAGCTGGAGATTTTCGACCGATGTTCTGCAAACATGTGGGCTTTGATCAGGCATCGTGACTTCTCGACGGCAGGTAAGGTGCAGAAATTTGATATCGATGTGTGCGACGAGGGCGGAAGACTTTGTGTGCGGATGAAAGGATTGACCTCCCGTGCGTTAGAAGGTGAAGCCGTTTTCGTAAAAAGCTCTGCCTCTCTGGAAACACTGATATTGAAGCCTGTCTGGAAAGAAGAAACTCGTGAAGAAGCTCCCACCCCTGCCTATGCACAGCATCTGCTGATGTTATGTGAGCTGGATGATATTTCCCAAGAAAACATTGAAACGCAAATGAAAGAGGTCCGCTGTCTGACTTTTAAGTCCCAAACGCCGGAGATTGACAAACGATTTCAATCCTATGCATCCCAAGCGTTCGAAGAGATACAAGGGATTCTCAAAGACAAACTCAAGGGACAAGCGTTAATCCAAATCGTGATTCCTCTGCAAGCGGAAAAACAACTCTTTTCCGGACTCTCGGGTCTTTTGAAAACGGCACAGATGGAGAATCCTAAAATTATCGGACAGGTCATTGAAGTCGAAAACGCAAAAGGAATGGTGGAGAAACTTAAGGACAACATTCGGAGCCCGACGGAAAAACAGATTCGCTATCAAGACAGCAAACGCTGGATTGCGAGCTGGAATGAAGTTGAAGTTTCCCAGGAAGACGTGGTGATTCCCTGGAAAGAGCAAGGTATCTATCTCATCACCGGAGGCGCAGGTGGACTGGGATTCATTTTTGCCAAAGAAATTGCCCGGCAGGCAAAGCATGCGACGGTGATTCTCATCGGCCGATCTCCGCTTAACGAGGCAAAGCAAGGCCAACTTAAAGAATTGGAAAGCCTGAGTGCAAGAATCAAATACAACGAAGTAGATGTGACTGAAAAGAAGGCGGTCAAAGATTTGATCGAAAGTATTCAGCAGGAATTTGGCCAACTGGATGCGGTCATTCATGGTGCGGGAGTGATTCGAGACAACTTTATGATCAAAAAGACCAAAGAGGAATTACAGGAAGTTCTGGCGCCGAAGGTGAATGGATTGATGAATCTGGACGAGGCAACCAAGGATCTGCCGCTCGCCTTTTTTATATTCTTTTCTTCCGCGGCGGGGGCGATGGGCAATGCCGGACAGGCGGATTATGCGACGGCGAATGCGTTTATGGACGCGTACGCTAAGTATCGGAACGGCCTGGTGGGTGCAAAGCAACGCCATGGACAAACGTTATCGATCAATTGGCCGTTGTGGAAAGAGGGTGGGATGCGCGTCGATGCCGAAACAGAAAAGATGATGAGGCAGAGCATTGGATTGACGCCTATGCAGACTTCGACGGGGATTCAGTCTTTCTATCGAGGCCTGGCCTCAAGAGAGTCCCAGGTCATTTTCCATAAAAGCCACACAGATTTCTGCCGTATCAGATTCTGCAATGCAGATTGATACCGAGGGTCTGCAGGAGAAAGTGCAGGCCGTTCTAATGCGGTCCGTATCCAAATTACTCAAAGTTAAGATCGAAGATATTGATGCCGATACCGAGCTCATCGAGTATGGATTTGATTCCATCACCTTGACGGAGTTTGGCAACACACTCAATCAGGAATACAAGTTAGAACTGACGCCCACGATCTTTTTTGAACATCCAACGATTCGCAGTTCTGCCGGCTATTTGCTTAAAGAACACCGAGATATATTTGTGTCCCGTTTTGCGGTTCCCATGAGGACAGGGAGTCCGGTAGAGCCGAAGGAACGCAAAGTCGAAGCGATCCCGTCGCCAAAGAGACAACGCTCCCGATTTATAAGAACAGAGGCAGCAAAACCGAAACCCTCAACTCCACCCGCGATCGCGGTGGTGGGAATGAGCGGGCGATTTCCCATGGCCAAAGATCTGAATGAATTCTGGAAAAACCTTTTCGAAGGCAAGGATTGCATCGTAGAAATTCCCAAGGAGCGCTGGGATTGGCAGGAATATTACGGCGATCCGACGAAGGAAGCGAATAAAACGAATATCAAATGGGGAGGATTTATCAATGACATCGATGAGTTTGATCCGTTATTTTTCGGCATTTCGCCGCGAGAAGCGGAACTGATGGATCCGCAGCAGCGACTATTGATGACCTATATCTGGAAGGCGATCGAAGACGCGGGATATTCCGCCGAAAGTTTGTCTGGAACGAAGACAGCGATTTTTGTCGGGACCATGAGCAGTGGGTATAGTGAATTGATCGCCCAGGCAGCTATCGCCATTGAAGGCTATAGTTCTACGGGGATGATACCTTCGGTAGGACCGAATCGGATGAGTTATTTTTTAAATTTACACGGACCGAGCGAACCGATCGAGACGGCGTGTTCGAGTTCGTTAATCGCGATTCACCGGGCGATGGAGGCGATCGCGAATGGGAGCTGTGACATGGCGATCGTGGGCGGGATCAATACCATGATCACCCCCGCGGCGCATATCAGTTTTAACAAAGCCGGGATGTTGAGTGAGGACGGCCGGTGCAAGACATTTTCCAATCAAGCCAATGGATATGTCAGGGGCGAAGGCGTGGGGATGCTCTTTTTAAAAAAGTTAAAAGACGCGGAAGAGGCCGGGGATCATATTTATGGCGTGATCCGTTCGAGCGCGGAGAACCATGGAGGGCGAGCGCATTCGTTAACCGCGCCGAATCCTAAGGCCCAGGCGGAATTGTTAAAAACAGCGTACGCGAAGGCGGGAATAGATCCAAGGAGTGTGAGTTATATCGAGGCGCATGGAACGGGAACCGAGCTGGGAGATCCGATTGAAATCAGCGGGCTGAAGACGGCTTTTAAAGAGCTGTACCAGGCTACCGGAGATCCTAAGGTCGTGAGTACGCATTGCGGTTTGGGTTCTGTCAAAAGCAATATCGGTCATTTAGAGTTAGCCGCAGGAATCGCCGGGGTGATCAAAGTCTTACTGCAACTCAAACACAAAACCCTGGTCAAAACCCTGCATTGCGAGACGCTTAATCCGTACATCGATCTCAAAGAGAGTCCGTTTTATATCGTGCGGGAGACACAAGAATGGAAAGCCTTGCCAGGTGGCGAAGGAAAAGATTATCCCCGCCGAGCGGGAGTCAGTTCGTTTGGATTTGGAGGAGCGAACGCCCATGTCGTGATTGAGGAATATATTCCGTCGGAACAGCCGAGAGAGCAAATCGACATAACGCCCCAGAATCCTGCGATCATTGTCTTATCGGCAAAGAATGAAAAACGCCTCAAGGATCATGCGAAGCAATTGGTCGCTGCCATTAAGGAGAAAGACATTTCTGATATC
>QHZP01000207.1 GCA_003224715.1 Acidobacteriota bacterium | reverse complement strand
ATGCTGTGCTACGCGGCGTGCCCGGTCTATGGTCTCGACCCCCACTTCATCGGACCGGCGGCCATCGCTCTGGCCCAGCGCTACAACATGGATTCGCGGGACCAAGGGTCAGCAGAACGCCTCGATATTCTCTCCCAGCACGAAGGAATTTGGGGCTGCACGTTTGTCGGGGAGTGCACAAAAGCCTGCCCCAAGAACGTGGATCCGGCCGGAGCCATTCAGCAATACAAGCTGACCTCTGCGAAGGAATGGTTTAAATCCTTCTTACTCCCCTGGAGCGCCAAATGAAGCCCCCACCTGTCTACACTGAATACCATCCCAAGTGGTACCGGACCCGAGTTTCGACCTACTGGTGGAGTCGCAGTTGGGCCTACCTGAAATTTATCCTGAGAGAGCTCACCAGCATTTTTGTGGCTTACTTTGTAGTGATCACACTATTGCAGATCCGTGCTTTGAAGCAGGGTCCACAAAGCTATGCGCAATTCCAAGAGTGGTTAAGGATGCCTCTGCCGGTTGTTCTAAATGCTGTCAGTTTGCTCTTCGTGCTCTTCCACACCATTACCTGGTTCAACCTGGCACCCCGGGCGATGCCTGTGCGTATAGGAGGGAAGCGCATTGCCGACCCTTGGATCGCGGCGCCCAACTACGTGGCCTGGCTGGCTATTTCTGTATTGGTGGCTTGGCTGCTTTTGAGAGGGTAAAATGTCCGCCAAGAGATCTAACGAACCTTTTCTCTGGGCCCTCTTTAGTGCCGGTGGCGTTGTAGCTGCTTTGCTGATGCCAATTCTGCTGTTCCTGTACGGATTGGCTTTTCCTTTGGGATGGCTGAAGCCGCCTGACTATGAAAGGACGCTCAGGCTGGTCGGACATCCGGTCACGCGTCTTGTTTTATTCGTCTTTTGCTCTCTTCCGCTTTTTCACTGGGCTCACCGATTTCGCTTTACGCTTTATGATGGTCTCCAGATAAAACATCTGAATGAAGTGATCAACATTCTCTGCTATGGTGGCGCCATCGTCGGCACGCTTCTGGCAGGTTACCTGCTGTGGAATCTCCCCTAGCCTAGTGGTTCTCTGTCAGGGCGGGGGCCGTCGAGTCTCGAGTTTGGACATTTCAGTAACCCCTCAATTCATCGAGGGGCTAAAGGATCCGATGCATGTGGAATGTCCAAATTCCAAATAGAGAGGAGAGGCCGTGGAATACAAATTGAAGTCCATCTCAAAGAATGGTATTCCCGCAGCCATCTCAAAGGCTGAGCTATATCGGAACCTCAACGAGCCCGGGGAGGCTGAATCGATCTGTCGAGACATCCTGGCCATCGAACCTGACAATCAAATCGCACTGCGGCTTCTGGGTCTGGCCATCACTGATCAATTTGCAGGTGGCCTGTTGGACCGTTACGGTGAGGCCGAGAAGATTTTTCAAAGTTTGCTCGACCCCTATGAACGTCTCTATTACACGGGACTGGCCCATGAGCGCCGCGCCAAGCGACTGCTTAGGGCCGGCCGCAACCCCGCCATGTTAAGACAGGTTCTGGAAGAGGGAATGCGTTGCTTTGAAGAGGCCGAAAAGATCCGGCCCGAGGGCAACGACGACGCGCTCCTTCGCTGGAATCGCTGTGTGAGGTTAATCCAAAGCCAACTCGGGATTGAGCAACCGGCGGAAGAGGTAGAATCATTAGAGGCGAGCGACAGCCCACCGATTTAACCAGCCGGGGGGAGGAGTGTCAGGCTGGGCCGGATTAGCCTGGAACCAAGAGTCCAGACCTTTTGGCTGGGCGAACTTACGTTTGTCTCGACCGCTGAACCGGGCCGATGGGTGGCTAGCTTGTGATGAAAAGATGTGACATGTACCAGGGTGTTTTTTGTAAGCTTTATATTCAGACGAGGTGCAGCATATGACCGAACGTAATCAATCCAGCAATATGGATGGTCCGCCGACCGTAACCATGCTAAAGATGATTTCCGGATTTTGGATTTCGCGGGCTATTTATATTGCAGCGAAACTCGGTATTGCCGATCACCTTCGGGACGGTCACAAAACTGCCTGCCAACTTGCCGCAGTTACTGGAACTCATGCGCCCTCGCTCTATCGAGTGCTGCGTGCGCTCGCCAGCGTGGGCGTGTTTGCTGAAGATGGCAGTGGTCGTTTCACATCAACGCCGCTGGCGGCCACTCTGCAAACCGATGCCCCCGGCTCGCTGCGTGCTTTTGCCACTGTCGAACTGGGAGAGGAACATTACCCAGCCTGGGGCGATCTGATGCATAGTGTCAAGACCGGCGAGATCGCGTTCGATCACGTCTTTGGGATGCCTGTTTGGGACTACTTCGCGCAGCATCCTGAGAACGCCAAGACCTTCGATGATGCGATGACCGGAATGACCCTTGCCGTCAATGATGGCGTTTTGTCGAGCTATGATTTTTCATCCATCCGCAAGATCGTTGATGTTGGCGGCGGACATGGCAGCCTCATCGCCTCAATTCTTAAATTGAATCCACACATGAAGGGTGTTCTCTTCGATGCGACGCCTGTTGTTGAAGGTGCACGGCGCCGAGTTGAAGCCGAAGGACTTACTTATCGTTGTCAAGTGGTGGATGGGAACTTCTTCGAGTCAGTGCCAAGCGGTGGCGACGCTTACATCCTTAAGTGGATTATTCACGACTGGGATGACCCGCGCGCCGTCGCCATCCTCAAGAACTGCCATCGGGCGATGGTAGAGAATGCCAAGCTCTTGCTCGTGGAAGCCGTAGTGCCGCATGATGGCGAGCCGCACTTCAGCAAATTCATTGACCTCAACATGTTGGTCATGACAGGCGGACGCGAACGCACCGAAGATGAATACCGAAGGTTGCTAGGGGCATCTGGATTCAGGCTCACGAGAATCGCTCCGACAGAATCACCGATGAGTGTTATCGAAGGCGAACCTTTGTAGTTTGGAGCCGAGCGATGTCCAACCGTTTACTGGCGGCTGCCCGCCCAAATGGGCGGACAGCCCTCAGCTCAGTCGTCGGGCGGAGGCGAGAGTCAGTGCGACGAGACGACAACAGTATAGCTCCCGAGACAGACATCGTCGTCTTTTCGATTATTAAGCCCTCCGCGTGTTCGGAGTGCGGCGCGGAGCTATGCAAGGGCAGCTTCCTGAAGATGGAGAAGCAAAAGCCACTTTGCCTGGAGTGTGCGGACTTGGATCACTTGGCCGTTCTTCCGCGCGGAGATGCAGCACTGACACGCCGAAGTCGAAAGTACTCGGGTCTGTCGGCCGTCATAGTGAAGTTCAGTCGTTCCCGCCGGAGGTACGAACGTCAGGGTCTGCTTGTGGAATCACACGCGCTTGAACGTGCACAGAGAGAATGCCTCGATGACGAAGCTCAGCGGCTAATCGCACGAGATCGAGCCTCGCTGACTCGCGAGCGGGCCGACAGACAATATCTCGAGCAGTTTGCGGAGCGCGTTCGATCCCAATATCCGGGTTGTCCTCCAAACGAAGCTGACGCCATTGCAAGACATGCATGCCAGAAGTACAGCGGGCGAATCGGACGGACTTCAGCAGCAAAGATGTTTGATACTAAAGCGATTGAACTAGCTGTTAAGGCCGACATTCGCCATACGCACACGGAATACGATCGGCTTCTCTCAAAAGGGTGGGAGCGAACAGAGGCTCGCTCCGCCGTAGCAAGTAAAGTGGTGGAGGTCTTAGGGCGCTGGGGCTAAGCATGATCTGAACTTAGCAAGGCCACCTAACCAACAGCCTTGAGCCCATCCCGAGCGATTGCCTTCTCTCGCGTGCAGTAGAGAGCTTCATCTGCGAGGTTCGTCGCCACGTCAGTTGCGGCGGCTGAGCTGGAAGGTTGGGCGCTCTACCAGTCTGAGCAAGAACGTGCGGAGGACATATGCCAAAGCTCGTAAGAATTGCACCGGAATTACCTGTTACCAACCTGGAGGAATCTCTTTCCTATTATCGGACCAAGCTCGGCTTCGAGGTCGAGATGATGATTCCCCAAGGGGATTATGCCATCGTGGAGCGCGATGATGTGGCGCTCCACCTGTTCCAGGACAGTGCTAAGAACCATTCGCCTGCCTCAGTTCACATATTCGCGCAGGAGCTTGAAGAGCTTTACACAGAGCTGCAAGGACGAGGGGCTCAAGTGTCACAGAGGATCGTTCGGCAGCCGTGGGGAAACCGAGACTTTCGTATTACTGATCCCACTGGAAACGAGATCAAGTTCACGGAGCCGTTGCTGGAGACTGGGTAGGGTCAAGGCTCACGCCCATCGAGGGACGGCCCTACTTGCCTGGCGGTCCAGCCGGGCATGCATGGGATCGGCAGAAAGCGCCAGCCACTGCTGCCCAGGGTTAGATGCCGCTGGGCGAATGCATCGTGCAGACAACTTTGCGAGAAGGAGGTTAGTATGTCGCTCAAGGGGAAACACGCATTGATTACTGGCAGCTCGCGTGGCATCGGCAGAGGGATCGCCCTGAAGCTAGCGGAGCATGGGGCCAAGGTAGCCATTCACTATTACCAGAATGAGCCGGCTGCCAAAGAGACTCTTGCCAAGGTCCGAGAACAAGGTTCTGAGGGTTTCTTCGTCCAGGCCGATGTCTCGCGCCCGGACCACATCAGCCGTATGTTCCGTAAGGTTCAGAGCGAGTTCGGTAAGCTTGATATCTTCGTCAGCAACGCTCGGCCTGAGGTTCCGGCTTTCTTCCAGCCACCTATGGACATCACCCTGGAACAATGGGATACAGCGTTGGATTCACAGGCAAAGGCGTTCCTCGTTGGCGTTCGCGAGGCAGCCTCCCTCATGGGCAAGGGTGGGAGGATCGTCGCGGTCACCTACGCCGAGGGAAGTCGTACCGGTGGGCTGCAACCTTGGGTGGGCATGGGTTCAGCCAAGGCAGCTCTGGAGTCGCTCGTTCGTTACTTCGCAGTGGCCCTCGCCAAACGCGGGATCACCGTGAATGCAATCAGCCCTGGCTGGACTGAGGACAGCGTCCTCAACACGCTGCCACAGCAAGCACAAGATCTCATCAGGACGTGGCATGCGCGCGGTTGGACTCCAATGGGACGCCTGGGAACTCCAGAAGACATCGGCAACGTTGTGGCACTCTTTTGCTCTGAACAGGCTGGCTGGATAACAGGACAGGTGATTTATGCGGATGGTGGCGCGTCATTGATGAATCCAGCAGTCCCGCCCGAGATTCAACTGGGATAGCGTTGCAAGACCCAGGTTCGCCAGAGGTCTCTTTCTCCTAACAGAGACGCCTGTTATCCGCGAAGAGAATCAAGCTTGTTCCAGTGAGTACTAACACCCCACCTCCGATGATCGCACCACTGATCTTCTCATTCAGGAACAGGGCCGAGAGCAGGATGCCGAAGAACGGCAGCAGATAGATAGAAAGCGAGACCTGAGTCACTTCGAGCCGCGAGAGGACCCGGAAAAAGAGAACCATCGAAAGTCCCCAAGAAAGGAATCCCAGAATGCCCAACCCAATCCAGGGGCGCGCGGGAAAAGACTCCAGGGTATTCCAATTCACCGGTTCCAGCCAAAGGAGAAGCGGAAGGCATATCATTCCTGAAAAAACATAGGAGACCACCAGAAGGCGGACCGGTTGAAAACGCTCCATTAATCCCTTGCTATAGACGTTAGTAAACGCACTTCCTGAGCATCCCACCAGAATCAAGGCATTCCCCACAAGGTAACGGGCACTGAAGACGCTAAGATTGTGCCAATCAATGTCTGAAGAAATAATGGCGCCGGAAATACCTAAGGCGAAGCTAAGCCACCGCCACGGGGTCATGCGCTCCTGGCGCACCAAGGAAGCAAGCAAGGCCGTGAAAATAGGAATGCTGAGTGTCAACAGCGCCGCATTGGAGGCGAGCGACCGCTCAATTCCCCAGGCCAAAATCACCGAACCCGGAATAAAGCCCAACACGGTGGCCATGAAAAACGGAAAGAAGTTCTTGCCCCGAAAGAGGGTGAGAGGATGCGGCTGTTCAGGATGGGCCCGGCTCTCCAGAATCAGAAATGGGATCAGGCAGATGGTTCCCATCCCAAAAGTCAGTAGAGAAAGCAACACCGGCCCCATATTCATTACCGCCGCCTTGGTTGCCGGATATTGAGCTCCGAACATGACATTACAAAGAACCAACAGGACCAGGTCAACGGCATGAGCCCGCTGAGCGACTCCCTGGGTCTTGCCTTCGGTCATTCGGCCCTCACAACGATCTTCAGTTAGGTTGATGGGGTTATCGAAAAAAGGCGGTTAGCCACAGAGGCAGAGCGCGGAACCAGTCGAGGATCGAGAATAGAGGATCGAAGATCGCACGATCGAAGACTGCTTCGATCCTCGATTCTCTAACCTCAATCCTCGGTTTCCTTCTTTTGCGCCTCCGCGTCTCTGCGCGAGAACTCTCTTCGCTTTCAGTTGTCTTATGAAGATCGTACGCTACGACCAGGATATCAGACGCAACCTTGTTGGAATTCTTAACGGGTTCACCCCGACACTTCATCAGCCTCTTGGGGCAAGCGAACCGCCCGAAATCCCTCTTCTCCCTTTTTCGAGGGCACTACCGACAGCCACAAAGCGGCTGCTCCTAAGGCCACTAACCCCGTAAAGTCCAGGGCATGCATCCATCCAAAATGCTGGGCAATCAGGGGAGTGAGCGTGGGAGAAATTACTCCGCCGAGATTTCCACCCGTATTGAGCAAACCGCCTGTAAACCCAGCATTTCTTCCTGAGATTTGATTGGCAGTAGCCCAATAGGGGCCTTCCACTCCCATGATCAGGCCAGTGCAAACCGCCAGGACGGCGGCTGCCAGGTAGCCATTCTCAACACGGGCACCCACCGCCAGGAAGATCCCCGCGCCAATCTGGCATGCCATGGGAACGATCCGGCGACCCCAGTCCATTCTCAATCGGGTGAGAATCAGGCGATCCGACAGATAACCCCCACCGAACGTGGTGAA
>QHZP01000206.1 GCA_003224715.1 Acidobacteriota bacterium | reverse complement strand
TTCTGGTCATCGCGGACTTTCTTACAGTACGAGCAAATAGGCAATAAACCCTGGAGCTGCTTGAGTCGCGACAGGGCAGCCTCAAGTTCCTCCACGCGACGAGCCAAATTCCCTTGCAGTTCCACGATTCGCAGACCCACCTGAACTCGGGCCCGCAATTCCTCCGGGCAGAATGGCTTGGTTATATAATCGTTTGCGCCGGCCTGTAAACCAGCCACAACGTCTTCCCGGCGACCTTTGGCAGTCAGGAGGATTATGTAGATCGATTTGGGATGAGGGACTCGACTCAGCTCCCGGCATACCTGGACCCCATCCATCTTTGGCATCATCCAGTCAAGGATGGCCAATCTTGGGGCTTCCTCTCTCTGCAGCGCCTGGCAGGCTTCAGACCCGTCAGAACAGGCTACGACTTCGTGACCCCATTTGACCAGAGAACCCTCCAGCACACGGCGGGAAACCAGGTCATCTTCGGCAATCAATATTCTCATTTCGCATCCTCATCCCCTTGCCGAATGTCCTCTAAGAACTTTTCTTCCAGTGGGGATACAATTCTTCAATCTGCGGCTTCACAATCTTCTCATAACACTGCGGACAGACGCCGTGGCTGAATTGGGCGTCTGAATGCGCACTGACATAATTTTCAATCTGCTGCCAGTAGTTACTGTCGCTGCGGATTTTCTTGCAGTAGGGACACATGGGCAGAAGCCCCTGAAGCGTTCTGACCCGCGAAAGGGCATCCTCAAGTTCTTTCACACGTTCGGCCAAATTGCTCTGTAATTCTAAAATGCGTAACCCCGCCTGCATCCGAGCGTGTAATTCCTCCCGGTCGAATGGCTTGGTTAAATAGTCATCGGCGCCCGCTTGCAGGCCGGCGACGATATCCTGGCTGCGCTCTCTTGCTGTCAGAAGGATGATATAAGCCGGACTAGGTTGGGGTACCTCGCGGACTTTCCGACAAATCTGCACACCGTCCATGCCAGGCATCATCCAGTCAAGGATCAGGACGTGAGGTGCGGCATCTCCTTGAAGCACTTGCCATGCTTCAGTTCCATCGGTGCAGACGACTACTTCGTATCCCCACTTGTGCAGAGTGGCTTGCAGAATGTGGCGTGAGACCAGGTCGTCTTCTGCAATTAACACCCTCATCATTTGGCCTCGGTACCAAGGGATGAAAGTACTAGCTTAACAGGTTCAACTTCTGTTTCCGTGAATCGAACGCCCTTCTTCAATTTCCCTCCTCAATCGGAATGTGATCGTTATTGGAGACCACGTTCTGAAGGTCGTGGTCGTCTGTGCCGCCTTTTCGATCTTGAGGGAAGCGGCCATTACTCTCGATAACTATCGCATCATCCCGGTCATTGAACATTTTCGGTTATTTAAAATACGACCCTTAGACATAATTGCAAGATCACAAAGTTCAATGGAGACCCGCGGGAGTATATAGATGAGCCGGCTGGTCGGTCGCGTGAACCACTGGTGTTGGGTCACTCGTCTTATGAGTTGATCATCAGGGGATGGCTCATAGGATCCCTCAGCCGCGGGCTGTCAAACAACCAAGTTGCGGCTGGATCCTCGGTCTGCAACAACCTTATTGGGACGTTCCATTCAGACTCGATGGTCTTGCTTCCACCTCTTCTGACAGACCCATGGACGGCAGATGCGCAGAACAAAAGAGTTCAACGCGATTCCGTCCTCGCTGCTTGGCCAGATAGAGCGCAGCGTCAGCAGCACGCAGCAGCCAGTTTTCGTCGGCTTCCTGACATTCGCTACTGGAAGCCACACCCAAGCTACCAGAGACTGTGATCGTTTGCCCGGCTAACGCTACAGTCTCCCTGCCAATGCAATCGCGAAGTCTTTCCGCCAGTTTCAAAGTATCTGGGGCGGTGCATCCCGCTGCAATCACCAGGAACTCCTCTCCCCCGTATCTACCAATCTCATCGTAAGATCGCATTGAGGCGCGCATTCTGAGGGCGATTTCTCGAAGCACCACGTCTCCGGCCAGATGTCCAAGAGTATCATTAACGGTCTTAAAGTGATCGACATCAACCATGATGACTCCCAATTGGCTTCCCGAACGTCTGTTTCTGGCCAGCTCCCGGTTCAGAATGTCGAGGATCGCCGCACGGTTCCACAGACCAGTCAAAGTATCATGTGTGGCCTGAAAGCGTAGCGAATCTCGAGCGGAAATAAGCTCCGCCTGCAGGTCAAGAATGCGCCTACCCGCGCGCAGGCGTACCTTTAGTTCGTGACTATCAAAAGGTTTGGTGAGGTAGTCGTCGGCACCGGCCTCTAGACCCACAATGACGTCTTGTCTCAGGCTCTTGGCTGTCAGCAACAAGATATAAACGTAAGGTGCCTCTGCCCTCTTTCTAATCTCGCGGCAGAGCTGGACACCATCCATACCAGGCATCATCCAATCAAGCACCAGCAACTGCGGCGCCCCCTCACCTTGCAGCACTTGCCAAGCTTCAGACCCATCCGCACAGGCCACGACTTCGTATCCCCACTTGACCAGTGTGGCCTCCAAGGCGCGACGCGAAACTACATCATCCTCTGCAATCAAAACTTTCATCAAACCCGTTCCTCTCCCAGACCCATCAGAGCTGGCTTGAGACGTGCCATGGCTTCCTCAAGCTCTGCACAGGCTTCCCCGGCATGGCGGAGGTCCTTCTCTCGCCCCATTTCTTCTAACCTTGACGCTTTCTCATAGACGGTCCGGGCACCAAAGTTTCCTGCCGAACCCTTGAGCCGGTGGGCTGCGCGCTCTAGCCTCAGGCCGTCGCCTCGGACGACCGACTCCTGTATCTCAGCCAATAATTTCGGACTGTCATGAATGAAAAGATCCGCGATTTCGGTCAGGAGCTTTACATCCCCATCGACTCTCTCTAAAATGGCAGCCGTGTCTAGGACCTCGCTCTCTGTTGCCGGGAGCGCGGAGATCGGCGTCCGTTGTGCAAATTCGCTAGCCTTGACCACAAGGGAGGAGGGCGGTGCCTTCTCATTTGTTTCCATCGGTCGTGAAGCCCACAATTGAATTAATTCAAAAAGTTCCTTGTTTTGGATCGGCTTTGAGATATATCCATCCATCCCTCCGTCCAGGCATCGTTCCCGGTCTCCCTTCATAGCGTGCGCGGTCATTGCGATAATGGGGATGCGACGAATTTCTGGTTTCGCGGTGGCCGGTTCATGTTGCGGATTCCGTATATCGGGCTCAGCTTCCCCATTCGACTCATCGGTAGCTCGAAACTGACAACTCGAAGTTCGCTGAGCTTCGCGCCTGCGAATCTCGGCAGTCGCCTCGAAACCATCCATCTCTGGCATCTGCACATCCATTAATACCAGATCAAAACTTTGCCTCTGCAGTGCTTGCAAGGCTTCTCGTCCGTTGCCAACCACCATGACTGCGTGTCCCCATTTCTCCAACATATGGACTGTCAACATTTGGTTAACGACGTTGTCCTCGGACAGTAAGATGCGCAGGGGCTTGACAATTTTCACTTGTTGACTGTCGAATCGGGAAGGTATTTTTTTAAGGCCAGACTGCGTCTCGAAAGCCTCCGGTTCCTGTTGGCCTTCTCCCGCTAAATTAGTCGCTAGCAAGCGAGATTCGACAATCCTCTGGCCAATGGCTTTCAGGATGGCATCCAACAGTTCGGACTGATGGATTGGCTTGATCAAATACGCCGCAATGCCCAACGCCTGGCACCGTATGATGTCTCCCGGCTGGCCACAGGATGTAAGCATCATGATCGTGGCTCCGGCCAGTTCTGGTCTCTGTCGAATCTGCTCAGCCACGTCAAATCCGCCCATCTCAGGCATCTGGGCATCCAGCAGCACGAGGCTGAAGGGCTCTCCCGCTTCCTCAGCCTGGAGCATTGCATCCAGCCCCGCCTGGCCGCCGTCCACCACCATAGTTTTCATGTGCAAGTGGCTAAGCATCTCATTCAGAATGCGGCGATTGGTTCCGTTGTCATCGACCACCAGCACTGACAGGTTCCAAAGCTTGAGCGGTTCGACCGGAATAGTTTGCGCCACTTGGTTTTCAGCTAAGCCAAAGCGCGAAGTGAAGTGGAAGGTGCTGCCGTCGCCGTATTCGCTCTTTACCCATAAGTGCCCGCCCATCATTTGGACCAACTGGG
Source organism: Acidobacteriota bacterium (assembly GCA_003224715.1). GTDB lineage: Bacteria > Acidobacteriota > Terriglobia > Versatilivoradales > Versatilivoraceae > QHZQ01. The sequence continues at coordinate 2,836 of QHZP01000206.1, read as the reverse complement.
AAGAAATGGCCAAACCCAGACCGGTTCCGCCGAACTTTCGCGTTGTGGAGCCGTCCGCCTGGGCAAAGGCCTCGAAAATGATCCGTTGCTTCTCGCCCGGAATGCCTATTCCTGTGTCCTTTACGGAAAAATGCAGGACGCAAGCTTTGGAATTTTCAATGGTCGATTTCCGATAGTCGATCTTAATTTCCGCATCATGGCTTTCTTTATCAATCGGCAATCGCCCCTCGGCGCTCTTCACTTCCACGGCCACTTCGCCTTGCTCAGTGAACTTGATGGCGTTGCCCACCAGGTTAACCATCACCTGCCGCAAACGATCAGGATCACCCCTCAAAATTACCGGCACATCTGGCGCCACCCGGCAGGTCAGCTCCAGCCCTTTTTGGTGAGCCCGCAGAGCCAGCGCCTTCATACTGTTACCCAGATTGTCGCGCAAGTTGAACTCGATACAATCCAAGTCGAGTTTCCCGGCCTCGATCTTGGAAAAGTCAAGAATGTCGTTGATCACGGTTAACAGCGAATCGGCCGACGACCTTACCATGCCAAGGTATTCGCGCTGCTCGGATGTCAGCTTTGTATCCATCGCCAGTTCCGTCATACCGATGATGCCGTTCATAGGCGTGCGAATTTCATGACTCATGTTAGCCAGGAACTCGCTTTTGGCACGGCTGGCAGCTTCGGCAGCTTCCTTGGCTTTCTGCAACTCTGCCGCTGCCCTTTTACGCAAGGTAACATCATTAGCGACCACGATCCTTGTACAGCGTCCACCAAATATCAATTCATGCGAGGTTACTTCTACATCAATAATAGTCCCATTTTTCTTGCGATGCCTGAATTCACCGGACCTTTCCGGGTTGACTGGAATCGTTGCAGCGAGACCCGGAGCAGTAACATCTCTGGAGGGATAAATATCTTTGATAGTCATGGATAGAAAGTCTTCTCGAGAGTATCCGTAGTGATGAATCGCTACATCATTGACGGCCAGAAAGGCCAGGGTTTCCAAATCATAAACCCATGTTGGATAGGGATTCCAGTCGAACAAGGTTCGGTATCGTTGTTCGCTTTCTCGTAACGCCTCCTCAGCCCGTTCGCGTTCCGTAACGTCCCAGAAAATGCACTGGGTTCCTATCATCTCGCCCCTGGAGTCATAGATCGCTGTTTTTATCACTTGGACATAAAGCTTCTCCCCGTTCGGCTTGGGGTGCTCCTCAACTGTTTCCAGGATATCTCCGGTTTCCATCACCCATCGGTCATCCTGATTGTCCTTCTCAGATAACTCTGCCGGCAATAGATCGAAGCTGGTCTTTCCAATGATCTGATGGAGCGGTTTTCCCATCGTCGTACAATACCTTTGATTCGCGAACGTGTATCTGCCTTCCTTATCCTTACGGAGGATATTTTGAGGCAGGCTTTCAACCAAGGAATGGAAAAAAGCCTCCGAGTCCTTGCGGGCCTTCTCAAGAATGTTTTCACGTTGCAACCGCTTCTGGATAATCGCCGTCTGCTGGTGCACCTGCCGCTTCAACACCGCTACCCAGCCCATCCCTGCCAGGGCAATTATCGCCATGAGTGCTAACGTCCATAGCGTATGCGTCAGGGTCCACCAGGAAGGGCGTTGGAGGACAACAATGTCCTTGGCTGAGCGGAGCATGATCCGCAACGATCGAGGTTTGCGGTTTTCGTCCAACTGTACTGAGTAAATCCCTGTCAACTGCACCAAACTTCCATCGGGCACTGAACCCAGCGTGACCTCCGAATCTTCCATCTGGGCATTGAAAATCTGTTTCCCTGCCTGCAAGACCAGTATTTGCTCGGTCGAACTAAGCACGCGATCCAGCAATCGCGCCTCAATGCGCACCAGCTCAGCGTCATTGTTGCCCCTTAGCACCTCCGCCGGCGTCACCGCGACGGGTGTCGCCGTTGGCCCTGCTCCAACTCGTCGGAAAATGGCATCCTGCAAAAACGGCGAATACTCCCCCGCCCCTGCAAATCCGACAACGTCTACCTGATCTCCGGGCTGGACCAAGGTCAATTGTTTTGTCTGAACACAGACGCTGTCGGTCTCATCCTTGATGAAAAGAAACCGACCGAGGCGCTGTAGTGTCACAACTCCTTGCACTCTGACGCGATGGCCAGAAGCCTCATCCAGTGTGAACCGCAGGAGATCCCTGATAGGACGCACCGGGAGAGCAAACGTATCCACTGGGGCCTGCTCCTTCACCAAGACTTGTTCCGAACCAGGAACAAACATTTGAAGGCCAATCAACTGCCCTTTGTGGTTGAAAATACTTCCCAAAACGCCCTGCACATGTACCCTGGAGTCCACCAACCGAATCGCGTCAGAACGTTGGTAGCTTAGGAGGTGAGCCTTCAGCCGCCGACCACTCGCGGCAATTTCGAGTGTAAGACGCTTGCCAGGCTCAGGCGTCGAGCTAGGGCTCACTGGTACCGGCTCCTCCCAAGGTTGCCTTGCATAATCGTTAGCCGGTTGTTCGATGGCTGAACATACGATGCCCTGAACTTCGACCCATTGGCTATCCTCTCTTCCTGAAGTAAGTCGATCCAGCTCGATTTGTTGCGCCACCGGCATGGGGCCTGAACCTAGAATCCGCACCCGGGGTTGTTTGATCTCAGGAGCGTAATCCGGGGCTGAGCTCTTTCCTTCAACCTCCACTAATTGACCGACTTGAAGCTGGAACTTTGCTTCCGACACATCGACCAGAAGGTTTGAGGTTTTGCTCGACGAACGATAGAATTTCATTCCTGAGCAATTAATGAAGATGCCCGCCGTTGAATCCTGAATGAAAAATATCTCGGCCTCACGATCATAATAAGT
>QHZP01000784.1:1457-3173 GCA_003224715.1 Acidobacteriota bacterium | reverse complement strand
CCCGTATGAAGGTCTATGCATTTCACGTGGGAGACACCTGGAAAATGACGCCAAAGTTTAGCCTCAATTACGGCATTCGATATGACATCTCCACGCCCACCGTGGCGAAATACGACAACCTATCCTTCCTTGACCCCAACGGTGCCAATCCGGGAGCTGGTGGGCGGCCGGGAAGGCTGGTCTTTGCCGGCGACAAGTGGGGACCGGCATCCTATGGGAAATCTAATCCGGAGGAAATCTACTACAAAGCCTTTGCTCCTCGCCTCGGTTTCGCTTATAGCCTATCGAATAAGACGGTGGTTCGAGCCGGTTACGGGGTATTCTTCCTGACCTTGTCTTACCCGAGCTGGACTTCGGGAATAAGCCCTGGAACAGATGGGTTCAATTCCAATATTGTTTTCAACAGCTCCAATGGAGGCATTACTCCCGCCTTCCTGCTGCAGGACGGTTTTCCCCAGAATTTCACGCCTCCACCCTTCATCGATCCGACGTTCCGCAACGGAAAGTCCATTGGTCTGTATCGGCCCTTAGATGCGGGAAGACCCAGTTACTCACAGCAGTGGAACTTGACTGTCGAGCGTGAGTTTACCAAAGACTTTTACATGACCGCTGCCTATGTGGGAAACAAGGGAACGCGTGTTCTCTCGACCGTTGCGCCCATAAACGTTCTGAATCCCAGCCTGCTCTCTATGGGGCAGCAGCTCTATGATCAATTCAAACCAGGACAGACAGTTCTGAATGGAGTTTCAATTCCTTACCCTGGCTGGGTGGAACAGATGACGCAGTGTCCTCCAAGCGTGGCTCAGGCGCTTCTGCCCTACCCACAGTATTGCGGTAACCTGCAAGGGTTGAACGAAAACGCCGGGAACTCGACATTTCATTCCTTTCAGTTGAAGGCAGAGAAGCGGTTTTCGGAAGGATTCTGGGTGCTCAGTTCTTACACTTGGAGCAAGAATCTCTCGAGTGGCAACGACATTCAAAGCTTTGCCAATCAGGTGACCAATTACGGAGGGGGGACCTTTTCACCTTTCGAGCGGCAACGCAATAAAGGCTTGGACCTGGCCGACATTCCCCACACCTGGTCGCTGGCGTTGACTTATCAATTGCCTTTTGGCAAAGGAAAGAGCTTTCTGAACACAGCCGGTGTCGCGGATAAGATTTTTGACGGTTGGCAGATCAGCACCGTCGCGCGCGTGCAATCAGGCGCGCCATTCTACTTCCGCTCATTTGGCCAGTGCAACGTCCCTAGCCAGTTTTCGGCGGCATGCGTTCCAGCAATCTTGCCAGGCGCCAATCCTTTCCTTCAGGATAAGGGTAATTTCGATCCCGACAAGCCGCTATTCAACAAGGCTGCTTTTGAATCTCCCGATAGCTTCAATTTCAATTACGGGAGCGGACCTGCTGTTTCGAACCTAAGAGGTTTCTCTTTCCACAGCAACGACATTGGCATCCTCAAGAACACCAAGATCAGCGAACGGATGACGTTTCAGATACGGGGTGAGTTCGTCAATGTCTGGAACTGGCATATCTTCGCCGGCGGTGCGACGTGGGGAGGTTCGCTTGGCTTCAACCTGGATGTCGCCAGTCCCAACTTCGGGCTATGGGATAAAACTGTGAGCAGTCCCCGCAACATCCAAATTGCGGCCAAGATCATTTTCTGATCTGCCCTTGATCTACTTGGAGGGACGCTGTCGCGGGTACCCCTTGGTGGCGACC
>QHZP01000784.1:0-1324 GCA_003224715.1 Acidobacteriota bacterium | reverse complement strand
GTGGAGCTTGGTCCTTCTTTGACAGGCTGGACGCTTTTCCGTCTGGTTGCGGACCCCTGAGCTGGCTTTCCAATCCTGACGAAAATGAAATCCAAAATCCTATCGCTTGTGTTGATTTGCCTCTTCGCTAGCTTATCTTACGCCCAGAGCGATCCCGGGCAGGTCGACCTGATCTTGAAGGAACCAATCCTATCTTCAGATGTTTCGCTTTTCCAGCTAAAGCAATACATTCTGAGTCGTGCGGCCAAGCCGCCGGCTCCAACATCCCTGGAGCAGTGGACAGCCGAATCCAAGCGGCTTCGGGAGCGTTTGTTGCAGGAAGTCGCGTTGCATGGCTGGCCCAGAGAATGGGTGACCGCTCCGCCGAGGTTTGAAGACCTGGGCCTCATCGCATCCGGCAAAGGATTCCGGACGCGGAAACTTCGCTATGAGATAGTCCCGGGATTTCAATCAACCGCAATTCTTTATGAACCCGAGAATCTTCAAGGCAAAGTCCCCGCCATTCTGAACGTAAACGGTCACGTGGGTCCTCCGGGCAAATCTGTGGAGTATAAACAGAAACGATGCATCAACTTTGCCAAGCGAGGCATGCTGGCCCTAAGCCTGGAGTGGCTGGCTTTTGGCGAGTTGACCCATCCTGAAAACTTGCACCTGTTTGGAGCCCATCTCGATCTGGTGGGAGCCAATGAACTGGGCTTATTCGTGCTCGCCATGCGAAAGGGACTGGATTACCTCTACGAGCATCCCCATACCGACCGCAACCGAGTTGGGATGACAGGATTGTCGGGCGGTGGATGGCAAACCACCATCCTGAGTGCTCTGGATGAGCGAGTAAAAGTGATAGTGCCAGTGGCCGGTATCACCTCGCTTCAAACGCGGGTAGAAGTTCGCATGTATGGCGACCTGGGAGACATCGAACAGTCAGCCACCGATCTGCTGGAGGGACAGGATTACAGCCACCTGGTGGCCTTGATGGCTCCCAGGCCCACGCTGCTAATCCACAACGCTGAAGATGATTGTTGCTTCAGAGCTCCGCTGGTCAAGCCCCTGCTGTTCGACGTTGTCGGGCCCGTTTTCAGGCTATATCAAAAGGAAGATGTGTTTGAATGGCACGAAAACCGCGATCCGGGGACTCACAACTATCAGCTTGATAATCGGCTCCAGGCCTACCGGTTCTTCAGCAAGCATTTCAGCTTGCCCATCATCGAAAACGAGATTCCGTCCGAGGCAGAAGTCAAAAGCTACGACGAGCTGGTCGTCGGCTTGCCCAAAGACAACCTGACCATCCTGGGCTTGGCGCGGAAGCTGGGAAGCCAGATTACAC
>QHZP01000205.1:6082-22448 GCA_003224715.1 Acidobacteriota bacterium | reverse complement strand
CATTTCCTGGAGCTGCGGATGGACCAGCACGCCCAAGTCGAAATCCGAACCTACGCCACGCTCATCGGTAGCGAAATCGTGCGCCGCTGGTGCCCCATCGCCTGGGAAGCGTTTCTGGACTATCGCCTTCATTCCGTGAACTGGTCTAGATTGGAACAGGAAATCATCAAAGCTTTAGCTGCGGGTAAACGCGAAGAGGCCGGCAAGCTGGCGCTTGAATTCGGGCTCTTGTCCTACGGAACAGATGGCCTGAAACCCAATCGAGAGCGCAGCGAAATAGAGGCCAAGCTCAAGCAGCTCAACCTCCCTATTCCCTGGAGCGACACTAGTTTGTTAACAGAGCTAATGGAGATATTGGCAGCTAAGGGAGGAAAGAAATGGTTGCTAGAGTGAACAGGTGTACCGATGAATTTAAAGCAGAAGTAACTGAAGCATATAAATCGGGTCAGTTTCGAATTGACCGGAGATCTGCAACTGGAAGCTTTGCAGTCCGCAACGAGAAACCTTCACTATGGCGAGATACATCATCTACGGCGCCGGTGCTATCGGCAGTATTCTGGGAGCCGGGCTTTACCGCACTGGCCAGGACGTTGTGCTGGTGGGGCGCGGCCGGCACGTAGAGGCGATCCGCCGTGACGGATTGCAATTGAGGGCGCAGGGGCAACTTCGTCAAATCAAGATTAATGCGGTCGACGATCTTGCCAAGCTCAAACCCAAAGTCGAAGATCGGTTAGTGCTAACCGTGAAGGCTCAGCACACCGCAGATGCGGCAAGAACTCTGGTTTCAGCCTACCTTCCCACGACTCCAATCGTGGCTTTGCAGAATGCGATTCGTAACGAGGAAATTCTCGCCAACCGGTTTCAATGTGTCTATGGCGGACTGGTGGAATTCAGTGGAAATTTCCTGGAGCCAGGGCTTGTCGAACACACCCGCAACAATCTTGTGGCCATAGGAAAGTTTCCCCAGGGGTTCGATTCCGTGGCTGACGCATTGGCCGCCGATCTTGAGAAAGCCGGGTTTCAAGTAGAGCGGTCTGAAAACGTGATGGACATTAAGTGGTGGAAGCTCGTCCTCAATACTAATAATGCACTTTTAGCGCTGTTAGGATGCTGGTTGCAGAAAGGACAGAGTGACCCTGAAATCTATTCTCTCATGGCCGACGTGATGGAGGAGAGCCTAGGAGTTTTGCGAAGAGCCGGAATTCATCCGCAGGCCCCAGCCGAATTTCCACCTCTTGATTTGGCCATCCAGAAATTGCGCGCTGGCGAGACGTCGTGTGATTACGACTTGCCTCCCGAAGAACGCACTTACCCTTCCACCTGGCAGGACCTTCAGCTGAAACGTGGTTCTACTGAGGTGGAATTTCTCAATGGCGAAATTGAGCGTTTAGGGAAGGAGCATGGAGTGCTTACTCCACTTAACTCCCTGCTGCTTCGCCTGGTCAGCGCGATGGCACTAAATCGCGAACTGCCGGGGAAATATTCGCCCCAGGAGATCAAGTCGCTTTTCGAAGAGGCAAAGCTCTGAAGGAAGTCAGGAGCTATAAGAATCAGTCCCCTCCAGGGAGGTGTAAAAAAATCAGCTACCGAGAGGTTTGCACTTGCCCCTCGCCCCTCTCCCTCAACGGGGAGAGGGGAACCCCCCGACAGTCCCCCCTTGTACAAGGGGGGACCAGAGGGGGGTGGTTAACTCCCTCGCCCCAACGGGGAGAGGGGTGAACGCTTGATAAGCGTTCACAAGGGCGGGTGAGGGGAACGCCGGAAATTTCTTCACACCTTCAGGGGGTGCAGGGGGATGTCCTGTGGCGAACATGGCATTGGAGAGCCGAAGGACACGCCCCTACGCCCCCTTGATAGGGGGGATTCTCATAGGAGTTGCCCATGCCGCCCGGGGTGGCGCCATTGAGCATGAAAATTATTCCCCTCGGAAGACCCACCCCGCTGATGCCTTCTGCCCCTCCCCAGAGGGGATTTTCAGAGGAGTCATCCATGCCGCACGGCGGCACCACCAAGGATGAAAAATCATTCTCCTCCACGGGAGGGGCGCAGGGGTGGGTTATCCCGAACCATAGGACCCACCCCGAAGGCTACGCCTTCTGCCCCTCCCTGGAGGGGATTTTCAGAGGAGTTGCAAAAGCAAAAGAAAAAGGCGTGGAACCCCACGCCTGAGAAGGAAACGCTAAATTTTTTGAGCTTGAAACGAGCTTACCCACACCGGCGAGATACCAACTCGTCTGAATTACTCCGCGAACTTCCGAACCACGTCAGTGACAAGGAGTTTGATTTCGTCGGGCGATAGCTTCTTGTCGAAGGCTGGCATCGTTCCTTTGTCCTTTTTGCCATTCGTAATGGATTCGATCAGCTCTTCGTCCTTTTTACTAGCCTGCCACTCTTTGTCGGTGAAATCGGGCGTATGCATGGCAGCGTAGCCTTTGCCATCTGCCTTGTGGCACATGGCACAATTCTTCTTGAAAAGAGCAGTCGCATCCGGCTGATCTTCGGCGGATAATCCCGATACCAAAAACAAAGCAAAGCCGCACACAATGAGCAACCCTGTAATTGTGCCTTTCATGAACTCTTTTCCTCCTTACCCATTCCATCCTATATTGAATTGCCCCCACTAGTAAGAACGTGAGATGCAGGACCAACCGAGTCTGTTGTCTATCTTCAAAAGCGCCTCATTATAACCAACTCCAAATGAACTTCAAACGGAAATTTGACCAGAGACGTGATGCGCCGGGTTCTGGAGATCTGGATCCGGCTATGAAAACCTGAACGAATCTGGATAAGGTGACTCAAACTGGAGAAGCTTTCCAGTCTCGGGATGTTTGAAGTTTAAGTTAACGGCATGCAAGGCTAGCCGATGGAGCCGATTGATTTGGCTTCCGTAGTCTCGGTCGCCCACAATCGGATGACCTCGCTCAGAAAGGTGGGCCCTGATTTGATGTTTGCGCCCGCTTTCCAGGCGAGCTTCTATAAGCGTGGTTTGCCGGAAGCGCCGCAGTACACGAATATGGGTAACAGCCAGTTTCGCCTTTGTTCGATCTTTGGAGGAATAAGCCCGGTGAGCTGCGTTCTCGGCCAGATACGATTCAATCCTGCACAGGTCTTGGGGCACGCGTCCCTCTACCACGGCCACATACATTCGAGTCGCACTGTGATCCTTGAACTGATCTTGCAGGCGGCGCTTGGCAGATTGGGTTTTGGCGAATACCAGCAGTCCAGACGCCTCCCGGTCCAGGCGGTGAACGATGAAGATTTTCTCTGCCGGCCTTTTATTTTTCACATAGGCATAGAGAAAAGCGTAAGCCGTCTTGCGACGCTCTTTCTCTGTCGCCATGGTCAGCAAGCCGGCGGGCTTGTCCACCACGATGATATCTTCGTCCTCATAGATGAGCTTCAGGCGAGAGAACCCAGACGATTTTAATCTACTTCCTTGCCCCTCAGATCGTCGAAAGGACACAAGAAACCTCACTCCACAGAATGACCGCGAAGGACTAGCTAGTTTCTGTCGCGAAACCTGGGAAGCCATGCACTATGTAGCTTCCAGCCGACGCCTCTGACAATTTTCGGCTCCCGTCGCCCCTCCGGGGCTGATTCACCCATCTGCCTTATCCCACGGCTGACGCCGTGGGCTATGATCTTGCGCCTCTCCGAGGCTAATGCTAATGGTGCATAACTTGGGTAACAAACTTGATCAAAGTTTGAACTTCTTCGCCACCAAGTCACTCTAGTTCAAATCCGAAGGATCATAAAGCGCGTCCTGAAAGATTTCAAATGGTTGTATTATACTCATCAACCAAGAACGACAAACTCCAAGTAGGGGCGCAGGAAGCAGTGGTAATGTAATTGGCAGTCGTTCGGATGGCTTAAAAACTCCTTTACCACACTGGCTTGGGAGGCATCGGAATGCGGACAAAACTCTTGAAGGTCTGTGCCATGTGTTTCTTGTTGAACCTTATCTGTGAGAGGGAGAGTTTTCCTGGGGGCCTGGAATGTGATCTGACTCAGTATCGTGCTAAGCCAGGAATTTCGGCAATACAGGAGGCAGGCGTTTTGACGGTGACATGGGAGGGAGAACGCAACTCGCAAGTTAGACTTCGCTTCGGTGTCCAGGCAGGCCTGCCGACAGTTCAGGAATTAGCCATTCAGGCGAAGGGCAGCCCATGGAATGTCTTGGGCCGAAACCTGACTCCAGTGTTTTCCGTCACCACTGGCATCCGCCGGACAGGTCACGACCTGCCCGAGGAGCATCGCTGGGATGTGTTCTGGGATGCTCCGCTGCAACATCCCGAAGAAGTGAGGCAATACACCGCTAAAATTCAATCTTCAGGTTGCAAGGTTCGCAGTGAAGGCAGACGGGTGGAAGTTTTCTTCCCTGGGATGAGCCTGGGGATCTTTTCCGGAGGCCTACAGTACACGGTTTATCAGGGCAGTAACTTGATCCGCCAGGAAGCCGTCGTGAAGACCGAAGAACCCAGCGTGGCTTATATCTACAGCGGCGGATTGAAGGGGTTCTCCAGCAGCGATTTGAAAGAAGTCGTCTGGCAGGATATCGGCGGCAATTGGCAAAATTATGAGTTCTACGGAACACCTAATCGGGATCCGGTGCCCGTCCGAGCCAAGAATCGAGTCTTGTTAGCCAGCGGGACGACAGCCTCATTGGCGGTTTTTCCGCCACCCCACCAGTTTTTCTTTGCGCGTGAGTTAGAAATCAATTTGGGATATGTCTGGTATCAAAAGGAATCTTCCCAAGGTTCGAGCCACCAATTCGCTCTGGGTGTTCGCCAGCATCCGACCGAGGAAGGTTACAACGATACTTGGATCAAGCGAGTTTATGCGCTCTACAACGCGCCTCCCGGGACGTGGCAGCGTATGTCCCTCTATTTTTATGCGAACCTGGGGACGGCCCGCGAAGGTCGAAATGCCGTCCTGGCTTACACGCACGAGGACAGATACAAGCAGCTGCCGGGTTATAAAACCATGGTCACGCACTTTCATACCGCCTTTGCAGATGAGTTGACCAAAGCAGGCAGCCTGGATGCCGGTGCGCCTTAAGGAGCAGGACACCTACTACGAAGCCTGCCGGCGATTTTCCGATCGTAACTTTCTAATCTTGCCTGGCGAAGAACCCAATGTTTATCTGGGCGGACATTGGAATATTTTGTTCCCTAAGCCAGTTTATTGGACGCATGGTCGCGAAGCCGGACGACCCTTTGTGGAAGAACATCCCCAATATGGGACTGTCTATCACCCGGGCAATGCTCAGGAAGTCGCAGAGATGATTCGGCGAACAAACGCGCTGGTTTGGCAAACTCATCCGCGTACCAAGGGATCAACCTTTTATCCAGACAAAATCAAGGCGGCCGATTATTTTCAAGATGACCACTGGCTGGGCGCGGCTTTTAAAGCCATGCCGGTGGACCTTTCCCAGCAACGCCTTTGCGAAGTCCGCTGTTTTGCGACTCTGGACGACATGAATAACTGGTGGCAAAAGAAATTCCTGATCGGCGAAGTAGACACCTACAAGAAATGGCCCAGCGATGATCTGTACGGTCACTTCAATGTCAACTATCTTAAACTGGATCCCCTGCCAGCCGCCGGCGATTGGGGTGAAATAAATCGTGTCCTGCGAGCCGGAGACTTTTTTGTGACAACCGGTGAAATCTTAATTCGGCACTTTGCCGTAAACGGCGCCTCCTCCGGTCAGAACGTGAGCATCGCTCCGGAGCAAAGAATTAATCTGGTGGCCGACTTGGAATGGACTTTCCCGCTGGAGTTTGTGGAAGTGGTTTGGGGCAACGGTGAAAGAACGGATCGTCTGGTTCTGCCGGCCACCGAGATGAAAGCTTTCGGAAGCCACCGATTTTCAATTCCGCTCGAGGCGGCAGGAAAACGCTGGCTCCGTTTTGCGGCCTGGGACAGCGCCGGCAACGGCGCCTTCACCCAGCCGGTATATTTGCGGTCCAACTAGGTCCCCTATTTCAGAAACACCACGACGTATCTCATTTCCACTCGTACTCTTGCTCGTACTCTTGCTCGTACTCTTGCTCCTGCTCTTGCTCCTGCTCTTACTCGGCTTTCTATCCCCCAATCGAGTAAGAGTACGCATTAGCCTCCCGTCCTGTTTGGGCTGCTCACGCAATCAAGCCAGCGCGAATTTGAAGAGAAGGGCAAAAGCAAAGTGGGTCGTGAAAGACGCTTCGTTGTGAAATCTCCAGGATTCCAGATGAAGCATCTATTCCGAGTGCGTGAACTCAGGGTTAAAGGGAATCAGCCCTTAAGTAACAATGTAATGCTCATTTATGTTTTAAGGGCTTACCATCATCATGCCCTGATCATGTTCCGGAGCTTCCCATAGACCCTAACTTCCCCTCTAGCGTTCTGAGAGGGCAATGCCCCGCAAGATATGGAATCGGGGGCTTTCTTGAGCAGTCTTTTGGGCATAAAGACCCCCAGGCTTTAGTGGTCTGAATTTCTCAACAAAGATGCAAGATGCGTCTACGCTGGCACTTGTGTTAATTTCAGTTTGAATACAGCGCGTAAAAGAGAAAGTTTTATTGAAGACTTGGGATGAATACTTTGACGGCTGAAATCCATCAAGCGAGGATAGAACACCTCGTTGTTACTGACGACAGTTTAACGGTGGAGCTGGCCGATGGTCGCACCGTTTCCGTGCCACTGGCATGGTACCCACGGCTGCTGCACGGCAGTATCAAGGAACGCAATCGCTGGCGTTTGATTGGGAAGGGGGAAGGGGTACATTGGCCGGATTTGGATGAAGACATCAGCGTTCAGAATCTGCTGCTGGGCCAGTCCTCAGGTGAGAGCCAATCTTCGTTTAAGCGGTGGTTGGACCGCAAAGCTCAAACCCGTCAAAGCAAATTGTCCCGTGAAAAATCGCCCAGTAAGTCGTTGCACCGGAGGCGGCAAAAAGCACGGCAGCGGTGAACTCTGAGCCGTTAAGGTGTTTTTCAATAAGGATGGAAGCACTCGTTTTGACTCGCTGGGAAATGCTGGTGCGGAGGCGCCGGCGCATCGTATTTGTTTGGAGGGACATTGAGTGCGGGTGAAAACCTCGTATCCGCGAGGACTGCCGTGGATCATTTGCTGCTCGGTGTGGCGGATCTTGATCGGGGAATGGCATGGGTTGACCGGAGTGAAAGCGGTCATGGGCGGAAGTTATCCTGGCGCTGACACAACGCTCAGGACGCCGAAAGGGAATGCAGAATTGAGTTGAGAAGAACACGTCACCGGCACAAACAAACCAGAGAACAACACCGCTCCTGCTCTGGCCCGGATTTGTCCCCACGAATCGGGTAAGGGCACGATGATCATTTCGGAAGCAATCCGACGGAACGCATTGGTGCGCATTTACAATACCCCCCATAGCAATCATGACGGGAGAAAGCTATGTATTGTTGTGATGAACTGATCAAGGCGATGGATTTGGAAATGATTGTGAAGAAGGAGCCTCACCAGATCCGCGACGGACGCCTGCGTAACGAATTAAACACAGAATACTTCTTGAAGAGCGGGCAAGATGGAGGGCCATACAACTACCTGGGTTTCAATTATTGTCCGTTCTGCGGGAAGGCCCTCTCGCGCGGTCTCTGGGCCGCAGAAAAGAAGAAGTGATCTTCGACAGGATGCCACTTTGTTGCTCAGTGCGGTCTTTCGCAATTACCCTGACGATTTACCTGAGTCCCACTTCCCAGGATGCGTTTGAGGGCATGCTCCTCTTCACTAGCCCCGCACTGAAGCACGGGGTCTAGAGTTTGGACATTTTTAAGGAGCAATTTTCGTGGGTTCACCCTCACCCGGTCCGCCATCCGGCGGACCACCCTCTCCCCAAGGGCGAGGGAGAGATCCACGCATTAGAGCGCTGACTCCAAGTCTACAAGCAGACATTTCATGACGCAGTGGCAACGGCATGGCACGAAACGTCTGTTTGAGCCCACCCCCACTCATTGTTCTCCCTCTCCTTGTGGGAGAGGGTGGCGCGAAGCGACGGGTGAGGGTCAACCAGCGTTTTGGGGCCACAAACGGCCAAACCTGAGGCGCCGCGCTGAAGCACGGGGCTAATGAAAACCTAATAACAGATTTTCAAAGTCCATCTGAGATCGCACGGAAACCCGTCACTGTATTTTTGAATTTAGGCCTCAGTCGTTATCGCCGTCCAACAATCCTCCCAAACCGCCCAGAATCGATCCTTCTTCTCTCCGGCTGCCGCCGGCACTGGGTGCCGCGGCATAGACGCGGTCGGCCAACCGGCTAAAGGGGAGCGATTGCAGGTACGCCTTGCCCGGACCGGTCAAGGTGGCCAGGAACAACCCCTCACCCCCGAAGAGGGTATTCTTAATGCCACCGGTGAATTGGATGTCGGAATTGACACTGGGTTGAAACGCCACCAGACAGCCCGTGTCCACCCGGAGCGTCTCTCCCATGGCCAGATCTTTTCCACCAATGGTTCCGCCGGCATGAATGAACGCCATCCCGTCTCCTTCCAGCTTTTGCAAGATGAAGCCTTCGCCCCCAAACATTCCTCGACCAATTTTTCGGCTGAAGACAATTCCAATCGAGGTTCCCAAGGCGGCGCAAAGGAACGCATCCTTCTGGCAGATGAGGCTGCCGCCGAGTTGAGCGAGATCCATGGGCACGATCTTACCTGGGATAGGGTGCAGCAAAAGCGACCTTTTCACGCTGGGCCGAGTGGCAACTAAATTTGGTCATGAAGAGGCTTTCCCCTGTTATACGCAGCGTCGTTAGTTTTGTCACTCCCTCACCCGGCCTTCGGCCACCCTCTCCCAAGGGGAGAGGGGCTGGGGGTGAGGGGGCAGGGGCGGAGGGCCGCAGCCATGCGAAATTAATTATGTCGTCATGTATAGAACGCGCTTGCCGGCCGCCAGAACTTGTACATCATCGCAGCGGCTTCGGCAATGACTGCCTCTTGAGGATCCAGCGTGATCTCGACGAATTGCATATCGCCGCCAAAAACCTCGTAGTCGATTTCATGGCTCCGTCTCCAGTTGGCTGCAGAGGTTGGAACAGGGGGCGGCGCCTCAGATCCCCCTTTGAAGAGTGAGTGAAACTGCGGGATCTGACCCAGCGGCGTCCAGTCAGACATGCCCTGGGTATAGGCCAGGGTCTGGGGATTGACTTGGCCGGCTCGAATGCGGTTAATGATCTCATCGGGGGTCAACGGTCCTTCTGATTTGTTGTTAATAGCTAGATACCAGTAACTCATTGAATTTCTCTTTTCCTTGGCCGCTCTAATGGAATGCGAGATTAATAGTTATAGCGGAAAAAAGTCAACCTGCTCTAAACTGGAATATAATCACAACCTGCAGGTGGATTAGAAGTTCTCTCATAGTGATTTAACTGTCATCCAGCCTCAATTTCTTGTTGACGACTGGCACCGCCCACGCTATGGCCAACTTATTACTGAAGGTCCCAGCATTCTTGCGTCGCTTGAATCGCATCGAGAAGGTCTTTCTTATCCTCTGCCTCTTGGAGTTGATTTACCGTGGGACTCACGGGCTTAGCGGAATAATCCTGCCCGTGCAGGCATTGCTCGATTTCAGTCTAACCCTCATTGCCATAGTGCTCGGATTCATCTATCTGCGGCGACTCATTCGTCGCCTGCTATGGCGATTGCGCAACCGCCTCATCATCACCTATGTTTTCATAGGTGTCGTTCCCATGGTCCTCATGCTGGCCATGGCAGGAATCGCCTCGTATATCCTGATGGGACAAGTGGCCACTTACATGGTAACGACGGAGCTGCAGCGCCGCAATGAACTAGTTCGTGATTGTGCTTATGGATTGGCCTGGAACGTAGCTGGCCGCCGCCGCGGTGGAAATACAGAGGCTGCTGCGAATGAATTTCTTCAAATATTACGCGGCCGCCATCCCCATCTTCAGGCCCTGGTGCGAGTGGATGGCCGAAGCTTCCCCATTCCAGCCGACGCGGGAGCGCGGGAGATTCCCCAATGGAGTAAACCTGGCTTCGCTGGACTCCTGAGCGCCGGACCGGCATATGCGCTGGCGGCACATATCCAGGCAAGCGATAGCCTGGCTGCAGTGCAGGTCTTTGCCTATGAACCCGCCGACTCCGATTTGCTGGCTCACCTTCTCCCCGGCCTGGCATCGATCCAGTTTCTCCAGTTAGAAGATACACCTCGCGGAGCCAGGCGTCTGGCCCGGCAGGGGGAAGAAAGCGATCCGGATTGGGCGATCAATCCTACCGTTCGATTCGCGACGCTGCCCCCAGCGAGGGCATGGTGGGACATCGTCGTGAGCTGGGGAACCCCAATCCCCTTGAGGAAATGGGAGACGGAAGACGGCACGTCGTTAAGCGTCGTCGTGGTCGTCCGGTCGCGCCCCTCTTTGATTATCAACCAGCTTTTCAGCACTTCGGAAGAGTGGGCCAGCGCGCTCAAAATGGCACTCATGGGAATTGGGATCCTCTTCCTATTCGTGGAGGGTGCCTCACTCATTTCGGGCGTAGGGCTAACTCGAACGATTACCCGGTCGATCGCCGATCTCTACGAAGCCACCCGCAAGATCAAAGTGGGTGATTTCTCACATCGCATCCCCATTCGCACCAACGATCAATTGAGCGAGCTGGCGGGGTCTTTCAATAGCATGACAGAAAATATTGAGAAACTCATCGTCGAGTCGAAAGAGAAGGAAAGGCTTGAATCGGAACTGGAAATTGCCCGGGAGGTGCAGTCCCAATTGTTCCCAAAAGAGGTGCCGCGACTGAAAACTCTGGAATTGGATGGGGTCTGCAATCCTGCTCGAACCGTCAGCGGCGATTACTATGACTTTGTGGCGATCGAATCCTGTTGGACTGCCCTGGCGATTGGAGACATCGCCGGCAAGGGCATTTCGGCCGCATTGCTGATGGCCAGTATCCAATCATCGCTCCGCGCCCAGTTGACCTATCGAAACGGCCTCCGATCCAATCGGCCGGAGAACACACCCATTTCCACTTCTTCTGTGGTGACCCTGCTCAACCAGCAGCTCTATGAGAACACGTCGCCCGAAAAATTTGCCTCGTTTTGTTGCGGCGTTTACGATGACCGGACTGGCAAGCTTTTCTATACCAATGCCGGACATTTGCCTCCCATACTAGTCCGGCAAGGAAAAGCCAGCCGTTTGGCCATCAGTGGAATGGTGCTGGGAGTATTACCAAATAACCATTACGACCAGGATTGTGTGGAGCTCCAACCAGGCGATCTGCTGGTGGCATTTACTGATGGCATCACCGAGCCGGAAAACGAGTACGGTGAGGAATTCGGGGAAAAGAGGCTGACGGAATTGCTCCTCCGCCACGCACGCAGACCGCTGGACGAACTGGTGACTGTCATCACCAGTTCGGTTCGGGAGTGGAGCAACAGCCCCGAGCAACAGGACGACATGACTGTGCTGGTCGCCAGACGCCTCTGACCATTCGGCGCTGTTCCTTAGACCGTGAGACCTTATGATGAGACTTAGATTGTTTGCACTGGTTTTGCTTGGACTGGCCACGCTCTGGCTGTCTTGTGCCAAAAAGAAATCGCCTGAGAACACTGCTGGCCGGGGATTGCAGGAAATCAAGCCGGCCCTGGACAGCTTTACCCAGAATGACTTGCTTAAACATATTCAAGTGCTGGCTTCGGACGAATTCGAGGGCCGGGCGCCGGGAAGCAGAGGTGAAGAGCTGACGGTCAGCTACCTCACTGAACAATTTAGAAAGCTTGGTCTGAAGCCTGGGAATCTGGACGGGACGTACGTTCAAAAAGTACCCCTGGTGGGCTTCACGGCCCAACCCAGAGCCTTTTTCACGATTGCTGGCAAGCGGATGGAGCTCAAATTTCCGGATAATTACGTGGCCGTTTCGCGAAGATTTGTTCCGGAAGTAACACTAAAGGATTCTGCGGTCGCCTTTGTTGGATACGGAGTGGTCGCTCCCGAGTACGGTTGGGATGACTATAAAGGATTGGACGTGAAGGGCAAGACCCTGGTCATGCTTGTCAATGATCCGGCCGTGCCTGATCCCAATGACCCCGGCAAGCTGGACGAGAAGATGTTCAAGGGGAAAGCCATGACCTACTATGGTCGCTGGACCTANTGCTTCGGACAAAGGCGCTGCAGCGGCTATCATCGTGCACGAGACGGGCCCGGCCGGTTACCCTTATGAAGTGGTCTCGAGTAGCTGGGGAAGCGAGAATTTCGATATTAAGAAAGCGGACCAGAATGAGGGCCGAGTCGCCGTCGAATCATGGATTAGCTGGGAGACGGCCAGGAAACTGTTTCAAATGGCGGGACAGGATTTCGACGCCCTGAAGAAAGCCGCCTCTAGCAAGGATTTCAAACCTGTGCTACTCCCGGCAAAAGCCAACTTCACTCTTAGAAACCGGCTGCGCGAGGTCGAGTCCAAGAATGTTCTCGCCAAGTTGGAAGGCTCCGATCCCAGCCTGAAAGAGGAGTATGTGATTTACACCGCCCACTGGGATCATCTCGGCAAGAACGAAAAGTTAAAAGGGGATCAGATTTTCAACGGTGCCATTGACAATGCTTCCGGGACAGCCTCGTTACTGGAGCTCGCCAGGGCCTATACCCAACTGAAGACGCCACCGAAACGTTCGATCCTTTTCCTCTCTGTGACGGCTGAAGAGAAAGGACTGCTCGGAGCCAAGTATTATGCCGAGAATCCGATTTACCCGCTGACCAAGACCGCGGCTGACATTAATATGGATGCGTTTGATCCGTGGGGACGGACGAGGGACATTGTTGATGTTGGATTTGGCAATTCGACTCTGGATGACGTTTTAGATGAGTTAGCCAAGTCACAGGGCCGAGTCGTAAAACCTGACGTGGAGCCTGAAAAGGGGTACTTCTATCGCTCTGATCATTTTGAATTTGCCAAGAAGGGTGTTCCGGCGCTGAACCCTTCCGTGGGGACGGACGAGGGACATTGTTGATGTTGGATTTGGCAATTCGACTCTGGATGACGTTTTAGATGAGTTAGCCAAGTCACAGGGCCGAGTCGTAAAACCTGACGTGGAGCCTGAAAAGGGGTACTTCTATCGCTCTGATCATTTTGAATTTGCCAAGAAGGGTGTTCCGGCGCTGAACCCTGAATCGGGGACGGACGTGATCGGTAAGCCCGAAGGGTATGGGCAGCAGAAACGCGACGAATACACCGCCAAGGACTACCACAAAGTTTCAGATCAGGTAAGGCCCGAGTGGGATCTCAGCGGAATCATTGAAGACCTTCAATTGCTCTTTCAGGTAGGATATCGTGTCGCCAATACTGCCAGGTTGCCGGAATGGAAGCCGGGAACCGAATTCAAGACGGTGCGTGAAGAGATGCTGAAGAATGCCGGGCAGAGGTAGCGAGCAACCTCAGACCAGTGAGATCTGACCGCTCACCAGTGGGAGAGAGTTACTAAAAAGAACGAAATGCTCTCCCTCGACCCATCGAAGGTGTGAAGAAATTGAACTGATAGCGATTCAGCGCGTCCCCCCTTTTCCAAGGGGGGACTACAGGGGGGTCCCGCAAGCGTTGATTCAACGGTGGACACCCCCCCTCAAGTCCCCCCTTGGAAAAGGGGGGACGATCCAAGATGGTAAGTGTTGGTCATTGATAGACACATTCTTTCACACCTTCATCAGGAGATGGGGCCGGGGTGAGGGGGAACGCTCCCATTGTGCTAATTTGGGTATCAAGAGTTCACCCTTCTAGGGTAAGGTCTTCCCCTATTCCAATGATTTGGAGTAACTCATGAATGTAATCAAAACTGTTGTTCTTTCCGTGCTGCTCTTCTTATTTACCGCAGTTAACTTCAAGGCCCAGTCGAGGCCGACCGGCAAGCCGGCGCCACAGGACTTCTTCAGGCTCGGCCACTCGGCCCATGGTGATGCTTTTGACGAGGGGCCACGTGAAAAGCCCTGGATCATGGAAGGCATCGGCAAGACCCACTTTCCTATTACTACCTCTAATCCGGAAGTGCAGATCTGGTTTGATCAGGGTCATACCCTGCTCCACAATTTCTGGTACTACGAAGCAGAACGGGCCTTTCGGTGGTGCCTCAAGCTCGATCCGGAATGTGCCATGGCCTACTGGGGGCTTGCTCGTGTCACAACATTTGGCAAGCCCAGCGCCGCTGCGGGCAATGAAAGGAGCGCCGCCTTTATCAAGGAGGCTGCCAAACGAAAAGATAAAGTAACCGAGCGCGAGCGACTCTATATCGAAGCTTGGGAAGAACTGTGGAAGGATGAGCCTAAGGATCAGGCAGGAGCTCAGGATTCCTCCAAGAAGAAGGAAGACAAGTTTAGGCTTCTTTTGGAAAGGATCTGCTTGAAATACCCTCAAGACATTGAGGCCAAGGCTCTCTTTGCGCTGGAAAGCTTGTGGCAATCCAGCCGCTATGGCAACGAGCTGATCCTGCAACAAGTGCTGGCAGCAGATCCTCGTCATCCGGGTGCTCATCATTACCGGATCCACAATTGGGATGGCCCTGACGCCGAGTACGCCCTTGATAGCAGCGCCCTCTATGGTCAGATTGCTCCTCAGGTGGGCCATGCCCAGCACATGCCGGGGCATATTTACAGCAAGGTGGGTATGTGGGAGGAAGCCGCCATCTCGATGGACTCGGCCTTGCGTGTCGAAGCCCGCTACATGCAGCAAAGAATGATCCTGCCCTTCAATGATTGGAATTATGCCCACAACCGAAACTATCTGAGCTACATTCAAGAGCAGCTGGGAATGGCCGAAGCAGCCCTGGCGGGCGCGCAAATGCTCATTGCTGCCCCACTGGATCCCAAGTACGACGATCCTGAAAAATATGGAACACACTGGCAGGGCATGATTGCGCTTATGCGCGGGTTGATCAAGTTTGAGCGGTGGCAGCAGATACTGGATCCCAAGACCTTTCCCTGGCGTGACCTGGTCCGAGATAAGATGTACAGGTCCTATTGTGAGACGATGGCCAACCTGGGCTTGGGTAATGTCGACAAGGCGGCCAAGAGCTATGTTGCTCATGCCGACCTGAAAAAGGAAATTGAAAAACCTGACAATAATTGGTTGGAGAAGACCTATGTCGTCCAATCGCTGGAAATGCAGGCACTTCTGGCACTGACAAAAGGCGAAGTTCTCAGCGGTCTCGGCGTGCTCGCTGACGCTGCCAAACGTGAGCTGGAATTGCGCGAAGGCGGCGATGACCCCCCTGCATATGCGAACTCGCTTTACAACACCTTGGGCGCCTTCGAGAAAACTCTCAGTCTGGTCCGCAACGATGCGTTTGCGCTTTCGGGTCTCGTCGAGGCTTATGTCGTACAGGGTCAAAACGAGAAGGCGCGCGATGCCCTGTCGAGACTTCTGTTCGTATGGTCGAACGCAGATCCAGGTTTAAGATGGTTAGAACGTGCGAAATCATTCGGTCTGGACGCTAAGCCTTATGACCATCCGCCGGCGCCCCAACGGAGTTATAAGAAGATAACACTGGAAAAGCTAGGTCCTAACCTCTGGCAGCCTTATGAGGCACCCCGTCTAGAGGCCTTTGACTCGGCAGGTAATCGGGTCACCCTGGAACAATACCGAGGCAAGAATGTTCTGCTCATTTTCTATCTCGGAGAAGAGTGTCCCCATTGTCTGCAACAACTTCTCGAAGTCGGAAAGAGGAAAAGCGATTTTTCCCGTCTTGACACTGAAGTGCTGGCCATCAGCCGCAACAGCCCGAAAGAGAACGCCGCCTCACTCAAGGTCCGGGAATTGCCATTCCGCTTGCTCTCGGATATCCAATCTGAAAACGCGCGGCGCTTCAAGTCTTACGACGATTTTGAAGAGATGGAGTTGCATTCGACCCTCTTGATCGATAAGCGAGGCAAGGTCCATTGGGCACGCAACGGTGGCGAACCGTTCAAGGAGTTTGATTTTCTGCTCAAGGAGATTCAGCGGTTGAATCTTATGGCGGGTACGGAAATAACACGTGGTGAGGGCGCCAAACCTCTAGCCAGCCGGTAACAGGACTAACGCAGCTCCAGGGTGACCCGAGCTTCGGGCAGTGTGTTATATTACCCTACAGTTTATGAAACTCTTTCTTGGGATTGACGGCGGCCAGACCTCCATCAAAAGTGTGCTGGCGGATGAGCGCGGAAAAATACTGGGTACCGGTTCAGGTGGTCCGGCTGTCCACTTCGCAGACGAAGCGGCCCGGCAGCAGGCGCGAAAATCCCTTTCTCAAGCCATCCAAGAGCCCCTGCGCCAAGCCGGTTTTCCAGTCACACAGGAAATTGAAAGCGCATTCTTGGGAATAACCGGAGTCAATGGACCTGAATCTCCCGCCGGGAGAATCTACCAGGAATTGCTCCAGGA
>QHZP01000205.1:0-5941 GCA_003224715.1 Acidobacteriota bacterium | reverse complement strand
GGAAGTAGCTATGAAATCGGTCGCCAGGCTCTCATTGCTGTAGGACGGGAGTATGATGGTCTGGGACCCAAAACTGAGCTGACCTCTTTAGTCTTGAACTCTTTGAACATCGAAGATGCCGGTCTGATTCCCCAGGTTATTTATCGTGATTCTGCTTTGAAACTCCGAATTGCCAATCTCAGCTTAGTAGCCGCTAAGGCCGCCCAGGCGGGCGACTTGGTCGCAAGGGACCTTTTTTTGAGGGGAGGTAAGGGGTTAGGCGAGATGGCTTGCGCTGTCATTCGACAACTTCACCTGAATGAATCTGCTGTCCTGGTTTCTGGCGTTGGAGGAGTTTTTCAAACCGGCGAGCTGATCTGGAACCCTTATCGGGAAGAAGTCCTACGACAGTTTCGCCAAGCCAGCGTTGTCTCGCCCCGCTTTTCTTCCGTGGTGGGAGCTTTGCTCCTGGCCTATCAAAGAGGAGGCGTTGAAATTTCGTGTTCTCTGCTGGAGAAACTTGAAGCCGCCCACCTGCGATAGAGGGACCGACATTCTCGACGGTACACCAGGGCCGTTCCCCGAAAATGTGTTTGCCATGTCCCCGGTCTATACACCTGGGGAGAGGCGTGAACGCTTGATACCCAAGCTATGCACAATTATCATTAGCCTCGGAGAGGCGCAAGATCATAGCCCACGGCGTCAGCCGTGTCCGGATTCTTTCGCCCCTACCGGGGCTTGGCTCCTGTATGACGCTAACCCACGGCTGGCGCCGTGGGCTATGATCTGACGCCCTCCGGGGCTACCGACGATGCATAACTTGGGTGATAAGCGTTCACCAGGCCGGGTAAGGGGCCGGCTACTTCAGGAGACCGGAACCTTGGCGGCAGGAGGTTGCTCGCT
This sequence comes from Acidobacteriota bacterium, assembly GCA_003224715.1. GTDB lineage: Bacteria > Acidobacteriota > Terriglobia > Versatilivoradales > Versatilivoraceae > QHZQ01. The sequence continues at coordinate 5,059 of QHZP01000205.1, read as the reverse complement.
ACCAAGCTAGGATTAAGGTTGAAAATTTTCCAAGCTTCATTTATTTTTGCACACGGTGAATAGCACCGGCTAGTTAAAAATTAGCAGAGGGCAGCCTTCCAAGAGAAGGCCACAATCTCAATAAAGGTCTATTGGTCATGAGACTAGGAATTGATTTTGGAACAACACGAACACGAGTCGCTGCGGTCATGAAGGGGAATTATCCGCTAATTGATTTTCAGACCGAAAGCGGTGACACGCAGGATTGGTATCCTTCCTTGATTGCCGTTCAGGGAGAACAGTTAGCTTTCGGGCTGGACGCTCTGGCCGTCCAGTACGATTCCAAATGGGAACTCTACCGCTCGCTCAAGCGTCTTTTGGCGCAGGGCTCGCCCCAATCGGTCCTGAGTGTGGGCTCGGTCGAGTTGCCCTTGATGGATTGGCTCACCCGATTTCTCAAGGCTCTGCGCGACGACTTGCTTCGGCGCAGCAATCTGGAAGTCGGCTCCCAAGAGCCTTTAGAAGTGATGGTGGGCATTCCAACCAACGCTAACAGCAATCAACGTTTCGTGACTTTGGAAGCCTTTCGCCGGGCCGGTTTTGAACTGGTGGGTATGCTCAACGAGCCTTCCGCCGCAGGAATCGAGTATGCCCATCGTTATCGCCAATCGGATTTGACGCGGCGTCGCGAGCACGTGGTGGTCTATGATTTAGGGGGCGGGACCTTTGACATCTCGGTGATTCGGATGACAGGACAAAGGCATGAAGTGCTGGGAAGCTATGGGATCTCGCAACTCGGTGGGGATGACTTCGATGAACTGCTCCTGGAGCTAACTTTGTCCCAACCTGTTCTGGCAGATTCCACCCAAAAATATCTCTCGCGCTTTCGCCTCTTGAACTTGTGCCGGGAGGCCAAAGAAAGCCTCAATCCCAGCTCGCGCAAAATCACGGTGGATCTCGGCCAAATTAGCCTGGTGGCAGGCGAGGTATTGGTTCCTGTCTCCCAATTTTACGAGAAATGTGAGCCTCTCATCTCGCAGACGATTGGAGCGACCGAATCGGCCATGCACTCCGTTCTGGGTGAGGTTACCGATTTGCAAACCCTGGCCTGCATCTATCTGGTGGGCGGTTCCAGCGAGCTTCCCATCCTGGCTCGCTCGCTGCGGGAACGATTTGGCAAACGGGTGCGACGATCCCCCTATCCCAGCGCGGCCACCGCCATTGGTCTGGCCATCGCCGCCGATCAGGAAAGTGGATATACGTGGGAGGAACAGTTCAGCCGCCATTTTGGAGTTTGGCGAGAGAGTGAAGACGGCCGTGAAATTGTCTTCGATCCGATCTTTTCGAAGGAAACTCCCCTGCCTCGTCCCGGCCAGCCTGAGCTCACCGCTAACCGGCACTATCATCCTGCCCATAACGTGGGGCATTTTCGTTTTCTGGAATGCAGCCAGTTGAAGGACCAACAGGAGCCCGGTGGCGATATTATTGCATGGGACGAGGTTTTGTTTCCCTTCGACCCCGGCCTCAGGCAGGAAGCTCACCTGGATCAGATTCCGGTGCGGCGTTGGCCCGAGGCCCACATACAATGGGTGGAGGAATGTTATCAGTGTGACGCCCAGGGGATCATCCACGTCACGATCTCAAACCAGACGAGCGACTATTGTAAGAAATATCGAATCAGGGAAAGTGCCAGTCAGAAGTTAAAAAGCAAAGGGCAGAAGGCAACAACCAGAAGGCACTAGACGGCCATGTCCATATTGTGGAGGATCACCAATACAAAAACACTCAATACGTTACCTCAGGCGCCGTCTGCGGTAATTGGTGGAAAGGACCGAGGCTGGGGCATCCCGAAGGATTCGCGGTGTACACGATTCATCAGGGACGGATTGAGTGGAATTACCACACCTACGGTTGGCAAGCGGAAAATATTTAAGGGGCAAATTCGGCTCGGACTTAGTTCAGTGTTGTTTTCGGATAATTGTACCCAATCTCCAACTTGGATTTTCCTGCCAGAAAAATCTGGCTTTCGGAAGACAGCTTTGCCGGTAACCAGCGGCTGCCCTGTTTGCAATAGTTCTTCTCAATTTTAACGTTGGTGGTCCAAAACGAAGGACGCTTCGCGGGTGAACCCACGATTCTGGCGATTTCGAGGTCGTTGCGGTCGAGCCAGATACGGCCGTGGATAGCGTATTTACTTTTGCGGAAGGGAGTGATGGCAAAAACATAGTTTTCCCGGCCCTCCCAAACCTCCATCTTCTCAAAGTGGAATCGGTAGTTTTCCGGTGTAATGTCGACGTCCTTAGGCCGCTGACTTGCTTCTTCCTCAGCCTCAAGAATCCTGGTGAAGACGTACTTGCGAATCAACTCGGAGCCCTCAAAGGAGACTGTCTGAGAGGCGGCTCTACGGTCAGGTCCTACCTTGGTTGTCACCACCATTTTTGCCCTCAACTGGAAACGCGGATTTTCGGCCTCGAAGGTTCGTAAGGCTTGATAACCTGAAAAACGACCCGTTGTCTCGCGACCCCGTTGCAGCATCGACTGAATCACGTCGTCACGGTCGGAAGGCGCCCGGGATGTCAGGTTGGAATCATCTTCCGGCGCAGCTGCTGTTAGCGGATTGGCCAAGCATAAAATCAGCGCCGCCAGGATAGGTAGATGTAATGGCCCCTTGTAACGGGTAATCATACTGCCAAACACGTTCTTGTGCTGTTGGCATTGAAATATGCGGAACAGATCCTCCTCCTTCCAGGGAGACTGGCTTAGGGCCGTAAGAAAACTACCTGATGTTTCTAAAATTGCAAAGACTTTTTTTCGGGCAGCCTTCCCCTTCTTATGGATGACGTAACGGGTTGTTTGTCCTTGCACTCGTGGCGCCAGCGCACTTAGATGCGTTCCAGTCCATAGAGTGTTTTGGTATTCCGGATGGTTGAGGCAATAAGAACACACGAGATAACTCCAATGGCAGTCACTCCGCCGACGTCATACAGCAAATAACTTTGTCCCAGGAGGTGAACACGTGGATGATAAAGTAAGGCGATGTTTCCGATTCCGAGCAGCAGCCTCAGTTCCGTGGGACTCAGTTTGCCAAAGGATAGTTGGAACTTGCCCAGCGTGTAAGTCGCCAAGTAAACGTTGATCGCCAGCATGAAATACGCAATGAGCAAAGCAGAAGCCACTTCTTTACTCATGTAGCCAGAGAGCGCCAGCCCGGAGAATAGAAACAAGGTGCCAAAGGCGTCAATGATATGATCGACATAAAATCCGTATCTTGGCCGTTGCTTATTACGATATCGCGCCAGGGTGCCGTCGAGGCTGTCGCCAAACCAATTGATGGTCAGACAGGCATTAACGACGTGAAGTAAGACTGGATCCGACTTACTGCAATAATAGAATACCCCCGCCAGAAACAACGCTAAGAAACCAGTCAAGGTAAGATGGTCTGACCCGATCTTCGAAGGTATGCGCCGGACCAACCAGTTCAAGGCTCTTCGTTCAGCCTTGGCCAACAGACTGCACTGCTCACGGTCTGCATCCACAAACACGGCTGTCCTCATGAGATCTCCCATGAAAATGCCCGTCCGGATTGCCTATGCTGCTGGAGCAAGGGTCTGGAGGGTAACTTTGTAGCCAAGCTTTTCCAGGCGGTGAATCAGGTTGCGCTGGAGTGTCTGGCGGTGCAATTCATCAAAATAGTTGGAACCAAGATCCTGGTAAGGCTGGCGGCGCTTCAAGACGTAGTAGGCGATGACCAGGATGCTATGCGCGACCGCCACCAAAGCGCGCTTCTTGCCTCGCCGGCCCACCAGACGATGGAACTGAGAAGAAAGATAAGTGTTTTTAGTATGACTGGCCCCATGAGCCGCTTCCGTCAAGGTGAGCTTCAGCCAGCGATTGCCTTTGCGGGTCTTGCCGCTGTAGCGTTTCCCGCCACTTTCATGGTGGCCGGGGCACATCGCCGCCCAAGAGGCCAGATGGTGTCCCGTGGGAAACCGGCTCATGTCCAGGCCCACCTCGGCCGCCAGTTCTTCAGCTGTTTGCCGATTCACTCCCGGAATGGTATCCAGCAGCTGAAGTTCTTCCTCAAAAGGGCGCAGTCGCTCGGCAATCTCTTGGCTGAGGCGCTCGATCGACTCGTCCAGGAAGTCGATGTGACTCAAATGCTCGGAGATCAGGAACCGATGATGGGGTCCGAAGCGTCCAGCCAGCGCTTGCCGCAACTGAGCCATCTTCTTTCGCATCCGCCCCTTGGCCAACTCGGCCAGTTGCTGCGGGTCGGTCTGCCCCGCCACCAGGGCTTCCAGCATCGCTCGTCCCGAAACCCCCAGGACGTCGGTGGCCACTCCGGCCAGTTTGATGTTGGCATCTTCCAAAACCTTTTGCAGCCGGTTGACCACCCCCGCTCGCTCTTGGACCAGCGTCGTGCGAGCCCGCGTCAGGTCCCTCAGGTCCCGCTGGAATCGCGAGGGAATGAAGCTGCCCTGCACCAACCCGTGCTGCAGCAACTCGGCAATCCACTCGGCATCTTGGACGTCGGTCTTGCGCCCGGGCAGGCCCTTGATGCTTTGCGCATTGACCACCAGCAATTCCATCGGGCCACCTTCGAGAAGGTTGTAGACCGGCTTCCAGTAAACGCCGGTGCTCTCCATCGCTACCGCCTCACACCCGGCTGTCACCAGCCAGTCCAACAATCGCAGCAGTTCCGCCGTGTCGGTCTGAAACCTCCGCACCTGCCGGATCTCTTCACCGTTGTCATCGATCATCAGCAAACAAGCCACCACAAACTTCTTATGCACGTCCAACCCACAACAACACTTGTAAAGGATCTCCATCGTCGCCCTCCCTCGACTCGCTCTGTTGCCGAGGCCGGCCGCGGACGCCCTACGATCCCAGAATCTCCCACGCGCGCTTCCCCTAAGGGGGAGCAACAATCAATGGTGCCTCAGGACGCCCCGATCAAACTCCTATGCGGGCTCGCAGCACCAAGCGATCACCGATCTGTCGTGGCTTGGCCTCGGCCACCCTGAGTTTACCACCACATCCATTTTCATGCTCAATGGCGCCGCCGTCGCGGCATGGGCAA
>QHZP01000204.1 GCA_003224715.1 Acidobacteriota bacterium | reverse complement strand
CGCGCTTCTTTTTCAGAATGCCTTTGAAGCCGCCCTTCTGACCGGGCTCGCCCGGATTCCGATTCGCGCAGGTTACCGCCGGGACGCTCGCGGCTGGTTGCTGACACATCCCGTATCGATCGATCCGCGAATCATTCAATTGCATCAGACTTACTATTATCTCGATTTGATCGACCAGCTCCTGGATAAGCCTCGTGCGGCCCTGGGGGCGTCTCGCATCCCAAGCGGCGACACGGCGAAAGTTACTCCTTTGCCAGACATATCCCTGCAGGTGAGTGTTTCCCGGAAGCAAGCAGCCAGGAACCGGCTTCGAGCGGAAGGCATCGACTCTCACAAGAAGCTGATCGGCGTTAATCCAGGCGCTTCTTTCGGCTCGGCCAAGCGTTGGCTTAGCGAGCGCTATGCCGGGCTGTTGGACCGCCTGATTGAACAGCAAGGCGCCAACGTGGTGGTCTTTGGGGCTCCTAAGGAAGTTGGCATTGCTGAATCCATTCGTTCGCTGATGCGTCAGCCCGCCACCATTCTTACCGGAAAGACTCAGCTCGGCGAACTGATTGCTATGATTGCGTGTTGTGATCTGTTTATTACCAATGATTCCGGGCCCATGCATTTAGCGGCCGCCTTGCGAGTTCCCACGCTGGCCATTTTCGGTCCCACCGACGAAATCTCGACGGGTCCCCTCAGTCCAACGGCCGTGGTGCTGAACAAAAAGGTTGAATGCAGCCCGTGCCTTTTGCGAGAATGCCCGATTGATCATCGCTGCATGACACGGATTACAGTTGACGAAGTTTATCAACAGGCTTCCCAGCTATTAAGCAGTTAGGACGTTGATACTTTCATGCGAAATGTCGGTATTTTCATGGATCGGGACGGCACGATTAGCGAGGAAGTGGGCTACGTTAACCATCTCTCACGTTTTCAGATCTATCCCTGGGCCGCCCAGGCGATCCGGACGCTGAATCAAAAAGGTCTAAAAACAGTTGTTGTGACCAATCAAGCGGGTGTCGCCAGAGGTTACTTCACGGAGGATTTGGTTATCCAGGTCCACGAAAAGCTTCGTCAGGAGATGACGTTGGCAGGGGCCAATCTGGATGCCATTTATTACTGCCCACATCATCCCTCAGTGGGACCAGACCCTTATCGTCAGGAGTGCAGTTGTCGCAAACCCAAGCCGGGCATGCTTTATCGAGCCGCTGCGGAACTGGATTTGGATTTGAGCCGCTCCTTTGTCGTTGGGGATCGCTATGGCGACATGGAGCTGGCCCACAATGCCGGAACGCACTCCATCTTTGTGCTTTCTGGTTATGGTTTGGGCGAGTACGAATATCAGCGCCATAATTGGAAGGTGCAGCCGGAGTGGGTGGCTCAAAACCTGTTGGAAGCAACTCAAATAATTCTTAATACCCTTGTCTAAACGGCTTCGGGCCCTTACTCGAAGGTCGAAGGTGAGTTCTTCAGATTCCTCAAAGTCACGATTGCTGGAACTGATTAAGACTTTTTCAGACTGTCCGGTTGCCGTCTATGGCGACCTGGTGGCGGATGAATTCGTTTTCGGGGAGATCTCACGCGTTTCGCGAGAAGCGCCGGTCCTGATCCTGAAACATAGAGAGTCCCACCTCGTTCCAGGAGGGGCTGGAAATGCCGTTAACAATCTGCATGCCTTGGGGGCCGCGCCCATTCCGGTGGGCATTCTGGGCCTGGACCCGGCCGGTGAAGAACTATGCCGCCAGCTCCAGGACAAGGATATTCCACTCTCGCTGGTTCACAGAATTGAGAGCTATCACACGCCCACCAAGACCCGATTTCTGGCAGGCTCTGTCCACTCCTCCCGACAGCAAGTTTTGCGCTTGGATAAAGAATCGAGGTTCCAACACACCACGGAAAGTGAGGCTAAATTATGGCAAGAGGTGGAGCCCCTGTTCAAAAAGTGCCGAGGCGTGATCATTTCGGATTACGGTTTTGGCTTCGTGAACCAGGAATTGACAGGCCGGATGGCGGAAAAAAGAAATTCACTGCCCATAACGCTAGATTCCCGTCATGGGCTGTTGTGTTACTCCGGTCTAACAGCCTCTACTCCCAACGAACCTGAAGTCGAGGAGGCCTTGGGCATTACGATTGGTAGCGACCAGGCAAAGCTGGAGGCGGCCGGCAAGAGGCTTCTGAAGAAACAAAAGTTGGAAGCCGTGCTGATTACCCGAGGCCGGCACGGAATGGCTTTGTTTGTGCCAGGGCGCCGACCCGTTCACATCCCCATCTATGGAACGGATGAAATTGCAGATGTCACCGGCGCCGGCGATACCGTGATCGCCGTATTCACATTGGCCCTGGCAGTGGGCGCCAGCTTTATGGAAGCCGCCCGGTTGTCCAATTATGCCGGCGGCATTGTCGTCATGAAAAGAGGGACTGCGGTAGTGACGGCTGCCGAGCTCCAGGAGGCAGTTCTGAGCGATGAATTTGAAATTACATAGAAAATTCAAACGTCGCCCTTCAGTCGGGAGGGCGCCCTTGATATCCCTACCGCCACCCCTGACAGGGAGCCCGAAGCGCCAGCGAGGGTCATCGCGCGCGTGTCCCTCGCTGGCGCTTCGGGCTCTCAGTGCGTCCGCAAACCGAGAACAAACTTCCCGTTTCGCCGCGCACAACGGCCCAACCACGGGTCTGCCCCTTGATATCCCGGGCTCCTCCGCAAGCTGCTGCACCGCTGGTTGCGACAAGAAATCAGGTGCCAGGAGTCAGAATGGCTGAGTGTTTTGTCCAAGCCCCGCTAGGGGCGAAATATTAATAGCCCGGGGTGGAGCGCCAGCGGAACCCTGGGTTTGTGGCCCCAATTCCCAGTCTTCTCCCTCTCCCCGCAGACGGGCAGAGGGTTGGGGTGAAGGGCGGTGAGTTGAGAAAACGTGAACAAAATTGTCGTTTGGATCTACATAATGGGCTGAACTGGGTGCAGGTCGATCCCTTCAATTTCTTCTTGGCGTCCGTCGTGGTAAACGTTTTGTTACAGTCTCAAACCTAAAATGATCGAAGGCAAGATTTTGAGTTTAGAAAAACTTCTGCCTCTGGTCGAAAAACTGAAGCAGAGCCGAAAGACGATTGTCTTGGCCAATGGCTGTTTTGATTGGCTGCATGTGGGTCATATCCGCTACCTGGAGGGGGCCCGCCGGTTAGGCGATCTCCTTATTGTGGGACTGAATAGCGACGACTCGGTCAGGAAATTAAAAGGACCACTACGCCCTCTCATGCCTGAGAATGAACGGGCTGAAATCCTGGCAGCGATTTCTTTTGTCGATTACATTGTCATCTTCAACGAACCTACGGTGGAGCGATTACTCCTGCAATTCCGGCCAGATATCCACTGCAAAGGTACGGACTACACGGCGGACAACGTCCCTGAGCGCGATGTCGTCTTGTCCTATGGTGGTAAGATAGCGATTGTTGGGGACGCCAAAGATCACTCAACGCGGGATTTCATTCAAGAGGTTTTAAGAAGAAATCAGCGCTAACCAACTAACCAAAGGCTCTCGCCCTTGATATCCGTGCGACAGGACGGACTGAGAGCCCGAAGCGCCAGCGAGGGTAATCGCGGGCACCCCGCTGGCGCGTCGGGCTCCCAAACTGACCGAGAAACGAGAACAAAATTCTCGTTTCGATCCACATAACGGGTTAACCATCTGGTAACTCAAATTCAAGATCTAAACCGCATTCTAATTATCAAACTGGGCTCCATAGGTGACGTGGTACATACCCTTCCCGCTCTGGCTGCCTTGAAGAAGTCTTATCCGCAGGCGGAGATTGACTGGTTAGTGGAGAAGAAGTCGAGCGTCATTTTGGAAAAGAATCCTTTGATACGCCAAATAATTGAAGTCGATACTCAGCAATGGAGAAAGTCGTTATTGAGCTTCGAGGTACTCCGCCAGATAAAGACCAGTCTTTCGAGACTGAGAGGCAATCACTACGATGTCGCTCTCGATTTTCAGGGTCTCTGGAAGTCTGCCGCTTTTGGGTATTTCTCGGGGGCCAAGCGGGTGGTGGGGTTTGACAAGGAGATACTTCGGGAGCCCGGCTGTCGAATTTTCTACGACGACAAAATCAATCCTACTGCCGATGCCATCCATGTGATCGAACTCAATAATGAACTGGCTCGCAGCCTGGGTGCTCAAATCAATGGCTATCAATTTGACCTGAACGTTTCTGAAGAGGATGAGGCCTACATCACCTCCCAATTGGCTTCGCGTCATATTACCGATTTCATCATTTTGAATCCTGGTGGAGGATGGGTGACCAAAAACTGGGACCCGACCAACTATTCCCGCCTACACCTCAGAATGCGAAAGAAAGCCGGATGGCAGAGCGTCCTGACCTGGGGGCCGGGAGAAGAAAAGTTAGTGGAACAGGTGTTTCGAAATTGTGAATCCGATCCACCGGTAGCATTTCCCACCACCATTCCACAGTTTGTTTCGTTGGCTCGTCGAGCTAAATTATTCGTGGGCGGAGATACGGGTCCATTGCATTTGGCCGCCGCCTGTCATACCCCGGTGGTCGGGATCTTTGGCCCAACCCATCCTTCGCGAAACGGTCCGTTTAGCCCAGCTGATTTGGTGGTTTCTCATCCGGTGCCCTGTGGCCCGTGTTACAAGAGGACCTGCGAGATTTACAACCAGCAGTGCCTGCGGCTGATCACGGTTGATGAAGTGTATCAAGCGGTAATCCAACGGCTGAGTCTGTTGTGACCGCGCGCTTCTTCTCTCGTTTTTTGCACGATGGCTGCTCCTGATCAGTGTAAACCCAAGCTAGGCACAACGCCCGAACAAGAGGAGACGCCAGAGTACGAGCACGAATGGAAAGGGAATAGGTTCCCCTATTTCTGAAATGGCGGACTCGGCACCGCTTTTCTAGCACGGGAATCATTCTGGTTGATCCTGGAGCACCCAAAAATCTCTATAGGAAGAACCCTTGCTTTTCGACTTGCCAGAGCTATTCTCCAGGATCAGGGTTCCGGTGGGTTTTTTGCTCGCCGGATTTTATTTTTTCTTTTCCCGTCCCACCTGGAGGAGCCTTTTGATTGGGGGGACTATCGCATTTCTGGGGCTCCTGCTTCGTGCCTGGGCTACTGGCCACCTGCGCAAGAACGATGAATTGGCGGTGACTGGGCCTTATGCTTTTACCAGAAATCCTCTTTACTTGGGGAGCTTCTTGATCGGAGTTGGGTTTTCGCTGGCAGGAGCAGATCCTCTGGTTTTGGTTGTATTTCTGGCCTCTTTCGCGACGCTTTATGGACCCGTCATGCAAAAGGAGATGGATCATGTGCGGAAACTCTTTACCGAAGAATATGCCGAATATCAGAAAAGGGTTCCGCTCTTCTTTCCATGCCTGTGGCCTCGGCAGAGGCCAACGGGCAGTTTCAGCTTCCAGCGATACCTTGAGAACCGTGAACATCAGGCGTTGTTAGGATTTCTAGTGGCCATAGGGCTTCTGGTGCTCAAGATCCAATACTGCTGAGGACGGATGAAATTCACTGCCACCTGCAGGGTTCTGGGAATTTCAATGCTCTTAGGGATGTCCGCTCGCTTCAACTTTCAGCTCCCGGCCGGAGTCGAGCCGGGATTGATTCTGGGTTCAAGCCTGCAAAGACCGGCTCCTGCTCCGCGGCATGTTCCATTCGAGGTTGGAGAAACCTTTACCTATAACGTTTCGTGGAAGATATTTGACGCAGGAATCGCCACCATGACGCTGGCCGAGAAATTCCGATTTCAGAATGAAGAAGTTTATAAAGTCACGGCCACGGCTCGTTCCACTGGAATCGTTTCCACCTTATTTAAGGTCATGGACGTATTCGAATCCTATTTCCAGGCCAAGGAGATCTGCTCCCGCCGCATAAGCAAAAGCATCCGAGAAGGGAGCCGGCAGCGTGACTCCCTCTTGGTATTCGACTCAAAGACCCGCCAGGCAAAATTGGAAGAGAAAGACCTAAATCGCCCGGATGTGCCGGCCAAGCACTATGAATCGCCCATCCCGCTTTGTGTTCAGGATATTCTATCGGCACTCTACATCATCCGGGCCAGGAATATGAAGGTCGGGGAGCAATTCATGTTTCCGATTAACGATGGCGGAAAAACTTATGATGTCGGTGTCGAGGTCCAGGCCGCTGAAGAAATTAGAACGCCCGCCGGGATATTTCAAACCCTTCGTCTGGAGCCAAAAGTTTTCGACGGACTTTTCAGAAACAAGGGCCGTATGTTCGTGTGGATTACTAACGATGAAGCAAGGATGCCGGTTCAATTAAAGGCCAAAATCAATATGGGCACCATCACTGCCGCTTTAAGCAAGGTGTCCCAGGCGCCGACCCTTCAAGCGCCAAAGTCCGGCTCCCCAGGCAAGACTTCCAAGCGTTCAGGGGCCGAGTAGGGCCAGCCAACGCGAGTTTCGATTTGTGTTCAACCTTTTTCCGCGCGTCCTTGACAGACCCTCCCGGCGATCAGCCTCTTTTATTTGTTGCCTCTTGCTTGATCATTGGTATAATTCAGATATTCACCTTAGATTTGTCGCCCCCCGGATATCGTGAGACGGCCCTAATCGGTGGAGACCATTGTCAAAGCGGTCCAAGGGTGTATCGTGATGCGTACCCATCCATTCTTGAGCCACCTGTGTCTTTGCGTTAATTGAAAAGGAGATCTTATGGAACGGAAATATAGGCAGCACGGTTACATGGACAGAGACCGGGAAGAAAAACAAAAACGCCCTCCCAAACCTCATGGCCCCAAAGAATTCCGTTCCAAACCCATGCCTGGGTTTCGTGAAGTCTTTAAGCCAATGCCCCAAGTGCAAAGCCGATTTACACAGTTGCAAGCAGTGTGCTTTTTTTGATACGGCAGCGCGCTTTGAATGCACCCAGCCTATCCCCGAGCGGATTCCAAGGAAAAGCACCCGCAACCAATGTACTTTCTTTGAAGCAAAAAAAAGTGTGGAGCGCGAGACCTCCTCTGCCACCATCCGGCCGAAAAACGCGAGACAGGCCTTTGATGATTTGTTTAAGAAGTAGTACGGAGTACGGAGTGCGGAGTACGGTGCTGAGTGTGAGTACGATGAAGATTGGACATTTCGATGCCATACGAACCAGACCAAATGGCACACGCCTGGGCGGTGCGGGTGAATTAAGCCTTTCGTTGGCTCAATCGAGCTTCATGCAACGAAGCGTCTTTTTCCCCGAAGGGGATTCATAAATCAGCCCAGGGTTGCGGCCCAGCCGCTACCCTAGGTTAGGGATCATGATGAATTCCCATCCCTGAAAGGGATGAACAGACCAACGGGCTGGTTATCTACCCCTTTTTCGAAAAAGCTCCCCAGGTACTCCTTCATCATACCTACGTAGCGACGGCTCTTCCCAAAAGGCTCCCCGAAGTTGCTTTCTCTGATTGTATGGGTGTCCCGTTCGTCTTGGGACTTTTCATCAGAGTGCTGAAAATCGCATGGTGTCCCACTAAGGACAAAGTGGAATATCGAAAGAAGCTTAAGGTGCTCAGCGTCTATTCTGCGCTGATCTCTAAGCAGTGGTGGTAGTTCAGTCATTGGGGGTTCCGTTGGCCCAACGGATCAGGGCTCATCCTGCGGTTGGGCCGTCGGATGTGGGTTCACTGATGCCGTCCCTAGACTCCTGTACCGTGAGGGTTGCTGGTACCGTTTTTGAATACAGGCAGAGTCATTGCCACGATTGTGGGTAAACGAACTCGTCGCAACAGAAAGGCTGTTTATCCCTTCTTCGAACGGCTTCCTTTTCCGGACCAAAAACTGGGTTTAAGTCTAGAATTCTGCCGTTTTTTGCAGGAGTCTTCAAGTGCATCAACCGCTCCACTTGGTCCGACCCTGCGCTCTTGAGCTCATAAGCCACGCAGCGAACATGAGGTACAACCACTGGAATGCTGCGAAGAACTCCGCAGGAGGCCGACGCCTCTAATAATTTTCGGCTCCCCTCGCCCCAACGGGGAAAGGGGCTGGGGGGTGAGGGGGGCCGCTTTCCTGTAGCCGAGCATCGCTGTTTTTCCTCTCCTGGCGGGCTTGTTCGGCCTCGACCTAAGCACTTAATTGACTGAGTGCACCACCCCTCGCCCCGCTGGGGCGAGGGGAGTCGATGTGGCGAGAGCTCGCAAGAATGACGCCAGGCATGGCCTCGCGAGTTTCGCGACAGAACCTAACTAATATCCTTGCAACGACGGCCGCGAGTCCGTGTGCGCGCAATTGTTA
>QHZP01000203.1:8941-9270 GCA_003224715.1 Acidobacteriota bacterium | reverse complement strand
AATTGGTTTTTCGCGGCCCTTCAACATCCGCTTTTCGAGCTTCTTGGACGCTTCCGCTTTGGCCTGCGGGAATAAGTGTCCGTAGGTGTCGAATGTGATCTGAATGCTGGCATGCCCGAGCTGATCGGAAACATATTTTGCACTCTCGCCTTGGGAAATCAGCATCGAAGCAAAAAAATGGCGGTTATGCCGGGCGCGGCATAAGCGCCATCATGCCGACTTCCCGATTATGCCGACTCTAGCGAAGTAAGCTTTCTTACTCCTCCCGTTTGGCGCTGAAGTCCGCGCTGTACCCATAAATTGCATTCAGCATAATCCTGCGGTCTTCT
>QHZP01000203.1:0-8901 GCA_003224715.1 Acidobacteriota bacterium | reverse complement strand
AGCAGATAAACGCCTTCAAGACAAGCCGTTGGTGTTCCATCTTCGGGCGTTTGCAACATCGCAGAGGGAGGACGGCTATGCAGATGGGACCGTCCAGTCGAAAGTATGCTTGCTTGCGGATCTGGGGCAGTGGTTGGGGCGAACCGGGCTCGCAGTCACCCATCTGGATGAGCAGCTCGTGGAGGCATTTGTCAAGCACAAGCGGCGAGTTCGCCGGGGCGGTTTAAAAACGCTCAAACAGTTTCTCGATCATCTCCGAAAGCGTGACCTCATTCCAGATCAAAAGCTGGTTCGTGACAGATCACCCTTGGCTGACATTCTGGGTCGGTACGAAAAGCATTTGCGCTCGGAGCGCGGGCTTGTCACAGCCACGGTCCTCAATTACCAATCTTTCGTTCGCAAGTTTCTCGTCGAGCGCTTCCGAGAGGGGCCGTTCCTGTTTAGAGAACTCAAAGCGTCCGATATTTCGGATTTTGTTTTGCGGCGTGGCCACAGCCTGAATGTACGCAGAGCCCAACTGATGACGACGGCTTTCCGCTCTTTCTTCCGGTTCCTGTTTCAGAATGGGGAACTGCAAGCCGACTTGGCCGCTTCGGTACCCACGGTAGCTGATTGGCGGCTGTCCACCGTGCCCAAGTACCTGACTCCGGAGGAAGTCGAACGTGTGCTCAAAGCCTGCAACCGTCGCACTGCCAGCGGCCGCCGCGACTACGCCATCCTTCTTCTGCTGGCCCGTCTCGGTCTCCGCGCCGGTGAGGTGGTTGCTCTCCAACTCGATGACATCAACTGGAGAGCCGGCGAAATCATCGTTCGAGGCAAAGGGTTGTTTCACGACCGGATGCCCCTGCCTCCGGATGTGGGCGAGGCCCTGACGTTCTACCTGCGCCGAGATCGTCCTGCCTGCCCAACGCGTCGGGTATTCGTTTGCATGAAGGCGCCCCGCCGTGGCTTTGCTGGCTCCTCGACCCTGACGACGATCGTTCGCCGCGCACTCGTCCGCGCGGACTTACACCCCCCCTTTAAGGGAGCCCACTTGCTTCGTCACAGTCTGGCTACTTGCCTGCTTCGTTCTGGGGCAACGATGAGGGAAATCGGAGAAGTTCTGCGGCATCGAGTCCCAAACACAACGGAAATCTACGCCAAAGTCGACTTCAATGGCCTGCGCTCACTGGCTCACCCATGGCCGATTGGGGGTGGACAGTGAACCCACTAGAACAGGCATTGAAGGACTACCTCAGCATCCGGCGTAGCCTTGGATTCCGACTCCGGCTATCGGCAACTTCTTTACGGAATTTTGTTGCGTTTCTACAAGCTGAGGGTACCTCGTACATCACCACGGAACTAGCGCTTCGCTGGGCCACCCAGCCCACGAAGGCTCAACCTGCTACCTGGGCTTGGCGTTTGGGTATGGTCCGACGCTTCGCCATCTGGCACAGCGCCACCGAAACTCGCACCGAGATTCCACCTGCACGTCTTCTCCCTCATCGTTACCGACGCAAGACTCCTCATCTCTATAGCGACGAGGAGATCGAAAGGCTCCTTCGCCGAACACAACTACTCCCCTCTTGCAAGGGACTCCGCGCCAACACGTTTACGACTCTTTTCGGTCTGCTGGTGGCGACTGGGATGCGGGTGAACGAAGCCCTCAGTCTGGACCGACAGGATGTCGAGCTCGATCTCGGAATCCTTCACATCCGGCGGACGAAGTTTGGAAAATCGCGTCACGTGCCGCTTCATCCATCCACGGTAGACGCTCTGAAAAAGCACGCCGGAGCCAGAGATCGCATCGTTCCCGCACCACGCACTCCTGCGTTCTTCATCTCCGAGCGCGGTAGCCGGTCTTTCCCAGCATCCGTGGCGGCAGACTTAGCCGCGATGCGATCGAGCGTCTCATCACCAAGTACACCCATGTTGCCGAGCAGACCTGCTCGTCGCTCAAGCGGAAGAAAGTCTCCCCGCATGTACTTCGCCACGCCGCCGCCATGGACCTGCTTCAACATGGCGTCGATCGCTCCGTGATCGCGCTCTGGCTGGGGCACGAATCCATGGAAACTACCCAGATGTATCTCCATGCGGGCATGCGTTTGAAGGAGAAAGCACTCTCGCGCACTGCGCCGCTCGGCGTCAAACCAGCACGATACCGCCCTGCTGACAAACTGTTGGCCTTTCTGGAAAGCCTTTGATTATGCCGACTCTGGACACAACCCGAGCCCCTCCCAGCCGCTGCCTCCAGTCAGTAGTCGGCATAATCGGGAAGTCGGCATGATGGCGCAAATCGTGGAATCGAACTGTTTCTAATCCGGCGGCCTTCTTGATCGCCTGAAAAATGTGGTCGTCGAAAAAATCTGGATCGATAAAATTTCCCTGTTTGTCACAAAATATGAACTCGTCCGACCTGTTCGCAGCGTGTTTTAGTCGAGAAAGTAGTTGAATCACATGATCACTGAGACCGATCCTTCGCAAAGACCTCTTTGATTTCGGTGGACCGATTTTCCAAAGCCATTTGTGAACTCCATCGGTCGCTTTGCACTTCGACAACGCCTTATTGACAACAAGCTCCTTTTGAAACCAGTCAATATCCTCAAAGCGTAATGCCAAAATCTCCCCTCGCCGTAACCCAGTGAACCCATCCAGATAGATAATCCCATGGCCAAGGCTGTTGACCTTAGCAGCAGTATCGATCAGTTTCCACACTTGATCAACTGTCGGTGGAGCAACCTGTTCGTGCTCAATCGACGGAAGTTCTACGCCCTCGACCGGATTGGAGTGAATATAACCCTGTTTCCGCGCGCTGCTGCCCTTTGGGCTGAAAAGCATGACCCTCAGAAGAGTCACGGTGTTTAGCAGCGTCTTGGTGGAAACGTCCTTGGTGAGCTGAGCCACAAAACTTTGGACATGCTCCAGCCGAATCTGCTGCAGCTTCATGGGGCCAAAGAATGGAATCAGATGTTTTCCAATAATCGACGCGTAGGCGGATGAGGTCGAGCCACGAATACTCATCCGGCTGGAAATGTAACCCTCGGCGAATTCTGCAAATGTGATCGTCCTTGGCTCGACATACTCCCTCTTACTGATCTGAGTGAGCGTTTCGTTGAGCTGAGTGCGGGCGGAGGCCTTGTTTGGAAAGCCTCCCAGCCACTTTTGCTTTCCCTCAGAGTTCTGTAGACGATTGTGTAAGAGCCACCTCGTCGAATGATTGAACCGCTTTGCCTTCGCATCGCCTAGTCCTTATCGGTGAGAAGCTTTTTCCTTTCTACCGTTTTTGCTTCCGATTTCGGAGAATCTCCCTCAGTCTCCACTCTGCGGAGGTCTTGCTCGTGAAACCATCGACCGCTTCCCCTCCCGCGTCGTGAACTCGATGTGGTAGATGCCTGCGATTTGGGTCAATAAACCGTTTCTCGTTTTCATGCGTCTCATGCCCTTTGCAAGATCCCGTCTCTTTTTTCCTTGTCTGGGCCGCGAGAACACATTTCAAGAATCGTGGACAGATCAGACTCGGTGAACCGAATATACTTCCCCAGTTTGCGATGGGGGATCGTCTGTTTGCGAGTTCGTTGGTACAGCCAGGTAATCGGCAGTTGTAGCCGGAGTGCGGCCTGCGAAATTGTGTACATTCGGTCATTCGCTCCTAGTGAAGCCGAAATGACTTCCTCAGCGTTCAAGTCGCATCTTGCTGTGCTCATGGTCTGGGCTCCCATCGGCAAATTAGTTTCACTTGCGTACATTGCCCAGCTCCCAACTCTGCCCGTTTAACATAAGAGGAGAAGCGAAACAAGTACGGAATGATTCACTGTGGAATGATTCACAATTCATTTTCAACAACATCCCGTTGTTGTTGTCTAGAAGAGTCTGAATACGTTTAAAACTATCTTGAAAAACCTACCGTGATGAATGTAAATGATTTAGGCTTGCATCCTTTCCCTTGGAGTACAACATTTCTTCCCTTGAAGTACAATCTTTCTTCCCTCGGAGTACATTGTTTTTTCTCTTGCAGTACAATTGATTTCCCTTCGGGTACAGTCATTTTTCCCTCGAAGTACAATGGCGCTTTCCCTTCAAGTACAATCCCGTTGAAGTAGAATGGTCACCTCGAGGGTGTAGACTCTCGTAGCGGATGATCTGTCATGTTTTGCCTTGCCCGGCGATTACCCGTTACCATTCGAGTCCCTCACGGCTCCATCGATGAGACAAGGAGCACTCTTGCGTTGAGCCAAGATTGGGTGTACGGTCATCTCCCAGCAGCTTTCGCGGTTGTCGGTCCCCGTCCCGCGAAAATTCCCTACATCTACTTAGAGGCTTTTTGGAGGCAAAATCTTAACAAAATATTTTCGAGGCTCAGATCTCGACCCCCCTTGTTGGAATAGTTCCCTAATTCCTCCCCTGTCTACCCGAAAAACTTCGTAGGCTTTGATTTCTAACCATTTGGAAAGGTTGCGAAGCCTGCCCGCTTCTGGCTATCTTAGGGCATGAAAACGTTGAAACTCTTCTTTCTCTCGGTGCTCGGATTCCTCCAATTCGGCTCGCAGGTCATCCGTTATGCCCTGATCTTTGCCTCAGCCTTCCTTCGGCAACGAGCCTCACTGGGATTTGAACTGGTTGCCATCCGAAGTCAGCTCACCTTCTACAAAGAAAGTATCCGGCAGACGAGGACAACCTCGTCCTCGGTTTTAACCCGGCGTTTCGCCTCTTGTGGGCGTTGCTGTCAAGGGTGTGGAGCGGATGGATGATTGACGTCAAGTATTATTTTCTTCGCCCGAAAAAAGTAATTGTCGCTGATCAGATGGAAGTCTGCAGCCGACCTGATGAAACCCAAGACGGTTCTCCAGTGGCATGCGGATGCCTTTCTGGAATGGTGGCGCTGGAAATCTCGGCCCAAGGGAGGACGCCCTGCGATTGGCCAGGAAATGCGAGCGTTAATCCGACGCTTGAGTCGTGAGAATATCCTGTGGAGTGCGGAAATGTCAACGCGCATCGAGAACCGTGGTTTTTTGAACAAAGGCCGATGTCCTAATCAACATCATCGCCAAAGGCGCATGGGACAAGGTGGATGGGATTCCTTAGTCAGCTTTGGTCAAAATCGCGAGCTAATCAAATCAAGAAATTACAAGACCGGCATCTGTTCAAAAAAATACGTTTTTACATGCGCGCCGACAGAAACAATCCATGGACATCTGGTCTTGCTGGGTTTCGATCCCCCTGCCCGGACACCATCAAGGAAGTACATGGTCAAGCAAACGGGAGGAACTGATAAGTCCCAAACTTGGCTGACCTTCCTAAGTAACCACCTGCAAGTCTCCTGGGCGATGGACTTCTTCACTGTTCCTACCCTTCGCTTTCAAATCCTCTACGTGTTTGTGGTCCTGAGTCATTCGCGACGCCAGGTAGTGCACTTTGGGGTGACGGCCCATCCCATGATGGCCTGGGTGATCCAGCAGCTACGGGAAGCGATGCCTTTTGGTATGCAGCCCTCCTACATCTTTCGTGACAATGCCGGAAGTGAGCCGGTTCTGGTAGGAACAGAAATTGAAGAACTCAAGACGGCCTACCGGAGTCCTTGGCAGAATCCACTCGTGGAAAGGTATACCGGTACGCTACGGCGAGAGCTGTTAAATCACGTGATTATCCTTAGCGAAGGACATCTGAAAGGCTTACGCAGGAATTCATCGAGGGGTATTACTAGATCCGTTAGTGCGACTGCACAGCCTGGACGAAAACGTCGCCGGCCAAGTGGCCGCCTTGCTCAGCTACCTGCGGGCCTTGCAACGCAAAACCGGCGTGGCCATCGTTCTGGTTCATCATGCCCGCAAGAGTCTCTGCGCCGTGGGGGAGTCGGATACAGTTTGCGCGGCAGTTCTGACCTTTATGCCTGGGTCGATTCTTTTCTTTACCTCCAGCGTCGCCGCGATCAGCTCACGCTTTCGGCCGAACACCGTTCCGCTCCGGATCTGGGTCCTCTAGCCCTGGAACTCGTGGAAACTTCACGCCCGGGTCCTCACTTGAGGCTGGCTTCTCCCCTAACCCTCGGGACCTCGCCAGCCGAAAATCCCCTGCCGGCCCAGATCCTAGAGTTGCTCGCGGAGTCTCCCAAATCCCAGACCGTCGACAAACTCCAAGCCCGCCTCCAGGTGCGCAATCAGCGGGTCGTCGAGGCCCTGCGCCAGCTTTCCGCCGCGCTCAAGTAGTCCGTCTGGCGCGAGGCTATTCGCTGAACTCCGCCGACTCTTCGATGACCTCCACCAGTCAAAGCCGAATCGTGCCCTTGGCCCAGTACTGTTCCGTTCCCAATCCTATAGAGTAGAATGGGAAGGGAACGACACCGGTAACAAAGCTAAACCCTGGTTTAATCTGACTACTAGTCCGCCGCGTAACACGGGTGACCGTTGGCGAGGAATAGGTCGGGATCTCCGTCGTTGTCGTAATCAAAGAATCGCAGTCCCCATCCGGTCAGCATTCGCGCGGCTTTAGAGATTTCAGCTGCCTGATCTTCAAACGTAGGATCCTTCCGATTATGGTAAAGGCTAAAGCTTTGCTGGCCGACGCTAGCCACGAAGAGGTCTTGCCATCCGTCTCCATCATAGTCAATTGCGTCCACCCCCATTCCGGACCGCGGGCTCCCCGACTAGCTGTATGCGACACCGGACCATAGGCCCACTTCTTCGAGTTTGCCATTGCCCAGATTCTGGAATAGAAAATTGGCCACCGTGTCGTTCGCAACAAACAAGTCCCTTAGACCATCGTTATTGACATCGGTGGCGACAACACCGAAGGCCTTGTCCAACGACTGCGCGATGCCGGATTCCTTGCTGACATCTGTAAACGTTCCATCCCCGTTGTTGGGCAATAGTCGACTCGGGGTCGGCCGTGCCTTCGATCCATCGAACTTGTTGGCGATCAATTTCCGATGCCAGCCCCGAATCGTATCTGGTTTGGCCGCCGCAGCCACTTCCTCGAGAGCCTTGCGGCCGCGCGATCGTGGTCGGCTCGCATGCTAATGTGCCGCGAGCGTGCCATATTCGAGCTTCACGATCCGCTCTCCCAATAGTCTTGCCGCGGGCCTTGAGCTCAGGCAACAAGCGTTTGTAGAAGATCTCGCGATAGTGTACGTCTTGGTCAGCGGCCCACTCGTCGAAGACGTAGATCGGGCGGTCCTCGAGGAAGGCCGTCAGCAGGGCGAGGCGTTTCCGCTGTCCCTGGGACAGCGCAATGGTCGAAAGCGTGCCGTCCGAAATTTGCACTTTTGCGTCGAGCTCGAGCTCGACCAGGTAGCGAGAAGCGCACGCGTCGAGATCCGGATGGCTGAGACCGAGCAAGCTATCGAATAAATAAAAATCGGAGAACACGGCGGAGAAGTGGGAGCAGTATGACTCTTGAAGGCCCCGCCGATCAGGCTGGCGACGACTGCGGCTACGGCCATGAGCCACGAGCGTGCGGGAAGGAGTGGAAGGAGGTTCACGTCCGTCCTACCATGGTCGCCAGCCGCGCAGACTCGATGCAGGCCTCGAGCCGCCGAGCCAGGACTCGCACATGTGGCTCCGTCAGCATTAGCCCGGAGTCGGCTCCAGGCACGCAGCGGTCCCGCGTCGACGGCCTCCACAGGCTCGGCGTCGAGTCCTTTCAAAGAGAGACCGAGCCCGTTGACCTTCGCCAGCGCGATCCGAGCACGCGCGAAGATCGGCCACCCCTCCATTAAACTCCACACAGGGTTCATCACGTAGAGCATGGCTAAGACGTAACCGGTGCGTGTCTTGGTGCTGAGGCTTGGCATGGCAGCAGTCGCAAGGAGCGTCCCGCCGATGAGGCCATAGAAGAGCAATTGAGACCACGTGTCCGCCAGTGCGTGGTGCCGGACCCCGGCGAGCGCATCGCGTCGGAGCGCTTCCGTTGCCGTCGCGATTCGCTCCGAGAGAAAAGCTTCGCGGCGGACCGCGTGGAGCTTCAACTCCTTTATCCCTTCCGTCAACCCGCGAAAGTGCTGAAAAAGGACGGCGCGGGTGTCGCGGGCATGCTGGAGATATCTGTATGCGCGCCCGATTAGAATGCGATACACGAGGGAGCCGATCACGATGAAGAATGTCACCCTGAGCAGCATCTGCCATGAAAGCCAGCCGAGGTAGATCGCACAGCCCGCGAGCACCGCGACGTTCATCGCGAACGTCGGGACGTTCTGAGCGGCCCAGCCGATCATCGCGACGTCCTCCGTAAGCGTCACGAGGATACGGGAGATCCCAACACGCTCAAGTTGCGAGAGCGGCGTCGCCAGCACCCTTCGGCTCAGGTTGCGGCTCAGCTCGGCGATCGTCTGCTGAGTAAAGTGGTTGAGCAGAAGGCGTGCAGCCACACTCGTCGCGGCCTTGCCCACGACAAGGCCAGCAAAGCCCATGGCAAGCAGGCTTTGCGATCTGAAGGCCCCGCCGATCAGGCTGGCGACGACTGCGGCTACGGCCATGAGCCACGAGCGTGCGGGAAGGAGTGGAAGGAGGTTCACGTCCGTCCTACCATGGTCGCCAGCCGCGCAGACTCGATGCAGGCCTCGAGCCGCCGAGCCAGGACTCGCACATGTGGCTCCGTCAGCATTAGCCCGGAGTCGGCTCCAGGCACGGCTTGGATCTCCAGACCGCCTGCGGCAAGCTGATTCCAAGCCAATCTGCGGTCGTCCCCGGAAGCGACCTTCCGGCCCTCGGCCCGAAAGAGGACAACGTGCCCTGGGTATACGCGTGGCTGGTACTGCTGGAGCGCGGCCAGATTGGCCTGCGTAACAACCCGCAAATAGAACTCGCTCCGGTCACCCCGGAACACGTCGCGCTGGGCGACCATCTGCATGATCCTCTTCAGCCGCTCGAGCAGGTATCCGAACCGCTGCCGGCCGCGGATCCTCGCGAGTGTATGAACGTAGAGGCGGAG
>QHZP01000202.1:19455-20741 GCA_003224715.1 Acidobacteriota bacterium | reverse complement strand
CGTTCTGCGCCCGCTGACTGAGGCGCCTCGGAGCGCGCGTCCCACCCAGCGTCAGGTAATTTCCCCGAACTAGACGATTTACAGAGGTGTTATTTTTTCTCTTGGCTGAATGCCGACACATGTCGTCGTCAGGTGGAACTCATCAGGTCAAGCGAGGGACACACTGATGATATAATGCGCGCTGGAGGTGATTTGTATGCAAAGAAGAGGAATACTTCTTGCCATTGGATTGGTGATAATGGGGCCGCTCCTTGGCAGAGGATTTGCTGCGTCAGGACCGGCTAGAGAAGAGACGGTCACGTTAGAGATCAGCGGCATGACCTGCGGGTCATGCGTTGCCACGGTGCAGTCTGCACTTGAGTCCGTAAAGGGCGTGAAGGAAGCGAAGGTGTCGCTGGAAAATAAGGAAGCCGTGGTGAAGTACGACCCGGATGTGGCAAAGGTCGAAGACCTGATCCAGGCCGTCAAGAACGCTCGAGGAATGAGCTCTTACGACGCGAAAGTTAAGAAAGAGTAACTCCAGCCCAAGATAGATTCTCTGAACGGGACCAACTCCCAGAGGGCCTCAGCCAGCAACGGAGATTGGGAGGGCGAGGCTCCCGCCGAGCCTCATGGGGCAAGGACTTGCCGGGGCGATAGCTCGCCAGGAGGCACGCCCTCCCAATTTTTTTCACAGCTTCCCTGCGACGTTGTCTGGGATGGGGCGCCGAATCGACCTTAGAAGGTCTGCCTATCCTCAGATGCCGCGACGCGGCATTGAACTCCAAATCTGGTTCTTCCAATATCAAAAATGTCCAGCGACTGTGTGGTCCGGCAGACGGACGGGCTCGCCTTGTTGAGGCTCATCGACATTTCGCTAAAGAACTTACTCAGCACTGCCGTAAACAGAAAGCAGGAAAGAGGTAATGGCCCCAAAACTGATTCTACTGCTACGAGCCGCAGCTTCTTAATCGCCAGGTCGAGTAAGTAAGACACATCCGCGGCAAGCTGGACAAATTAAACGGGTGTTGATATGGGGATCTTCAAGAAAATTTTAGATTCGATTGGCGGGAACGATGAGACACCTATAAAGATGCCCAGGGGCGCCAAACCGCCTTCGCGTCGGGATTCGATGAAAAGACAAACCTTCACTGGCAACGGTTCAAGCGGAAGAAAACCACGGCCTGAGCCCGCTTTCGAACGAAGTCTGGAGAGGCCGGCTGGCTCTTCTCAAGCGAAGCCATCCAGTGTGGCTGGGGCGATGACCAGTGCCGCAGCGATGCCCAGTTATGAAACCGATAGGGTTC
>QHZP01000202.1:0-19431 GCA_003224715.1 Acidobacteriota bacterium | reverse complement strand
CAGACGGACTCATCTCCAGACTCTAAGGCTCTGACGGGCTCACCAGTGAATGACAAGAAGTTTGTCGATGAAGTGGTGCATGCTTTTGACGAGGCTTTCGATGCCGTCACAAGTTCAGATATGAAGGCAGATGAGATGAGCGAAGGCAAAGTACTGCTGGAAGAAGCAGTCCAAGACCTATTTGTCCAGCTGGCAACCGGTTATGCCTATCCCTTGAAGAACTTCATTTTTGAGCTTAGGCGGGGCACGGCCGCCAAAGATTGGATTGAGATCTGCCGGCCCGCTCTGCGAAGCATCAGCCGAGCCGCCGAAAATATGCGCCTCAGCCGGGCGGCCAAGCGAATGACGGAGTTTGATGAAGCTCTCTCACTCGCCCAAGCCAGCCCAGAACGTTGGATCGGTGGTGAGACGCGTCATTGTATTCTGGAAAACTACGAGGCGTTAATTGCGGTTTTGCCTGAAGTGTTCCAGACAGGAGAGGAAGCGCAAAGACGCGAAGAGTTTATTATTAAATCGTTGCTCAAACAGATTCCTGGCCTGGGGCGTGTCACTTTTGAAAAGCTCTACGCGGCCGGGCTAGGCTCCATGAACATGCTTTTTTTAGCTAATAAGGAGGATCTGACGGCGGCTACTAAGATCCCGCTGGAGATGTGCGAGCGCATCTGTAACAGCGTTCAGCAGTATCGCAAGGAGGTGGAGGACATGCCGCTCGATGCCGGTCGTTCGGCCTATCGCTTTCGCCTGGCCGCCTTGGTGAGCGAGTTACGCCGCCGGGAAGAGGAGTTCGAACACACTGTAGCTGAAGTCGCCTCCCATCCCGCCCTGGCCGCCGAAAAGCGCCAACGTCGACAAAGCCGGCAGCAGTGCCTTCTTCAAATCATGGTGATGTTGGCAGAGCTAGGTGAAGTGAACTTGATTCACAAAATCCAAAGACTCCCCTTTAAACGACGTATTCAGAAACTCGATGAGTATCTCACAAGCTCGGCAGGATGACCATTTCGGTTTAGCCTTGCCTTCTGTCCCACAGCCTGCGGGAGCAAAAAAATAGAAAGAGATCCATGGCAGATCTTTCTAGGGAAGAAGTACTTCAAAAACTCAAAAGCGGGGAAAACTTAGAGCGGGCTTGCCTAAGGGAACTCGCACTCAATCACGCAAACTTCGAATGTGCTGACCTGCGGCGTGCCGACCTTGAAGGAGTGAATTTCGAAGAAAGTAATCTCAAGAAAGCCAACCTGTCTTGTGCCAACCTGCGCGAAGCTTACCTGATGGGAGCGAACTTAGAAGAGATAAATCTACAAAAGGCCGATCTCGAAGAGGCCAATCTTGACGATGCCAATCTGCAGTTTGCCGACCTGAGTCACGCCAACCTGGAGGGGGCAACGCTGGAGCGCGCCAATCTCAAAGGCGCTCGTCTTTCTTATGCTCAACTCGAACTCGCCAATTTGGGTGGAGCGTTAATGGAAGGAGCTCAACTCAGCAACGCCCACTTGAACGAAAGCTACTTGGGCGGAGCCAATCTGCGCGAAGCTAATTTGCAGTATGCCAGTCTGGAGAAAGCCAGCCTCGAAGAGGCAGACTTGACCGGAGCTAACCTGATGGAGGCATCCTTGCGTGGTGTTTACGGCGAAGGTGCGAATTTTAAGGCCGCACTCCTGAAAGGAGCGATATTCGAGGATGCCATATTGATTGGCGTTAACCTATCCAGAGCGGATCTCCGCCACTGTCATCTGCTAAACGCGAAACTGACGGGAGCCAACCTGAGTGGTGCCAAGCTCTATGGGATTGAGGCGGTTCCTGATCAATTGACTGAGATTTCAGCCGACTGGCTGGATTTCTCGGCGGACGGAAACGGTCAGGTAATGATCGAGGGAACCAAGCTGGTAGAGTACTACACGCAAGTCAAAAACGGTCTGGCAGGAATGTCTGCGGACCTTTATGGCGCGCCCAAACGTTTCTTTGGTAAGGGAGACGTTTTGCGCAACGCGGTCCTCGAGTTCGACGAGAGATCACAGGTTGAGATTGAAAGCACTCTTGAAAAGTGCGTCATCACGGTGGGGCAGGGATCGACGCTGACGATCGGCCCCCATGGTGTCCTGGCAGGTTGTCAGATCATTGGAGCTGGGGAGATTGTGATCCATGGAAAGTTCCTTGAAAATGGAGCTTCTCCAGGGATTGTGGGTCCAAAGCGTCTGATCGTGGGAAAGGCTGGCACGGTTGTGGCAGCGCTTCAACAACCGGCGTCGCTGACTCAATTTGGTTTTGAGCATGGCTGCTCATTAAGTTTAAAAATCTTAAGGTCACGGTAACTTCAAAGGAGAACCTCAATGTCAGAAAACTCAACAACGAAGCAAACGATATTGGAAGATGGGACGGAAGTTGACGGGTCCATCCGATCAAATTGCCCCATTACCATTAGCGGTAAATTAAAGGGGGATGTCTCGGCACCGTCTCTCACCATCACCCAATCGGGTTCAGTCTCTGGTCAGATCAAAGTGTCCGAACTTAAGTCTCAAGGTGAGATCGCAGGCCAGATTGAAGCTGAAAGGGTTGAGCTAGCAGGACGTGTCAGCGATCAAACGACTATTCGCGCCTCCTCGCTCCAAGTGAAGCTCAATCAAGACGGCAATCATGGTAAACTTCAAGTCACCCTTGGCAACTGCGAGCTGAAAGTGGGCGAGCCTGCAGCTAAGGCCTTGATAGGAACAGCCAAGTCTGCTTCGCGGGAAGTTCCTAAAAAGGAACCGCCCAAGTTCGAAGTGGTCGCTCCTTCTCAGGTGCTGGCCGAATCAGAGCTCGCGTAGCATTTTGGCATCATCTCGTTCTTAGCGCACAATCACCGGCGCCTGATTTGAACTCCCACCGCCATACGCAAAAGAGCCTCTCCCGCCGGGGGCGTCACATTCCCATAGTAATAAGAATGAGTAATAAGAGTGTGGGAGGCGCGCTCCGCGCGGCGACCAGCGGGGGTTCAACAGGAAACAGAGACTGCAGATTCGGACCTTTGATTGCTAGCTGCAGACTACCTACACTCTCGCATTATCCCCATCTCTTAACTTAACTGCTATCCGGCGACCGCCCTAGGGTGGGTTGTTGGCGACGGAGACGACTCCACTCGCATGGGCAAGGACTTGCTGGGGCGGGCGGCGGGCCAGGAGGCTCGCCCCGTTTTTTCACACCTGAACGTGTGAAGGAATTCGTGAGTCCTTGCAGAAGCTCGTTGCTCCCGGACTCGTCCCCCCTTGGCCAAGGGGGGTAGCCACTGTTGAATCAAGACTTGGTGAGGCTTTCCAGTGACCCTCCTGAAGTCCCCCCTCGTTCGAAGGGGGGCATGTTCCAGGTGTTCCCTCCATTGTTTCACACCTGCCCTCCCCGGGGGGATGCCGGGGGGATTTTCAAGAGTTGAAGGCACAGTTGTGGAGGTGTATGATCTCCACAGTGTGGTGTCGGCCTTGATCTTCTTTAGAGTGATCCCGATTCAAAAAGGTTATGAGCGATGAAACGTTTCATCTGGTTGAGCAAGCGCTGCGGTCCGGCGGCTCCGGGGCAGGATTCGATTTCCTGATGCGGCGGTTTCGCGAAGAGAAGGACTATCCGCGGTTATTTGAGGCACGGCTTATGAAAAGACGACACGAGCTCGGACTGCCGTTGATTCAAATCGAACCGATGGAGGATTTGCCGAATGAAACGCGCCGGGCCTACGAGGAAGGCTTTATCGAAGCGGCCCGGGAGGTTGGGGGTCTGTTCTTGGCTGACGGCAACATCCAGCGTGCCTGGCCGTATTTTCGAGCGATCGGAGAGCCGGCACCTGTCGCTGCGGCCATCGAGCGGATTGAGTCACAAGAGGAGATGGCTCCTATTATCGAGATCGCGTTCCACGAAGGCGTCCACCCTCGTAAAGGATTTGAGCTCATCTTATCCAACTACGGCATCTGCCGAGCTATCACCAGTTTCCATCAATACCCGGGCCGTAATGGCCGGGAGGACTGCTTGCGCATCCTGATCCGTAGAGTGCATGGGGATTTGGTCGAGAACTTGAAACGGACTATCTCCCAGAATGAGGGACAAGCATCGGAGACCCGGAACATTCCTGCGCTGATGGCTGGGCGAGACTGGCTGTTTGAGGGGAATAGCTACTACCTCGACACGTCACATGTAGTCTCGGTCATCCAATTCAGTTTGGAACTAAACGATCGAGAGACTCTGGCACTCGCCTTGGAGCTGACCGAATACGGCAGTCGGCTGTCGTCCCTCTTCCAGTACCGAGGTGACCCGCCGTTTCAGAACGTGTTTCCGGATCATGGTATTTATTTGCGGGCGCTATTGGGTGAGCGAGTGGAGGAGGCCATCCGGCATTTTCGTAATAAGCTTACAGAAGGGGATCCGAGTGAGATGGGCAGCGGCCCAGCCCAGGTCTTAGTCAGGCTGTTGGCTCGGCTTGAGCGCTATGCAGAAGCCATCGAGGTTTCGCTTGAGTACCTCCCTCACACGGATCCTACTCAGCTTGCCTGCCCCTCCGTCCTTCAGCTTTGCCAGTTAGCAGGAGATTACGCCCAGCTTATGAAACTGGCCCGCCAACAGGGGGATTTGTTGAGTTTCGCTGCTGGGGTACTTCAAACCTAGCAGGTCCCTGCATCTTGGCGCTCCGTTTCAGAAACCGCAACATAGTTCGTGCTCATGCTCGTGCTCTTACTCTTGACTCACCGCTGTGGTATCGAGCAAGAGAACGATGAGGTTTTCGCATCCTCTGGAATTGTGCCGGCAGACGCGTCAGCGTGTTTAGGAAATAGGCCCGCCTGGTCGGGGAAATCGATGAGTCAATCCCTGGTTATTCTTCTTTCCATGACCCAAGCATCCTCCGGAGGATCACGATAGTAGTTTCTGCGTTCGGAGGCAATTTGAAAACCGTTTTTCTCATAGAAATGAATGGCGCGAAGGTTCGATTGCCGAACTTCCAGAAATATTTGCGAGGCGCCGAAGTGATGAGAGACCTCAATGCATTGCTGTAGGAGTAAATGGCCAACTCTCTTCGAAATATATTCAGGGGGCACGACGAGATTGCACAATTCACAGTGGTCGATAAGTAAAGCCAATATCGCAAAACCAGCAATAACTGGAGATGAGCCCGCGTTAGCGTCTTCAGCCACGAGACAAGTATAGATCCTTGGGTTGCTAAGAACCGTGCGATAGCCTTCCTCTCCCCACTTACTGAGATAGGGCCACCTTTGCTCTATGGCGGTCACCTGTGGGAGGTCGTCATTCTGCATCAAACGAATTTCGATCTTCACTGTTCTTTCCAGTAGATTTCCGCATCCGATCTGCGGAGGTAGTAAGCCTGCAGGTCCTGAGCGGATGTGAACCGCCCATCCATGGCGCGCTGATAGGCGATACGCGCCATCGACCTCCCCAGAAAAGGATCACAAGTGGCCACTTTCCAGCCCGGATGACAGCAGTTTATGAGGAGATCACGGTATTGAGTGGCCCCCCCTCCGATGAAAACGATCTGCTCTTGAACTAATTGAGAGAGTATCTGAGCCGGTTTGGCGACCTTCCCTGCATCCAGTTCCTTGACGGCGTCACCTATTCGTTCGAATACAGCCGCATACACTTCTCCGCGACGAGCGTCGATGAGTGGCACGATGGTCCCCTGCAGGCGCGGAAATTTCTCCACCCAGGCTTCCAACGCGGTTATGGGGATGACCGGTTTTGAGGTACTGTCGGCCAGTCCCTTGACCGTGGTCAAACCAATCCGGATTCCGGTAAAAGAGCCAGGACCGGAGACTACGGCAAACGCATCCAGATCGAGGAGACGGATTCCCAAGTTTTTGAGCAGGTAATCAACTCCAGAAAGCAGCCGGACTGAATGAGTCTCAGAGGAATCCAGATTTATTTCGCCCAGAACCTTTTGGTCTTCCCCCAGAAGGATACTCCCGGCACGGCTGGAGGTGTCTATGCTTAGAATTTTCAAGAATACCTCCGGTGGAAATACCGAAGTCCGAGCCCCGACCGTTAGGGAGGGATAGAGCTGACAGATTGCCTCAACCGCTCCCTTACGGTCGCGGCTCGGTGCAAGATTTTCACGCTCTGTGGCGCACTCACAGGGCGCGGAATTCTCGATCCACATAACGGGCTAATGCACACTGAAGTCGCAGCTACCGGCCCCTTGGTAGTATTCTTCCTCCCCCAAGAACCAAGCGGGAAGCGGGGTTCATTGACACGCCTAGAGTGAGATTATATACTCCTTAACTTTGCGGCCACAATTCTTTTCGTCATGTAAGCGGTAAGCGGTAAGCAGTAAGCAGGAGGCACTCAGAGGGGTTTTCGAGAATGGAACCTACCACTCCTATGATGGCGCAGTATCACCACGTCAAGAAGGAATTTCCGCAGGCACTGGTTTTCTTTCGCTTGGGAGACTTTTACGAGTTGTTCTTTGATGATGCCGTGGTGGCTTCTCGTGAACTCGAGATCACGCTAACTTCGAGAAACAAAGAGAAAGGGCTGTCCGTCCCCATGTGTGGGGTCCCTTATCACGCCGCGGACAGTTATATCGCCAAGCTCATTCGCAAGGGATATAAGGTGGCCATCTGTGATCAAGTGGAAAACCCAAAAATGGCGAAGAAGCTGGTGCGACGTGAAGTAACGCGGGTCGTGACTCCTGGAACCGTCGCCGATGGTAATCTTTTGGACCCGCAGGAAAACAATTTCCTGAGCTCTATTTATCGGGAGAGCTCCGGCGTCGGGCTGGCATTGATAGATCTTTCCACTGGAGATTTTAGAACAACCGAATTCCTGGGGCCTTTGTGTCAGGAGCTTTTGCAAACGGAACTGGAACGGTCGCAGCCTAAGGAAATCATTCATCCAGCCATCGTCAACTCTAAGCAACAATCCTGGAGCCAGAATACCGCTTTGGCAAAGACCCCAGTAGAAGATTGGGCCTATGCTCAGGATTATGCTCAGCGACTCCTTTCCGATCATTTTGGGGTAATGAGCCTGGACGGCTTTGGTTGCCAGGGCAAGAAGCTGGCTGTGGCGGCAGCAGGGGCCATCTTACATTACTTGAAAGAGACTCAAAAAGCCTCACTCGGTCATATTGATCAATTAAGGTATTACGATTTGTCGGGATCAATGGTTTTGGACCAGTCGACTGTCCGAAACCTGGAGTTGGTGGAGTCTCTTTTCGACGGCTCCCGGCATGCCACGTTGATTGCCAGTTTAGACAAGACCTCAACCGGGATGGGAGCACGACTTCTAAAGAACTGGCTGCTCAGACCGGAAATTGATTTAAAAGAGATTACCAGCCGCCTGGATGCCGTCGGAATACTGAAGCAACAGCTCATTGAAAGAGAAGAGATCAAATCGCTCTTAAGGCGTGTCTACGATGTAGAGCGTCTTCTGTCCAAAGTCGCACTGTCGACTGCCAACGCCCGCGATTTAATCTCATTAAAGACCTCGCTGGAGCAGGTTCCTGCCATCAGAGCACATCTTCAGAAATTGGCGGCCGAGCGATTGCAAGTTCTGAAAGAAGAAGCTGATCCTCTCGAAGATGTGAGCGCTTCAATTGGAAACGCTCTGAAAGATAATCCTCCCATCCTTTTGACAGACGGGGGGCTCATCAGGGAAGGATACCATGCCGGGCTGGACGACCTCAGAAGTATCAGCACCTCGGGAAAACAATTTATCGCAGAACTCGAAGCTCGAGAGAGAGCCCGGACTGGAATCCACAACCTCAAGGTCAAGTTCAATAACATCTTTGGCTATTACCTGGAGATTTCCAAATCCAATTTGAATCTTGTACCCCCTGATTACGAACGCAAGCAGACCCTGGTAGGAGCCGAGAGGTTCACCACCCCTGAACTGAAGGACTACGAAAGAAAGGTCTTAGGGGCCGAGGAACAGGTCGTCCAGATCGAATACGATCTTTTCTGCCAACTCCGCTCCTCAGTGGCCCGAGAGGCCAAGCGCATTCGCAAAACGGCTGCGGCCCTGGCTCAACTGGATGGCTTGGTTTCTCTGGCCGAGGTGGCGCATACCCATAACTACGTGCGACCCCAGTTGCTGGCGGACGGGGACTTTGTAGTCACGCGCGGGCGACATCCGGTGATTGAACAACTGGGAGATCAGCTATCGACCGGAAAGTTCATACCGAATGATCTTTACTTGAACGACTCTTCCGATCAGATTCTTATCATCACGGGACCGAACATGGGGGGCAAATCGACTTACTTGCGACAAACCGCGTTGTTTTCCATTCTGTCGCAGATGGGCTCGTTTGTTCCGGCGGAGTCGGCGCAACTCTCGATTGTGGATCGCATTTTTACTCGAATAGGTGCCACCGACAACCTGGCTCGAGGACGTTCCACTTTTATGGTGGAGATGACGGAATCAGCAGTGATTTTGAATACGGCGACTTCGAAGAGCTTGATCATTCTGGATGAAATCGGCCGTGGTACTGCCACCTTTGACGGATTGTCGATTGCCTGGTCCGTGCTTGAATATCTGCATCATCGCACCCGAGCCAAAACATTGTTTGCCACCCATTACCATGAACTGACTGAGTTGGCTGATCTCCTGCCGGGAGTGAAGAATTATCATGTGGCGGTTAAGGAGTCAGGGAACAACATCGTGTTTCTCCGCAAGGTGGAACCGGGGAGCGCTGACAAAAGTTATGGGATCGAAGTCGCCAAGCTCGCCGGGTTGCCCCAGTCGGTATTAGACAGAGCGCGAGAGATCTTGAGAAAGCATGAAGAAGGCGAGCATGAAATCAGCGATCATCTGACGAAGCATTATAAACGGAAAAAGGCGACCTCATCCGCCCAGCTGAATTTGTTCATGATTACCGATCATGAAGTATTAGAGGAGTTGAGACAATTGAATCTCGATAGCTTGACTCCGTTGCAGGCTCTGGAAAAGCTAAGCGAGTTCAAGAGTAAGTTGTAAACGTAGCAGTCAGCCCTCAGCTTTCAGTGATCAGTGAGAAAGACCGGCGCCACGACGAATTTGCTTTCTAATTTCGCTCGTAGGTAAACCCCCGGCTTTGCCGGGGGACTGGCAGAGTCTGAATTATGCGTCATCGATCCGGGTTAAGTTGGCTGACCCCGGTCTCAGGGTGAGGGATTCCCCCTTCGAAGGGGGTGCAGTGAAAAAATCAGATACTGAAAGAGCTGGACTTGCCCCCTCACCCCTGGCCCCTCTCCCGGTTGGGGCGAGGGGAAAGTAGACATTAAATTTAACTCCTCGCCCCCGCTCGGGGAGAGGGTGCCCGAAGGGCGGGTGAGGGGTGCGGGGGAACGTCCGTTTGGCAGGGCGTGGGCCCTCTCCGACCGGGACATCCCCCGGCGCCGGTGGCGGCTGCCCTCTTCGAAGGGGGACTCTGGGGCGAGCCTCCTGGCAAGCCATTGCCCCACCAAGTCCTTGCCCCATGAGGCTCGGCGGGAGCCTTCCCCTCCCGATCTCCGCCGGTTTTTAGTTTTTCTACAGCTTCTAAACGCATTACGTTATTCAAATAGCACGAAAGGGAAACACTTGTGAAGGAAGCCAGACTGGTGGTTGGTTTGATGACTGGTACGTCCTTAGACGGCGTGGATGCCGCTCTGGTGGAGATTATTGGGTCGGGTTTATTTACCCAAATTAAACTGAAACATTTCAATTCTGCACCCTTCGATTCCAGGATTCGAGACCAGCTATTAAGGGTTGCTTCCGGTAAGTTAGTGTCGGTCCAAATTATCAGCCATCTCAACTTTTTGTTAGGAATCCTCTATTCCGAAGCCGTATTCAGACTCTGCAAACAAGCTCGCATCGATGTTCATCAAGTCGATCTGATAGGTTCCCACGGCCAGACGATTTTCCACCAGTCCGAGCCCAGCTCGTTTTGCGGGCGCCGGATTGCTTCAACACTGCAAATTGGAGAGCCTGCTTTCCTGGCGGAAAATACGGGAATCACCACGATCTATGACCTGAGGCCTCGCGATATGGCAGCCGGAGGAAAGGGGGCCCCACTCATTCCTTATGTTGACTATATTCTCTTTAGGGACCTTCGATTGGGCCGAGTCTTACTAAATATTGGGGGCATCGCCAATGTGACTTCAATCCCTCCCTCGGCAAAAATAGTTCAAGTTAAAGCCTTCGATACGGGACCGGGGAACATGGTGATCGATGCTTTGATCCGTCGATTTACACAGAACCAACGGAAATTTGATCACCGTGGAGACATCGCTAGATCCGGCAAGGTCATTCCCAGTCTCTTAGAAAGTCTGCTGGCAGACCCGTATTTTGCCTTGAAGCCTCCGAAAACGGCAGGTCGAGAACAATTTGGAGAACTATTCGTTTCGAAACTGCTGGATCAAGAGGGCTCTCACCCTTTTGAAGACCTGGTGTGTACCGCCACCGAAGTCACCGCCCGGAGCATAGCGAGAGCCATTACAGAATTTGTGCTCCCCCAGGCTCACATGGACCAACTGATCATTTCCGGTGGAGGGGCGCATAATGATTTTCTTCTGCAACGCCTGGCTGCTCTATTACCTCAGCTTGAAGTGTCACGCTCGGATGATTTTGGAATCCCGGCTGATGCCAAGGAAGCTATTGGGTTTGCTATTCTAGCGAACGAAACTTTCAATCTTCACGCGGGAAACGTTCCCTCAGCTACGGGAGCGCGACATCCGGTCGTGCTGGGCAAAGTGGTTTACGGCAATAATTACAAAAGCCTAAGGGGAATTGTAAAATCCTAGGGAAACGAACAAGCACAACGTGAAGCGAGGCGGTCTTTGAGGGAAAAGGCGAGCCGGTTCACGGGGCCCGGCACGAAGGGTGTCATTCCTTCGGGCCATCAGTCAGGCGGAAATCTACTTCCGGACTTTAGGACATTAGGCCCGCGCTTCAGGGCGGGGCCTGGAGATTGGACATCTGTGGCACCGAAGAACGCGGTTGACCCTCACCCGGTCCGCCGGATGGCGGACCACCCTCTCCCCAAGGGCGAGGGTGAGATCCACCGATTAGAGCGCTGACTTGAAGGCTATAAACAGACGTTTCATGACACAGTGGGTAACGGCGTGGCATGAAACGTCGATCTGAGCCACACCCCCATTTATTGTTCTCCCTCTCCTGGTGGGAGGGTGGCGCGAAGCGACGGGTGAGGGTCAACCCACGGGGATTGCTCCTCAAAATGTCCAAACTTCAAACCCCGCGCTGAAGCGCGGGCTAGTGAAAACGAGCATATCCTCAAATAGGTTAGCGTGGTTGTGAAAAACAGTTTTTTAGTCTTTGGTTTCTGGAAAAGGGAAGTGCAGCTTCCGCTGAACCAAATAGCCTGTATAAACGAAAACTTCTCTTATCGAGGCCCATACGCGTGATCTGAAATTGGACTCGATAGGGCTGTGCTTGGCAGGAGAGCCATAAGCGACAATACGGTTGTCGCCAAAAATTTGTTTGATCCGAAAAAGATGAAATCCATCGCTGACGGCGATCACCTTAGTCAGATTTTGCACCTTCAAAAACTCCAATAGCTTTTCGATGGTGTCCAGCGTGGTCGACCCGCTGGGCTCGGTAAGGATGCAATCCGCCGGAATGCTTTGCCTGATAAGATAGTCTCTACCGACCGCTGCTTCGGTGAAGCGCGCATCAAAACCGTGGCCGCCCGTGGTTATTATCTTCTTGGCGTAATTGCTCTTGAAAAGGTTGGCGGTGTGATCCAGCCTGGCTCTGAAAACCGGTGACGGTCGGCCGTTGTACTGGGCCGCTCCGAAAACAATAATAAGGTCGGCCTGCTGGGCGTCATCTCGTATAGCCGAGCGCCGGATTAACCCGTAGACAAATGTGATGTAGGCCAGGATAATTAAAGGAACGTAGGTAAAAAAGAGCAGGAATACAAACCTTTTACCACGTTCTTTCATGGGGAAAGATATTTTGCCAGATCTTTAGCCGGAACGGCACCCTCACGAATCACTCGGGCCGGCTGCTGAGTAAGGTCCAGAATGGTAGAGGCCGCAGTTCCATTTAATTTACCATAATCGAGGACCAACTCAATTTTTCCTCCCAGTTGATGAAGCACCTCATCGGCAGTAGCGCAGGCAGGATGAGCCGAGAGGTTAGCACTGGTGCCAATGACAGGCAGATCAATAGCTCTGATTAAGAGCCGCGTGATAGCCAAATCCGGGATGCGCATTCCGACCGTTCCCGTCCCGCCCGTAACCTTGAAGGGTAAGTTGTTGGCTGCGGGAAGAATGAGAGTTAAAGGTCCTGGCCAGAACTGTTCGGCAATTTTATAGAAATCATCGGGAATGTTACGGGCAATCTTTTCGGCCTGATCGACCGAGTCAACCAGCAAAAGCAGCGGCTTCCAACCTTGGCGTCCTTTGATCTGGAAAATCTGCTCCACGGCCCTTAGGTTGAACGGATCTGCTCCCAATGCATAAAAGGTATCGGTGGGAATGGAAATCACGCTTCCGTTGAGAATGGCTGCCGAGGCAATTTCCAAAGCATCCTCATCCGATGAATCACCGTGGATCTTCAGCCGCTGTGTCAGCATGGACGCAAACGTTATCATAAAGCCTGAGCACGGTCAACGGATCCACCCGGTACTCCGGGGTACTCCTCTTGCACTCCAAATTCCTGTCTGGGCACGAGAAAGGTCCAATTGAAGTTTGTGAGAGTAGGTCTGCCATTTCGGAATACGGTACGTATTTCATTTCCATTGGTACTCTTGCTCCTGCTCTTACTCGGCCTTGCCTCGACTAACCGAGCGAGAGCACAAGCACGGGCACGATGATGTCTTCGCATGCTAAGCAGACGACACAAAACTTAGGGCAAAACGGGGCACTAATTGATTATCACTTCTTCCTCCAACGCTCGAATCCGTGAATTGCGGGAGCTGATGCGCGAAGGGTGCGCAGACTCAATGAATCGGGTTCCCATTGAGGGAATCAAACTAGCTCGAGAGGCCTTGAAGAGCCGGCTTGAGGTTAAGGAAGTCTATGTGGCTCAAAGTAGACTTCAAGAAGGCTACATCCAGGGGGTTTTGAAACAGGCGGAAAGGTTCAGTCCGGAAGTGGTGTTGGTTGCGGATAGAATTTTCAAGGCGTTGGCCGATACGGAGACCCCGCAAGGTATCGTGGTTTTGGTGAAGCTGCCTCAGTTTCAACTAGGTGATGTCATCCGCCACTCTTCCCTTGTCTTGATTGCCCACCAACTCCAAGATCCTGGAAACCTGGGAACCGTGATACGTTCGGCTGAGGCACGCTGTTCTTCTCACCCAGAATACGGTCAGCTTTTTGAATCAAAAGGCAGTTAGAGCTTCCGCAGGCTCCCTTTTTAGGGTACCTATTCTCTCCGGGTTCAAACTAGATGGGTTGGTTGAAAATCTGCGTGAACGCGGATTTAGGCTGGTTGCGGTCAACCCGAACGGAGATAGAGACTTTCGGGAAGGGGATTACCAGGGGTCGACTGCCCTATTCATAGGCAACGAGGGAAGGGGCCTGACCCGCAGCATACTTGACAAAGTCGATCTAAAGGTCAAAATCCCCCTCGCGATGGCGGTGGAATCGTTAAACGTGGCCATTGCCTCTTCTATTATTCTGTGCGAGGTGGCACGGCAACGTGGTGCTGGCCCCCCGATCCGCGGTTAGTAGTCTTGAATCCATAGGAGATGATTTGCCAGGGGACTCTTTCTAAGGGAATTCAGAAGTTTCTCATCGGCCGTAATCAACCGGCACTCCCTAAGGAGGGCTAGAGCCAGGTAAAGACTGTCATAGATGCTGCGTCGCTCCTTGATGGAGATGTTCAGGGCCGTTTCGAGCATTGGGGCTGAGGGGTAAAATTCTATTGGAGTCGTGTTAAGCATTTGAAGAATCTCTTTGGCTACTCTTAAAGGCACCTCCTTTCGAGTGACTTTCTTCCATAAGGTATTCCCGATCTCTGGTACCAGTAAATCGGGAGCGATTAATTGGTGATCGCCCTCCAGAAATCGAAGGGCAGCCTGGCTGTGAGGTTCCGGCACAAACCATTTTACGGCAACGCTGGCATCGACGACATAACAGCTCATCGTTCCCGATCTTCCCGGATTAGAGTTGTGCTATCGCTGTGCCGACGACGAGCCAGTTTCTTTTGAATTCTCGAGGCGGCTTCACGGAATTCAGTCATGCTGGGTTCCCTCACGCTCCGCTCCAATATGATTTTTACCTCCGCCTGCAGCGATCGTCCACCCTGTTGAGCGCGTGCTTTCAGACGCTCAATGATTTCAGTGTCCAAGTTCCTGACCAATATTCCTGGCATAAACACTCCTGGGGATATGCTAGCATAATGATAGCCACGGAGGTAAGATCAATTAAATGGAAAATGCGTAATTGTGGTTCTACCCTCATTCACATACAATCACGTCACTATGGCAATGGATCTTTTCTCCGGTCTTGAACCCGACAGTAAGTCAAAATCCGACGAGGATACTCCCTTAGCCGATCGCATGCGTCCGCAGCGTTTGGAAGATTTCGTGGGACAGCAGCATCTTCTGGCTCCTGGAAAACCTCTGCGGGCCGCCATTGAGCAAGACCGCCTCCGTTCCATCATCCTATGGGGGCCTCCCGGAACGGGGAAGACCACGCTGGCACACATTATTGCTAAGATGACCCACTCAGACTTTATTCCCTTCAGCGCTGTTTTGGCGGGAATCAAGGAGATTAAGTCGGTCATGACGGACGCCGAAAGGGCCCGGCATTATGGCCGGAGGACGATTCTGTTCATCGACGAGATCCATCGTTTCAATAAGGCGCAGCAGGATGCCTTCCTGCCTCACGTAGAGACGGGCAATATTGTTCTGATTGGAGCGACCACAGAAAATCCCTCTTTCGAAGTGAATGCGGCGTTGCTATCAAGGTCAAAGGTTTATGTGCTTCAACCGTTGGCGGTGGAAGAAGTAGTCTCGTTGTTAGAGCGGGCCCTGGCGGACAAAGAGTATGGGCTGGGCAAAGAGTCCGTCCAAATCGAGGACAAACTCCTCCAACAAATTGCCTCGTTTGCCAACGGGGACGCGCGCGCGGCCTACAATACTCTGGAGATCGCGGTTCAAAGTACCCCTCAGGACGAAACGGGAAAGAGAGTGATCACTTCGAAGATTATTGAAGATGCCATGCAACGTCGCATGTTGCTTTATGGCCCTGCACAAATCCATGCGTAACAGTGATCCCGACGGGAGCCTCTACTGGCTGGGACGGATGCTGGAGGCGGCAGAGGACACGCTTTATATCGCCCGTCGTATTGTCCGTTTCGCCAGTGAAGACGTGGGCCTGGCCGATCCTATGGCGCTTCCCCTGGCAGTAAGCGCTATGCAGGCATTTCATTTTATAGGTCCGCCTGAGGGAATGTTGGCACTGGCGGAAGCAGCCGTTTACATGGCCACCGCGCCCAAGTCCAATGCCCTTTACAAAAGTTACGATTCAGTGTTGGAGGATGTGAGAAACACGCTGGCCGATCCTGTCCCCTTGCACCTCCGTAATG
The DNA here is from genome assembly GCA_003224715.1 of Acidobacteriota bacterium. Taxonomy (GTDB): domain Bacteria; phylum Acidobacteriota; class Terriglobia; order Versatilivoradales; family Versatilivoraceae; genus QHZQ01. Next base: position 3,954 of record QHZP01000202.1, on the reverse strand, counting down.
CGCCAACCCGTTTGATGAAAAACTTGAATTACGGCAAAGGTTACCAATACGCTCACGACTTTGAGAACAGACTGACCGATATGACCTGTCTGCCGGATTCCTTGAAAGATCGCCTCTATTACGTTCCCTCGGGAAATGGATTTGAGAAGACGATTGGGGACCGTTTGAAGGAGTGGAGAGAAAAGATCAAACAGCTACGGGAGAAAAAGTGATGTGAGCCGCGGATGCGGAGACGCAGTGGGAGAACGCCGCCACCAAAAAATAACCGCGGAGACGGAGAGAAAGCTCTCGGGACACGGATGAACGCTGATAAACGCGGATGACAAATAGGGTCAAGAAACAAAGGGCTAACGATATAACGGCTTTGAGGAACAACTCTGCGCCTTTGCGTCTCTGCGCGAAAAAAATCTGTGGAGCACGCACCAGTTCCACTAGGTGGCGCCGAAGTTCACCGTTCGGTCAGATTTATGCCAGGACCCAACCTGCCCCTCACCCCCCAGCCCCTCTCCCCTGGGGCCCCCGGGGAGAGGGTGGTCCGCCGGACGGCGGACCGGGTGAGGGGTCAGGTGCTTAGGGAGACCCGAGCCTCGGCGGAATGAGGTTGCTCGCTACATCGAGAGGAGAACATGACTAAATCTGTCAGGCTGGAAATGAAGGAGCATATTACCTCTAAAGAGAAGAAGCAGATTTACGTCAATCAGATGTTTGCGACCATTGCGCCTCGGTACGACCGGGTGACTTCCTTGCTCTCATATGGCCGCGACAAAAAATGGAAGAGACAATTGGTGGAGCTGGCGAAGATTGGACCACACCATGAGATTCTGGATCTAGCCTGTGGTACCGGCGATATAACCTTTATGGTGGCGCAGAAATTGACCCAGGGGCGAGTTATAGGGGTTGACATTACTGCGGGAATGCTGGAGATCGCCCAGCGAAAGAAACGCCGGCTTGCTCTCAAAACCATCGAGTTTGAATTAGGTGATATTATGCATTTGGCTTTCTCTGAAAAACGCTTCGATCGAATTACCGTGGGTTATGGACTTCGAAACGTCCCAGACATTTCCAAATTGCTTAAAGAGGTATTCCGACTGCTCAAACCTGGCGGGCGCTTTCTCTCGTTGGATTTTGGAAAACCTGCCAACCGAATTTACCGGGCCGTTTATCTTCAATATCTGACTGTGGTGGGCTCTGCTCATCCTGCATGGAAATGCAGACGTCTATCGATATATTCCTGAATCCCTGAAGCTCTATCCGGGTCAAGAGGGCGTGAAGGCATTAATGGACGCAACAGGATTCGTGGATACCGGATACATCTGTCATTTAGGAGGAGCGATCGCCATCAATTACGGGACTAAATGATATGGCAGAACATCGGCTGAAGCTGCAAACTAATAACGCTCTGACCATTCCGCGCATTGTGGAAGAACTGAAAAAGCAGCCAAACATTCAGCAGTGCGTTACCCATGTGGAATACTTTCCCGCCAAGGAAGCTCGGTTTGCCGATTTTCCTGAGGGTATTGATGCTGTCTTGCGTGAGTTATTGAAGCGTCGTGGTATCGAGAGGCTGTATTGTCATCAAGCAGAATCGATAGAAAAGACTTTGGCTGGAAAAAACGTTGTGGTTGTGACGCCAACAGCTTCAGGAAAGACTCTTTGCTATAACATCCCGGTATTGAATTCGATTTTTTCGCATCTCGAAACACGCGCCCTGTACCTGTTTCCCACCAAGGCGCTGGCGCAGGACCAAATGGAAGAGCTTTATCAGCTCATTCAGCTTAGCGGCAAGGACATTAAGACGTTCACCTACGATGGAGACACGCCCCAGGATGCGCGCAAAGCCATAAGGGCCCAGGGGCATGTGGTTGTGACCAATCCCGATATGCTTCACGCCGGCATCTTGCCCCATCATACCAAGTGGGTTCAACTTTTTGAAAACCTGCGATATGTCGTCATCGACGAACTGCACAGTTATCGGGGGGTTTTCGGGAGTCATTTGACGAATGTATTGCGCCGGCTGAAACGTCTTTGCCAGTTCTATGGCTCAAGACCTCAATTCATTTGTTGCTCGGCCACCATCGCCAATCCCAAAGATCTGGCTTCTCGACTACTCGAAGAAGAAGTTGAATTGGTCAGTAGCAGTGGAGCTCCTCAGGGAGAAAAATACTTTGTTTTTTATAACCCTCCCGTGGTGAACCAGCAGCTGGGCATTCGCCGGTCCTATGTGAATGAGGCGCGCCGCATTGCCTTGACCTTCCTTAGCCGAGGGCTTCAGACCATTGTTTTCGCCAACAGTCGCTTAATTAACGAAATTCTGGTGACTTATCTCAAGGATGCCTTGGAAAAATCGGTTTTGGCGAAGGACCTGATCCGAGGTTATCGAGGAGGGTATTTGCCGCTGGAGCGGCGCGACATCGAGAAGGGTCTGCGGGAAGGGAAGATCCTGGGAGTGGTGACCACCAATGCTCTGGATGTGGGTGTCGATATTGGAAGCCTGGAAGTTTGCATCATGGCCGGATACTCGGGCAGCATTACTTCCACCTGGCAACGTATAGGAAGAGCAGGGCGCCGGTCCGGGACGGCAGCGGCCGTTTTGGTGGCCAATAGTTCACCGTTGGACCAATTTATTGTTCAGCATCCCGAGTATTTTTTTGGCCAATCTCCCGAGCACGGACTGATCAATCCAGATAATCTAGAGATCCTGCTCAGTCACCTTAAATGTGCGGTCTTTGAATTGCCTTTCAGGCAAAGCGAAAAGTTTGGAGACGTCGAAACCGCCGAGATACTCAAGTTTCTAGAGGAAAGAGGTTTCGTTCATCAAACGGAGGGCCAGTGGCATTGGACCAACGAAGCATATCCGGCCGACGCAGTGAGCTTAAGGTCCGTGAGCTCGGATAATTTCGTGGTGCTGGATACGACGCGCGAGCCCAAGATTATCAGTAAAGTCGATTTTCCCAGCGCCCTGACCACACTTCATGAAAAGGCAATCTACATCCACGAAGGGCAGCAATATTTTGTAGAAAAGCTCGACTACAGGGAACGACGGGCCCATGTGAGGCAGGTAGACAGCGACTATTTTACGGATGCGATTTCTTACACCAAGGTAAGAATCCTTGAGGCCTTTGAGACCCAGCCGGTCAAGAACTCGGTCAAAAACCATGGGGAAATTCACTTGACCACGCAGGTCGTTGGCTTTAAGAAAATCAAATTTTATACCCTCGAAAATGTGGGGGCTGGCGATTTGGAGTTGCCCGAACAGGAAATGCATACGACCTCCTATTGGCTGACCCTGCCAAAATCCTTGCTGGAAGCTTTGCCCTATTCTGCGGCCATTCGTCTTGATGGAGTTAGAGGTTTAGCTCAGGCGATGTGCCAGATGGCCGCGTTGTTCTTAATGTGTGATCTCCGAGATATCAGGTTGGCAATTGAGGAGAATCTAGTCGGGAAAGCTATTGAGCAACCGCCAGAAATACCGGGTCCTCAGCGATGGGATCGGAGAGAACAGATTTTCGAGCCTAATATTTTTATCTATGATAACTATCCAGGCGGGATGGGTATGAGCGTGCCGCTCTACGACATGCAGGATCGGATTCTCAGTGAGACGGCGCGTCTAATTCGTTGCTGTCCCTGCCAGGAAGGATGTCCTGGATGTGTCGGGCCTCGAGGAGAAGTTGGCGGCCTCAGCAAACAGGTGGCCCTGGATATCTTGAACTTGATCTTGTAGGGGCGTGACCAACCGGGGTTCGTCTGGATTTTGCTATCGGGCGTAGAAAAAACCCACAGCGAGAAGTGCGTTGGCCGTATTAGCCCCTCGATGGATCGCGGGGTTCTGGAGATTGGACATTTTGAGGAGCAATTCCTGTGGGTTGACCCTCACCCGGTCCGCCGGATGGCACCCTCTCCCCAAGGGCGAGGGAGAGATCCACGGATTAGAGCGCTGACTCGAAGGCTAACAAA
>QHZP01000785.1 GCA_003224715.1 Acidobacteriota bacterium | reverse complement strand
GAGTCTTTCAACCCTTGTACGGAGGCCAGACCGATGCTTTTGTCGTCTGGTTGAATGGCAAAGGGGAAAGTCTGCTTGCTTCCACGTTCTTGGGAGGGGTTGGGATGGATGTAGGACAAGGCATTGCCTTAGACCCGGCGGGCAATGTCTACGTCACCGGTTTCACCCAATCTCGGGAATTTCCAACCACGCCGGATGCCCTTCAGAGTACCTTTGGACCAGGAACAAGCAATTTGTTCGTGCTGAAGCTCGATTCTCGACTGGACAAGCTTTCGTATTCGACCTTTGGCGTTGGGGGCACCGCAATTGCTTACTTTGCGGAGGGAGAAGTATACGCCATGGGCATTGGGACTGCACGCTTAAACGCTAGCGGTTCTGCGCTGACCGGGTTCAATGAGGCAGGCGGGCTGGGCATGGCGGTCGATTCAGGGGGCAACGTTTACTTCAGTGGCGAAAGCAGCTACGGATGTGGATCGATAGGAGGGCCTCCTAGCTGTGTTTTCAGCGATGCAACAATTGCGCGAGTCGACGTTTCCTCCTTTGCGACGACGGAGATCAAAACACTCTTCGTTCCGATTGTTCTATCGGCCGGAGGACTGAACAATTCCTATTACACCACTGAACTCACGCTGTGCAACCGAAGTCCAAGAAATGCGCAACTCGAAATCACTTATACCGCAGCCTTCGGTGGTGGCAGCGGAATGGGGTCATTCCGTCTCCCTGCTGGGCAGCAAAGGATTTTCCCCGATGCCATCGCCTTTTTGCAGTCCATAGGAATTCCGGTCGCGAGCAGTGGTGGGCGTGGTGGTACGCTGAGAATCAGCAGTGTCGGATTCCAACCACCTGAAATTGCGGCTACAGCAAGAACCACCACACTGGCGGGCGCCGGGCGGGCAGGCCTGGTCTACCGGGCGCTCTCCAAGTCCGAGTTGCTGAATGAGACTGTGTATCTTTGTGGGCTCCGTCAAAACTCCCAGGACGGGTCTAACGTCGCTGTTCAAAACGCAGGCGGGCCCATCGAGGGGGACGTAGTCCTGCGCGTGACCGTCATTTCCGGAGATCCAGCCAATCCTATGTCATTCGCGTTGCCGGATCAACGCCTTTCCCCGGGAGCCTTCAAACAGTTTAGCTCGATTCTGTCCTCCATCGGGGGGTCGTTGGCCAACGGTTACGTCCGAGTTGAAAGACTCAGCGGCGCTGCCCCGTTTTACGCCTATGCCGTCATCAACGACCAGGGGACTTCGGACGGATCCTTCATTTCCCCCGTCAAGACGAGTGATATTGCGGAGCAACCGCCGTCGCCAAGCACCACTGTAATCGCAGACCCCGGTGCATGCTTGAGCGGCGATCGCCCTTGCTACTTTTCTTACTGGTCGCATGTCCCCGTCATGGTTGGCACTGACCGCTACCAAAGCGAACTGATGATCGCCAACCTCGCGTCCAAAGCGAAGAGTCTATGTTTTGATTATGTGGCCGATTTTATCCAGACCCCCTCACAAACGACACATGCTTTCATTGAAGTGCAACCAGGGGAACAGGTTCTTATACCTGATTTCGTTCAATGGCTGATAGATCGCGGCGCTGTGGGCGTTAACTCCGCTACGGGGCCATTGGCCGGCGCTCTTTNNNNACCGGCGGACTTGTCTTGGGTGCGAGAACCTTAACCACAGGCCCGGGCGGCCGCTACGGCGTGTTTTATCCGGACCAACTGAACAATCTTGATTTCCAGGAACATTGGTTATACGGATTGCAACAGAACGCAGAAACCCGGACGAATCTCGCGCTCGTGAATACGGGCGAAATCGACTGCAAGGGGTCCGACCGCTTCGA